>CAZYLP010000339.1:0-8892 GCA_964648345.1 uncultured Planctomycetota bacterium
GACCTCGCGGAGGACGTCGAGCGGCGGCCGCGGCTCCTCGTAGAAGCTCGAGAAGAGGACGACCGTCTCGAGCACCGAGAGCCGCCCGTAGAGCTCGGTCTCCTGGAGCGCGACGCCGATCTGCTCGCGGATGTGCTGCGTGTCCTCCGGATACCGGGCCCCGAAGATCGAGACGGTCCCCGAGTCCGCGGCGATCAGGCCCTCGAGGATCTCGACCGTCGTCGTCTTCCCCGCCCCGTTCGGGCCGAGGAGTCCGAAGCACTCCCCGTATCGGACCTCGAGGTCGAGGCCGTCCACGGCCTGCGTCGTGCCGTAGGACTTCCTGAGGCCGCGCACCTCCACGGGCGGCGGCGCGGGAGAGACCATCTCGCTACTTCCGGTCGAGCTCGAGGTAGAGGAGGACGGCACCCGCCGCGACGACCGGGAAGATGACCGCGTTCACGAACGGGATCCCGAGCAGGAAGAAGAACGTCACCCCGAACCCGAGGAAGCGCCACTTCCGCGCCTTCCAGAGCGCGGTGCGCTCGCGCATGTAGTAGTTCTTCCGGCAGAAGGTCGGGTCCGTGTGGTCCATGCCCGCCATGATCGCGGGCGGGAGCACCATCCAGATCGGCGGGATGAGCGCGAGCGGGATGAGGACCACGTAGAGCACGGCCTGGAGGAGCGCGAGGAGGAGCGTGTCCACGATCGAGATGACGATGGCCGCCTGGAGGGCGCCGAAGTTGAACGGCTCCTTCGCCTGCGGGAGGTCGAGGATGAGCTGCTCCGCGCGCTCGCCGAGGATCGTCGCGAACGGCATGAAGATGGCTCTCAGGACGATCGAGAACGGGAACGCGCTCATCGCCCACGCCGTCAGGAGCGGGACCATGACGAAGCCGAGGTAGTAGGAGATGTAGGCGAGGAACTTGATGATGTACGCCGCGACCGTCCACCACCCGGTCCAGTCCGAGAGCGCCTTCGCGTCGGAGTACTGGAGCGAGAACGTCTTTATGAGCGCGAGGCCCGCGTAGGTGACGAGGACGAAGATGACGATGTTGAGGAGGAACGGGAGCGCCGCGACGGGCCAGAGTCGCGGCCGCGCGAGGATCGTCATCAAGCCGCGCGGCACGTAGGCCGCGCCCCGGAAGAACTCGCGGAGGGCCGTGCCCTCCTGGACGAGCATCGCGGCCGCCTCCGGGGAGCTCGGGTCCACGAGGCAGCGCGAGCAGCTCTTCGTGCCGGCCTCGGCGAGGCGGTTGCCGCATCGCGGGCAGCGCGGCCCCGCGTTCGGCACGATCGGGACCAGCGCGCGGCGCGCGAGCTCCGCGCGGTCTACCGGTGCAGCCGCAGCGCCCGCGGAGGCGACAGGCGGAGTCGGAGAGGTGCCTTCCATGGTGGGCGACATGTTACCGCCGTTTACCCGAGCGAGGAACGAGTCGAGGGTCAGTCCGCGCGCAGCTCTCCTTGCAGCTCGCGGCCGTTGCGCAGGACCCAGATCCCGATCTCCTCGCCCTTCTTCACGTCCTCGAGCACCTTCGAGAGGTGGTTCGTCCCCTGGATCGGCACGATCTGCCACGCGGCCTGGCCGAGGCGGTTGTTGATCTTCCGGCCGAGCTTGGTGACGACGTCGTTCGCCTCGACGCCGATCCGCGCCGCGGGGCCGCCGGCGGTCGGGGCCATGACGAGCACGCCCGCCTCGATCTCGAGGCCGCGCTTCCAGGCGAGGGACGGCGTGAGCTCCCGGCCCTGGAGGCCGAGCCGCTTCTCGATGATCGCGCGCGCGGGCGACGCGACGGGCGCGAGCGGGATCGTCTTCTTCGTCCCGTCCTTGCCGCGGAGGGCGAGGTTCACGGCGCCCTCGTGCGAGAAGAACTGCTTGTGGACCTCGAAGACGGAGATCGCGCGGACGGTGCCGCACTGGTCGATCACGTCGCCCGCCGCGATCCCCGCGGCCTGCGCCGGGCCGCCCTCGTCGATGCGGACTACCTTCACGCCGTCCTTCGTGTCCTCGAGCTTCCAGCCGAGCCACGAGTCGCGGAGGCGCTCCGGGTCCGAGAGCTCGGAGAGGACGGCGCGGACGCGGTCGGCCGGGATCGCGAAGCCGATCCCCTGCCCTCCCGCATGGATCGCGGTGTTGACGCCGATGAGCTCGCCGTCGAGGTTCACGAGCGGTCCGCCCGAGTTCCCCGGGTTGATCGCGGCGTCCGTCTGGAGGAACGTGCCCTCGAGCTCGCGGCCGTCCTTCTTGATCTTCCGGTCGCGTGCGCTGATCACGCCGCGCGTGACGGTGTTCTCGAGGCCGAACGGATTCCCGAGCGCGACGACCGTCTCCCCCGACATGAGGTCCGACGAGCTCCCGAGCTTCGAGAACGGGAGCGCCGCGCCCGCCTCGATCTTGAGGAGCGCCAGGTCGTGCCCGTAGCTGACCGAGAGGAGGTTCGCCTCGTACTCGCGCTCGTCGGGGAGCGTGACGAGGATCTTCACGGCTCGCTGGACGACGTGGGCGTTCGAGACGATGTAGCCCGCCGGGTCGATGACGACGCCCGAGCCGAGGCTCCGCGAGACCGACTTCCGCTCGCCGCCGCGGCCGCCGAACTCGCGGAAGAACTGCTCGAAGCCCGGTGGGTAGCGCTCGACGAGGATCCGGTCCGCCGAGATGTTCGCGACGGTCGGCCCCACCTTCTCGACCGCACGCACGGTCGCGTCGCGTCGCCTCTCGCGCGCGTCGCCGCCCTGCGCGTGCGCGGAGGGGGCCTGGAGCCGCATCGAGACATCGACCGCGAGGAGGAGAGCGAGCGCCGTCGCGGACAGGGCCTTGAGCTTCACGGGGTTGTACCTCCAGGTGGGATGCATCTTAGCGAGGAGTTTCACGATACAATGCCTCGCCATGAGCCTCACGTCCGAGCTCGAAACGAAGCGCGACCGGGCCCTCGAGATCCTTCGCGGCGGGCTCGTCCGGGGCGGCAAGCTCGCCGTCGCGTTCTCGGGCGGCGTGGACTCGACGCTCCTCCTCAAGCTCGCGTCGGTTGCGCACCCGAAGGATAGCGTCCTCGCCGTGACCGCTCGCTCGGAGAGCCTCCCGCAGGACGAGCTCGAGGCCTGCCGCCGGCTCGCGCGCACGATCGGCGTTCGGCTGATCGAGCTGCGCACGAACGAGCTCGCGCGTCCGGGCTACGTCGAGAACTCGCCCCAGCGCTGCTACCACTGCAAGAGCGAGCTCTTCGACACGCTCGACCGCGAGCTCAAGGCCCGCGAGGAGATCGAGGCCGTCGCTTACGGCCTCACCGCCGACGACCTCGGCGAGTTCCGCCCCGGCATGAAGGCGGCCTTCGAGCACAAGGTCCTGCGGCCGCTCGCCGACTCGGGCCTCCGCAAGGAGGAGATCCGCGCTCTCTCGAAGGACTACGGCCTCGAGACGTGGGACAAGCCCGCGATGGCCTGCCTCGCTTCGCGGATCCCTTACGGTTCGCCCGTGACGGCGGCCAAGCTCTCGCAGGTCGAGCGCGCCGAGATGCTCCTCCGCTCGCTCGGTTTCCGCGAGCTCCGTGTCCGGCACCACGACGAGACCGCCCGGATCGAGCTCGCCGCCGAGGAAATTTCACGCGCCGTCGCGCCGGGTGTCCGGGACAAGATCACGTCGGGCCTGCGCGAGCTGGGCTTCAAGTTCGTGACTCTCGACCTCGAAGGGTTTCGCTCGGGGCGAATGAACGAAACTCTTGCCGAGCCAAGGCGGTTGCCGGTAACTTAGTCCGGGACGTAGGGGTCTCCGCGGGGGACTCAAAAAGGGGAGTTGTGGGGACAATGAAGCTCAAGGCCTTCG
Organism: uncultured Planctomycetota bacterium; assembly: GCA_964648345.1. Taxonomy (GTDB): domain Bacteria; phylum Planctomycetota; class J058; order J058; family JACQDU01; genus CAZYLP01. Next base: position 3,800 of record CAZYLP010000339.1, read on the forward strand.
CTCTCGTGTGCCTGCTCGGTGCGACGGGGCTCTACTCGGGGTGTCAGACCGAGAAGACCACGATGGTCAGGATCCGCAGCCCGTTCGACGCGAACGACGAGACGGACGCGCCCCGCGTCACCCGCTACGACACGCTCCGCGCTCGCGTCGAGAAGGACCCGAAGGACGTCCAGGGCTGGTTCGAGCTCGGCGAGTACCACGAGCGTGGGATGGAGTTGCACAAGGCGCGCGAGGCTTACGCGACCGGGACGGCCCTCCTCGAGCCCGGCCGCTACACGGGCGGCCACTATCTCCTCGCCAAGGTCTCGCTGCGCCTCCAGGACTGGGAGACCTCGATCCAGAACCTGAACGTGATCTTCTCGCTCGAGCCGAAGGACCCGAAGTCCGCCTGCCTCAACTCGCACTTCCGCGAGGCGCACTACCTCCGCGGCGCGATCTACTTCATCCACAAGCAGTATCGTCAGGCGAAGAAGGAGTTCGGCCGCTACCTCGACCTGGGCGGCGAGGACTGGCGCGTCGAGGACTCCTTGAGCGAGATCGCCGCGCAGGGCGAGTAGCCCCCGCTACTCGTCGTCCTCGTCATCGTCGTCCCAGTCCGGATCCGGTTCGGGCTTCGGGGGCGGCGGCGTCGCGTACAGCTGGTTGTAGGCGACGTTGATCTGCTGGTTCCGCGTGAAGACGAGCGGACCGAAGTCCTGCATGGCGCCGTGCTCGTCGCGGAGCGCGAGGGCGCGCACGCCGGGGCGGATCCGGTAGAAGGCCATGCGGCCTTCCTTGATCTCGCCCACGGTGTCGCCGTCGATCCGGACCTCGATGTCGTGCCGGTAGTCCTGATTGACCACGGAGAGGTTCCAGTGGTGATTCCGTTCCGTCTCGTGTCCATCGCGTGAGCCGCAGCCCACGATCGAGAACGAACAGATGGCGACGAGTGCCGCGTGGAGAGAGTCCTGCTTCATGAAGGACGCGGCAGCGCACGAGGCGGACCACGCCGCAACTCCTCCTCGCTTCGTGGAGCAGCCGCCGACCCTCCAGAAGTCAGACGGCGAAAGTTAGAGGACGCTTCGAACCCACTCGATCTCGGCCGCGACCATGGCGCTCACGTCATCGCCGTAACGAGCGCGGGTCGCCTCGGGGAGCACGCTCCACGTATACGTCTCGACCTCGAGGTCGGGCGTGGCCTTCGCGATCGCGGGGAGCGCTCGCTCGAGGAGCGGCCGCGTCGTCCCGATCTCGCCGTCGCCCTCCCACGCGAGCGGGACGTGGAAGTGCGAGCGGACCTCCTGCGCGCCCTTCGCGGCCTGGAGCGCCTCGTCGATGTCTTCCGCGCGGCCGATCTCCGAGCCGCGCTTCCAGAAGGTCTGGTGGAGGTAGCGCGGCTCCGCGAAGGCGCGGAGCTTCTCCACGTCCTTCACGAGGAGCGCGCTCGAGAGCTGCGCCTTCACGACGCGGACGCCGCCCTGCTCGTACGTGCGGAGCGCGTCCTCGATCTCCTCGAAGACGACGGCGTGATGGCACGCGTCCAGGCACGCGCCGATCCTGTCACTAGCGAGGTTCTCGCCGCGATAGAAGACGTGGTCATGGAGGAACTCGACGAGCTCGCTCGCGCGCTCGACGACGCAGAAGGGCTCGGGCTCGATCGCGAGCGACAGTCCTCCCAGCTCTCGCGCCACCTCGACGAGATGCCGGCCGGCGCGCGCGAGGTTCACCGGCGCGCCGCGGAACGCGATCGGGACCGTCGAGATGGATCGCCCTCCGAGCCGGCGGAGCACGCGCGCGACGGCGATCGTGTAGTCGCGGCGCTCGGGCTCGTCCCATTGCGGGGAGTAGACGGAGCGCTTCACGCTCGCCGCGTGAAATCCGCCGTAGGGGAACGCGTTCGCCGTGAAGACCTGGACGCCCGCGGTGTCGAGAGCGCGCTCGAGGCGCGTGAAGGCGCGCTCGCTCGCCTCGACCTCGCGGACGGCGCTCGCCGCGAGGTAGAGCCCGACGCCGATCTCGCCGGCGAGCTCGCGGGCGCGCTTCACGGGGCCCTCGATGGCCGCGCAGACCTCGTCGAGCGTCTCGCCCGGGTGGACGTTCAAGCAGTAGCCGAGCGTCACAGGGCGTCGTCCACGTCGATGAGATACGGCACGTAGAGCTCGGCGTCCTCGAAGCCGCACTCGGGGCAGCGCGCGCCGAGGCGCTCGCCCGGCTTGAGGAGGCGGAGCGTCTCCTTCGCGCACTTCGGGCACTTCCTGTCGGGGAGCGCCGGCCGCATGGCGCTCACGAGGAGCCAGAAGATCGGGAGGAGGAGCGCGATCCCTCCGAGCGTGAGCGCGACGGTCTTCGCGTGGTCGCGGAGGAGGAAGAACACCGCCACCGCGAAGACGATCGTGCCGAGCTGGAGGAGCGCCGCCTTCACGGCCGCAACGCTTCGAGCTCGTCGATCTCCTTCGGGACCGACGCGGAGAGGTTCTCGCAGCCGCCCGCCGTCACGAGGACGTCGTCCTCGATGCGGACGCCGATGCCGCGGAACTCCTTCGGGGCCTGCTCGCAGTCGTCGGCGATGTAGATCCCCGGCTCGACCGTGAGGACCATGTTCGGCTCGAGCCGCCGCCACTCGCCCTCGATCTTGTAGAGACCGACGTCGTGCACGTCCATGCCGAGCCAGTGGGACGTCTTGTGCATGAAGTAGGTCTTGTACGTCTCCTTCTCGCGGATCTCCTCGACCGTCCCCTGGAGGAGCCCGAGCGCGCGGAAGCCGTCGATCAGGACGGCGAGCGCGGCCTCGTGGGCCGCGAGGAACGGCGCGCCCGGCTTCACCGCGTCGATTCCGGCCTTCTGCGCATCGAGGCAGAGCTGGTAGATCCTGCGCTGAGCGGGCGTGAAGCGGCCGTCCGCGGGGAACGTCCGCGTGATGTCGGCCGTGTAGTAGTCGAGCTCGGCGCCCGCGTCCACGAGGACGAGCGAGCCCTCGCGCACGCGGCCGTCGTTGTCGTTGTAGTGGAGGATCGTCGCGTTGTCCCCCGCGCCGATGATGCAGGGGTAGCCGTTGCGACGCGCGCCCTCGCGCCGGAAGCGGCCCTCGATGATCCCCTGGAGCGTGAACTCGTGCATGCCGGGCTGGACATCCCGGATCGCGTCGCGATGCGCGTCGCACGAGATCTCGCAGGCCTTCCTCAGGAGGGCGAGCTCCTCCGGGGCCTTGTAGAGCCGCATGTCCGCGAGCTCTTCCTTCACATCCACGATCACGCCCGGGCACTTCACGCCGAGGCGCACCTTGTCGCGGACCTTCCTCAGCGCGCGGAACAGGACGTCGTCCTGCTCGCGGTCCTGGCCCACGTGGGCGTGGAGCTTGGTCGAGCCCTCGATGAGCTTGGGGAGCTCCTCATCGAGCTTGTCCATGGGGAAGGACTGGTCGGCGCCGAAGCGCGCCTTCGCGCCCTCGACGCCGGCGCGGCGGCCGGTCCAGATCTCCTTCTCCTTGTCGCGCGGCCGGACGAAGAGAGTGAAGCGCTCGTTCCGGTCGGGCGTGAGGACGAGGACGCACTCGGGCTCGGCGAAGCCCGTCAGGTAGTAGAGGTCCGAGCTCTGGCGGTAGTCGAAGTCCACGTCGCCGTTCCGGTGACGCACGGGCGCGGAGAAGATGACCGCGACGCCGCCGCCCATGCGCCGCATGAAGCGCTCGCGGCGAGCGGCGAAGATCGGACGCATCTCGTCCTTGCCCAGCATCTAGGGGAGCCTCCGAGGGCTTATGATACATGCTCTCCAGCATGCTCGGAGTCGGTCTTCTCGGGACGGGTCTCCACGGCTCGCGCTACGCGTCGCACATCGCGAAGGGCGAGGTCGCGGGCGTCCGTCTCGTCGCGTGCGCGCGCCGCGACCGCCTCCTCGGCGAAGCGAAGGCCCGCGAGCTCTCGTGTCGCTTCCACGGATCCACCGAGGAGCTCGTCCACGATCGCGACGTCCAGGCCGTGATCGTCGTCACGCCCGCCGACCATCACGCGGGCGCCGTCCTCGCCGCGGTCCGCGCCCGGAAGCCGGTCCTCGTCGAGAAGCCGCTCACGCACGCGCTCGACGAGGCGCGCTCCCTCCGCGACGCGGTGAAGGCGCAGAGCGGGAAGGTGATGGTCGCGCAGACGCTCCGCTGGGAGCCCGCTTATCGCAAGGCCGCCGAGCTGATCGCCGAGGTCGGCCCCGCGCGGAGCGCCCAGGCCCTCTTCCTGCGCGGAGACTTCACGCAGCGGAAGACGTCCGACTCGATGGCGACCCACTTCCACCGCGCGGTCTGGGCCTGCGGGATCCATCACCTCGACTGGGCCGGGCTCGTCTTCCCCCGCGGCTTCGCGCGCGTCACCTCCCACGAGGCTCCTGACGAGGACGGCCTCTCGTTCTCCGCGCTCTTCGAGGCGCGTGACGGCGGGACGTTCTCGCTCGCCGTGCGCTTGAAGGGCGAGGGGACGGCCGACTCCTTCACGATCCTCGGCGACCGCGGAGCGCTTCATGGCGACCGGGTCGCGCACCGCCTCGACCGCCTCCACGCGCGCGGCGCGAACCCGGTGGACCTCGGGCCCCGCGTGGGGACGCTGCCCCAGGTCGTCGCCGACTTCCGCGACTTCGTGCTCGGCGAGAAGCCGAACCCCGTCCCGATCGAGGAGGCCGTCCGGGCCGTCGCGCGCGCCGAAGCGTGCGTGCGCTCGATCGCGCTCCGTGCCCCCGTCGCCGTAGAAGAGGAACCCTGACATGCCCGACGCATCGACCGAGCCCGACGGCGTCGAGCTCTCCGACACCACGCGCACCTTCGTCGTGAAGTGGGCCGACGGGAAGGCGACGCGTGTCTCCTACGTGGACCTCCGCGACGCCTGCCGCTGCGCGGGCTGCATCGACGAGCTCACCGGCAAGAAGACGCTCGTGAAGGACACGATCCCGAGGGACATCGGCATCAAGGATGCCGAGCCGGTCGGCCACTACGGGATCCGCTTCGCCTGGACCGACGGCCACGACACAGGGATCTACACCGGGGAGCGGCTCCGGGCGCTCGGCGCCGAGTGAGCCGAGCGCCCGTGGGCAGGGAGCGCGGCGACCGGGGGTGGTCGCGGGAGGCCTTCCGCAGC
>CAZYLP010000340.1:0-8886 GCA_964648345.1 uncultured Planctomycetota bacterium
CGACGCGGCCGGCGCCTTCGAGCGCGCGGCGTCGCTCGCGCGCGCGTCGGGCGACATGAGCTCGTGGGTCCGCCGCTCGCTGAACCTCGTCCGGGCTCACCTCGCCCGGAAGGACGAGAACGTCGCGAAGAGCGTGCTCGACCCGCTCGAGCGCGCCGCGCTCGATGCACGCTCGGCTGCCCGCGTCGCCTACGCGCGCGCTCTCTTCCTCGTCGCGAAGAACGACCACGCGCAGGGCCGCCTCCAGCTCGAGAAGGCCCTCGCCGCCGCCGCCGCGTGCGGCGACTACGCGACCGTCGAGCAGGCGCTCACGCTCAAGCGGCGCATGGGGGCGCTCGGGACCTGAGGGCTACTCGCCCGCGAGGTTCTTCGTGAGCGTCGGGACGAGCCTCACGGTCACCGCCGCCGCATTCTGCATGACCGTCGTCGTCTGGCCCTTCGGGTCGGCGTCGAGCTCCTCGAACTTGCCCACGCGGTTGAGGATCCCGGCGACGTAGAGGCACGGCGCATCGGAGACCGTCCTCGCCTTCAGGTGGAAGAGGCCGTGGGCCGTGTCCACCGCGCCGATCCGCTTGCCCTTCACGCGCGTCGTGAACGCCTTGCACGTGAGCGGGTCGGCCCAGACGTAGTCCTCGTTGTGCTCGACGTTGACGACGCCGACGGACGCGAAGTCGTCGCCCCAGTAGAGGCGCGGCGTGCCCGCCGTGACGGGCGGCCGCGCGAAGCCGGGCTCGATCGCGTCGCGCACCGTCGCGAAGCCGGCGAGGAGGTCGGGCCCCGCCGACTCGACGAGGCGTCCGAGGTCGGCGCGCCAGGGGTCGTGGCTCGTCGCGTAGAGCGGGTCGTAGACGAAGACGCTCTCCCCGACGACGACCGAGCCGTTGTTGGGGACCGAGCTCGTCCCGGCGCCGGACCCGAAGGTGACGACGGCCGCCGGCTTCCTCGGCTGCGAGAGGTCGCCGCCCTCGCCCGCGAAGACGCGCGCGAGCTCGTTCCACTTGGTGCGCGTGAGGTTCTCCCAGCCGAAGACGGCCTGCGTGAGGTCCTCGATGCACCAGACCTCGACCTCGTAGCCGTCGCAGCGGAGGCGGACGCGCGGGCGCCGGGCCTCGGCGCCCATGGCGCCGTCCTGGTGGTAGATCCGCTCGACGGTGCCGCGGTCGATCGCGTCCGGGAGCCCGGCGGTCTGCGTCAGCGCCGAGACGAGGTGCTGGACCTCCCACTGGCGGTTCGCGATGACGAGGACGAGGCCCTTGCCGGGGCGCCGGAGCCGCTCGGTGCCCACGTCCCAGCCGTTCGTGCGCTCGAGCGTCCCGCGGAGGACGTCGAGGCTCGCGAGCGAGTAGCGCGCGTCGAGCCGGAACGAGGCCGTGCTGCCCGAGGGGAGCACGTCGAACGCGACCGTGAGGGTGCTGCCCGAGAGCGTGCCCTTGCCCGTCCGGCGCTCGCGGGCCCCCGAGGCGTAACGGACGTTCGCCGCGACGGCCCAGCTCGAGCCGGACTTCGTGATCGTGCAGTCGCCCCGGAACGAGCCCTTGTCCCGGTGCTCGCCGTCGAGCGAGTACGTCGCGGCGAGCTTCTCGGCGGGGTCTGCTCCCCGTGCGGCCACGGAGCCGAGAAGAGCGAAGACGACGACGGCGACCGCGGTCGCGCGCGTTTGGCTCACGGCTCCCTCCCTGCCCGATCCGCGGACGCCCCGTCCGCCCACCGGACGGATCGCACGAGCCTTGCCAGGCGCGCGGACGGAACTTCATGGTGCGCAAGTCCCTGCGGCTTCGCCCGATCGCGAGAGGCGTCGCCGTTCGGCGACGGTCGCGGTCGCTCGCGCACGGGCGCCATCGTCAGGTTGTGGCTTTACAGTGAAGCCCGCGGGCGTCGCGGTAGGATCTTCGCCACGGGGCGATCGATGCCGGAGGAGACCGTCTACCGCTGGAGGCGAAACCGCTGGGGGCCGATCCTCTTCCTCGGCGGCTCCGCTGTCGGCGCGGCTCTCTCTCCGCTCTACGTCGCGCGGTACGGCGTCTCGCCGCTCCTCGTCGCGGTCCTCGCGGCGTACTCGCTCGCGAGCTCGCTCTCGATCACCGCGGGCTACCACCGGCTCTTCGCGCACCGGACCTACGTGGCGAGCGGGCCCGTCCGGTTCCTCTTCCTGCTCCTCGGCGCCGCGGCCTTCGAGCAGTCGGCCGTGAAGTGGTCGTCCTTCCACCGGACGCACCACGCCTACACGGACACGCCGCGCGACCCGCACAACATCCGCCACGGCTTCTTCTACGCGCACGCCGGCTGGATCACGCTCTGGAAGCCGTTCGTCGACTACGGGAACGTGCCCGACCTCATGGCCGACCGGCTCGTCCGCCACCAGCACGACCACTACCGCCTCTGGTCGCTCGGAGCCGGGATCGGGCTCCCGCTCGCGCTCGGGCTCGCGCTCGGCGATGTCGCGGGCGCGCTCCTCCTCGGCGTCCTCGCGCGCTCGTTCCTCGTCCTCAACTCGGCGTTCCTGGTGAACTCCGCGGCGCACTCGTTCGGGAGCCGGCCCTACGACGCGGCGTCGAGCGCGACCGACTCGACGCTCACGGCCTTCTTCACGCACGGAGAGGGCTACCACAACTTCCATCACGCCTTCCCCGGCGACTACCGGAACGGCGTCGCGTGGCACGCGTGGGACCCGACCAAGTGGGGGATCTGGCTCCTCTCCCTCGTCGGGCTCGCGCGCGACTTGAAGCGCACGCCCGCCGAGCGGGTCCTCCAGTCGCGGAGCTCGAACCGCATCACGGCGCTGGAGGAGACGAAGTCCGCGTGATCGGGGGACCGCCGCGCCCGATCCCGGACGCGACCTCGAACCGGCCGATCATTCGGGGGAGCGACATCGCCGGCCGCCGTGCGCGCCGTGGCCCCGAGGTTGCATGGGTGCACGGACGAGGAGGACGGCCATGGCTCGGAGCTCGCTCGCGAAGGACCTCGTCGCCGGCGCGGCGGGCGGGATCGCAGGGAGCGTCCTGAGCGGTCTCGCCGACCGCGGGCTCACGAGGGCGATCGGGCGCGCCGCGAAGAACCACCGCTCGGCCCACTCCGTCGCCGCCGACGCGTTCGCCCGCCGGCTGTTCGGCTCGGGCAGGCGTTCGCAACGGCTCGGGCACGCCGCGTTCTCGGCGCTCTACGGCGCGGGCTGGGGCCTGGTCCACGCGGCGCTCCGGCGCAAGGCGCCGGCCGTCGCGCGGGCGGCGGGCGTCCCATTCGCGGTGCCCTTCTTCCTCGCGTGCGACGGCGCGATCGCGCCGATCGCGAAGCTCGCGCCGCCGCTCACGAAGATCGCGTGGCCGCTCAACGCGAAGGAGCTCGCGGACCACGTCGTCTGGACCGCGACCGCCGAGCTCGTGCAGCGAGCGGCGCGACGCGCGGAACCTCGGCGTCGCCACGCTCGCGGGGCTCGCGCTCCGCGTCTTCGAGCAGCCGGTCGTCGAGCCGCTCGCCCGCTCCGTGCTCGCGAGGCGCGCGGGTCTGCTCCAGGTGCTCCGAGTCCCGGCCGCGCTCGAGGTCGTCTTCTCCGTGCTCCTCCTCGATTACACGCTCTGGGTCTGGCACGTCCTCACTCACCGCAGCTCTCTCCTCTGGAGGTTCCACGGCTTCCATCACGCGGACCGGGACCTCTCCGCGACGACGGCGATCCGCTTCCACGCGGTCGAGATGATCCTCTCCGTGCCCTGGCGTGCGGCGCAGGTGAGGGTCGTCGGCTCCTCGCCGCTCTCGCTCTCGGTCTGGCAGACGGCGACGCTCGTGGCGGTCATCTTCCACCACTCGAACGTGGACCTCGGCGAGGCGCTCGACGCGAAGCTCCGCCGCGTCTTCGTGACGCCGCGCGTGCACGGGATCCACCACTCGGTCGTGCGGCGCGAGACCGACTCGAACTGGGGGACGATCTTCACGTGGCCCGACCGCCTCCACGGGACGGCGCGCGACGACGTGCCGCAGGAGGCGATCGAGATCGGGCCGCCGTCTACGGGAGAGGCTTCTTCTTCAGCCTCGCGACGGGGAGCGGCAGCCCTGCGGTGAGCGGCGCGGCGACCGGCGCGGGCGCGGAGTCGCTCGTCGCGTAGCCGTGGGCCGTCGCCCAGTTCTTGAGAGCGAGGAACGAGGGGAGCGGCTCGCCGTCGGGCCCGAGGATGCTCGTGTCCCACGCGTAGTCGGGCGGCGTCGGGAGGAGCATGAAGTAGAGCATCTGCTTCGCGCCCGCCTGCCGTGCGACCTCGAAGGCTTTCGGCAACCACTCGGCGCGCTTCGACTCGGGGATCTGCGTGCTCGGCGACGGGAAGACGCGGCCCTCCTTCTTCTGGTAGCCGAACTCGGTGAGGTAGAGCGGGAGCTTGCCGCCGCCCGTCGTCGTGAGGCGCTTCTCCTTCGCGAGCTGCGCGAGCTTCGCCTGCACCTGCCGGAGCTTCGAGATCCCGGCGCCCGTGCCGTTCGGGTTCGCGGGCGCGTCGGGCGCGACGGCGAACTGGTAGGGGTGATGCGCGAAGCCGTCCGCGATGAGGCGCGTCCCCTTCGGGCACATCGTCTCCATGAACAGGAGCGGGTCGTGCGACGAGGAGAGCTCGCCGATCAGGACCTGCGCCGTCGGGTCCACGGCCTTGATCGCCTTGTAGCCGACGTTCCAGAGCTCGCGGTACCGCTTCGCGTTCTTCGGGAGCGTCACCTCGCGCCACTTCTTCTTCTTCTCCGCGGGCGTGAGCGCGCCGACGAACGAGCCGCCCTCCTCGGGCTTCGGCATGAGGAACACGGGGAGGTTGGGCTCGTTCCAGATCGAGTAGCGGTGCACGCGCCCCTTCCAGTGCTTCGCGCACGCGGTGACGAACTTCGCGTACTCGAGCGGGTCCGGGTCCACGCCCGTCCGGTCGTCGCCGCCGTAGAGCTTCGACGCGATCCCGTTGAGCGACATCTGGACCTGGAAGCCGCGCGCGAGCGCCTCGTCCACGGTGCTGTCCCACTGCTTGAAGAGCGGGTAGGAGTCGTCGTAGACGCCGTCCTTCATCTTGTTCCAGATCACGAAGCCGCGGATGTGCGTGACCCCGAGCTCCTTCGCGCGCGTGAAGGCCCAGTTGCGCCGCCTGCTCCCGCGCGGCTCGTCCGAGAAGGCTCCCTCCGCGACGGCGAGCTCCATGCGCGGCCCCGCGGAAGAGCCCCCGGGCTTCTTCTTCTCGGCGAGGCACTCCTGGCCGAGGACCGTGAGCAAGCAGACGGCGGCCGCGGCGCCTACGCGCGCGTGGATGAAGCGCATGGAACTTCCCTCTCTCGCTCCTCACGAGAGCGAAGACCAAGCCCGTCCGCGTGACCGGGCGTGGACGCGTGTACGAAGTGTCAACCTTCACGATGGGCGTAAGTTGCGAGGAGCCCGTCGCGCGCGTCCGCGCGGAGTGCGGCGTCCACTGACGGGCGTGCGTCGCTCCGAGATACGATCCACGGCAAGAGGGACGCATGAAGGCGATCGTCGTGCGGCAGTTCGGCGGGCCCGAGGTCATGAAGTACGAGCACCTCCGCGACCCCGAGCCGGGACGCGGCGAGGTGCTCGTGAGGATCAAGGCCGCGGGCGTGAACCCGGTCGACACCTACGTGCGCGCGGGGACCTACACGCGGAAGCCGCCGCTCCCCTGGACGCCGGGCTCCGATGCCGCGGGCGTCGTCGAGAAGATCGGAGACGGCGTCGGCGCCTTCGAGCCGGGAGACCGCGTCTACACGCTCGGCTCGCACACGGGGACGTACGCCGAGCTCGCGATCACGAGCGAGACGCAGCTCGTGAAGCTCCCCGAGAAGATCACCTTCGGGCAGGGAGCGGCCCTCTACGTCCCCTACACGACGGCGTGGGTCGCGCTCTTCCGCCGCGCGCGCGTGGAGCCGGGCGACGTGGTCCTCGTCCACGGCGCGGCGGGCGGCGTCGGCACCGCGGCGATCCAGCTCGCGCGCGCGGCGGGCGCGACCGTCATCGGCACGGCGGGCACCCCCGAGGGCGAGAAGCTCGTCCGCGCCGAGGGCGCGCACCACGTGCTCGACCACAGGAAGCCCGACCACCTCGCGGAGGCCGTGCGCCTGACGGGCGGCAACGGGATCAACGTGATCGTCGAGATGCTCGCGAACGTGAACCTCGCGGCCGACCTCGACGCGCTCGCGCTCCGCGGCCGCGTCGTCGTCGTCGGGAGCCGCGGGAAGATCGAGATCGACCCGCGCGCGACGATGACGAAGGACCTGTCGGTCCTCGGCATGTCGCTCAACAACCTCACCCTCGAGGAGAAGGCGCGGATCCAGCCCGCGATCGTCGAGGGGCTCGTGAGCGGGACGCTGCGGCCCGTCGTCGGCCGCGAGCTCCCGCTCGCGCAGGCGGCCGCGGCCCACGAGGCGGTCCTGGCGCCGGGCTCGAAGGGGAAGATCGTCCTGATCCCGTGAGCCGACCCGGGCCTTCTACCAGACGTGGAGCTTCGGCTTCTTCGCCCGGAGCTGCTTCATGTCTTCCTGGGTCAGAGCCGAGCCGGTGCACTGGAGCGCGGTGAGCTTCGGGAAGGCGGCGAGCGCCTCGATGCTCTTGTGGCCGATCTTCGTGCCGTTCACCTTGAGCGTCTCGAGGGCGGGGAGCAGCCCGAGCGTCGGGACGGCCTCGTCGTCGATCGCGGTGCCGCCGAGCCAGAGCGTCGTGAGCCGGCTCAGGCCCTTCAGGTGGACGAGGCCCGCGTTCGTGATCTTCGTGTCGTCGAGGTAGAGGACCTTGAGCGTCTCGATCTTCCCGATCGCCTCGAGCGCGGCGTCGCCGATCGCCGTCTTCCAGATGTAGAGCTCCTCGAGCGTCTTCGACTCGGCGAGCGCCGCGGCGCCCGCGTCGGTGACCTTCGCGCTCATGAGAGCGAGCGCGCGGAGAGAGGGGAGCTTCCCGAGCTCGCCGAGGCCCTTGTCCACATTCAGGAACTGGAGGTTCAGGCGCTGGAGGTTCTTCATGCCCGCGACGTGGACGAGGCCGCCGTCGGTCACGGCCTCGCAGCCGCTCAGCGAGAGGTTCCTGAGGAGCGGCGCGGCGGCGAGCGTCGCGAGGCCCGCGTCGGTGATCCTCGTGCTCGAGAGGTCGAGGAACGCGAGCGCCTTGCACTCGGCGAGCGACTTCATGCCGGCGTCCGTCACCTCCTTGACCGAGTCGAGCGTCACGTCCGTAAGCTTCGGCGCCTGCGGGAGGGCGGCGAGGCCCTTGTCGGTCACCTTGCAGAAGGTGAGGCGGAGGCCGGTGAGGCCGGGGAGCTTCGCGACCTGCTCCACGCCCGCGTCGGTCACGGCCGTCCCCGAGAGGTCGAGGAACGAGAGCTTGGGGAGCGCCTTCAGGTGGACGAGGCCCTCGTCGGTCACCTTCTTGGCCTCGGGGCCGCCGAAGCCGAGGTACGTGACCTCCTTCAGCTGGTCGGGTGTGTACTCGTTCGTGCCGACCTTCGCGCCGATCCCCTTGAGCCAGGCGGCGGCGGTCTCGAGCGTCGGCTCCTCGGCGCGGAGCGTCGTGGGCGCCAAGGGGATGGTGACGGCGAGCGCGGCGGCGAGCGGCAGCGAGAGGCGTCTCATCGGGACCTCCGCGCGAGACGGTAGCGTACCCGGTGGCGCAGCCGCCCCCCCTTCACGATCCCCCCTCTTCGTTAGTCCAATCCGCTAGAATCTCGCGCCCCATCGGGGAGTGAGGGACACCATGGCCCAGGTCCGGACGACGATGCGCATCGACCCCGAGCTTCTCCACGCGGTCGCGGCGACCGAGGAGAAGAAGGCCGAGCCCTGCGCGCTCGTGATCTTCGGCGGCTCGGGCGACCTCTCCAAGCGGAAGCTCGTCCCCGCGCTCTACAACTTGATGAAGGATGGCTCGCTGCCCGAGGGCGTGGCCATCGTCGGCGTCGGCCTCGACCCCTGGACGACCGAGCAGTTCCGCGCCACGCACCGCGAGGCGAGCGCCAAGTTCTCCCGCTCGAAGCCGCTCGACGAGAAGGTCTGGGAGGCCTACGCGAACCGCCTCGAGTACGTCTCGGGCGACCTCTCGAAGCCCGAGACCTACCAGAAGCTCCGCGAGAAGCTGGGCGAGGTGGACCGGAAGTTCAAGACGCGCGGCAACCGGCTCTTCTACTGCGCCGTCCCCGCGACCGTCTTCCCGGTGATCCTGAACGGCCTCACCGAGGGCGGCCTGATCATGAAGCAGGACCGCGAGGACCGCCCGTGGGGCCGCGTCGTCATCGAGAAGCCCTTCGGCCGCGACCTCCAGACCTCGCGCGAGCTCAACAACCTCGCCGCCGAGAAGCTCGACGAGACACAGCTCTTCCGCATCGACCACTACCTCGGCAAGGAGACCGTCCAGAACCTCCTCATGTTCCGGTTCGGCAACGCGATCTTCGAGCCGCTCTGGAACCGGAAGTACATCGACCACGTCCAGGTGACGGCCGCCGAGGAGATCGGCATCGAGGGCCGCGGCAAGTTCTACGACGAGACGGGCGTCATCCGCGACATCGTCCAGAACCACCTCCTCCAGGTGCTCGCGCTCGTCGCCATGGAGCCGCCCGTCTCCTTCGAGGCGGACGAGATCCGCGACGAGAAGGCGCAGGTCCTCCGCTCGCTCAAGAAGTTCACGCCCGAGGAGGTGCGCGACCGCGTCGTCCTCGGACAGTTCCGCGGCTTCAAGGAGGAGCCCAACGTCTCGAAGGACTCGAAGACGCCGACCTTCGCGGCGCTCAAGATCTACATCGACAACTGGCGGTGGCAGGGCGTGCCGTTCTACCTCCGCGCCGGGAAGAAGATGGGCAAGCGCTGCACCGAGGTCGCGATCCACTTCCAGTCGATCCCGCTCCTCCTCTTCCGCCAGCACGGCGACGCGCCGCCGCTCGAGCC
>CAZYLP010000341.1:0-8875 GCA_964648345.1 uncultured Planctomycetota bacterium
CGAGGAGGAACTTGTAGCGGTTGTTCGTGTCCTTCGCGGAGCCGAAGCCCGCGAACTGGCGCATCGTCCAGAGCCGCCCGCGGTACTGGTTCGCGTGGACGCCGCGCGTGAAGGGGAACTCGCCCGGGAAGCCGAGCTTCTCCAGGAACTCGGGCGGCGCCTCGGCGGCGTTCTTCGGGCCGTAGAGGATGTCCACGGGCTCCATGCTGAGAGTGTTGAAGCAGGCCTTCCGGACCTGGGCCGCGTCGGCCTTCTTCTTCCAGTCCTGGTAGGCCTTCTCGATGGGGTCCATGGCGTCTTCTCCGAGCTGTAAGCCTAGCACGGAGGGCCCTGAATCCCTCGCGGGGAACTAATCGACGGTCTCGAAGCGCAGGATCTTCCCGCTCCCCGTCCCGACGAGGAACGACCGCCCCGCCTCGGAGCCCGAGATCGAGTGGAGCTGCCCGCGCGCCCCCGCGAGGTCGAGCTCGTCGATCTTCTCGCCCGAGGAGACGTCCCAGAGCTGGAGCGTTGACGGGTGCGAGGAGATCGTCACCGCCCGCCCCTTCGGCAAGAAGGCGGCGCCCGCGACCTGCTTCCCCTTCGAGAGCCGGGCGCGCGGCTTCTCGTGCTCGAGCTCCCAGAGGTCGGCGCCGTCGTTGCCCGGCACGAGCGCGAAGGTCCCGTCGCGCGAGAGCGCGCACGACTTGGTCCAGCCGTGGCTCGACTTCCGCTTGAGGATCGGCGTGCCCACGGCGAGGTCCCAGAGCTGGAGCTCGCTCTTGTCGCTCAGGACGAGGAGCGCGCGCCCGTCGTCGGTGAGGGCGGCCGACGCCCAGTGCTCCTTCGCGCCCCCGAGCGCGATCGTCGTCTGCGCGGCGGTCTCGAGCTCGAGGGCGTACGCGACGCCCCCGTCGCCGACGACGAGCGCGCGGCGGCCGTCGGGCGAGAGCGCGATCGGCGAGTGGCGCGACGCGGACCCGCGGAGCGTGCGCTCGGCGACGAGCTCTCCGTTCGGGCCCTGGACGCGGAGGGTCCCCTCGGTGGCGAGCGAGACGACCGAGCCGTCGGGACGGAGCGCGCAGCCCCAGGAGTGGTCGCCCGGGATCGGCTCCTCGGCGCCGGTCTTCGCGTCGATGAGCGCGGCGCCCTTGTCGAACGCGGCGACGAGGTACGCGCCGCCCGTGCACTCGCGGACGCTCCTCACGTTGCCGCGCGACGCGACGCCGACCCGGCGGACGAGCTCGCCCGTGCGCACGTCGAGGACCTCGATCGTCCCTCTCTGCGTCGCGATCGCCGCGAGGCGTCCGTCGGGCGTGAAGGCGCACCAGCGCGGCACGTCGGCCGTCACGAAGGTCTTCTCGATCGCTCCGCTCGCCGCGTTCCGGCGCGCGACGCGCGTCCCGCTCACGTCGAGGAGCGTCGCGCCGTCGGGCGAGACCGCGATCGCCGTGACGCTCTGGCTGTCGGTGCTGCGGAAGACCTCGGTCCCGTCGTCGAGACGCCAGCACCGGAGCGTCCCGTCCATGGCCGACGTGAAGACGAACCTCCGGTCGGGCGACAGCTCGACGCACGACGGATACGCGCCGTGACCGACGAGCCGCGTGAAGGTGCGGAGACCGACGACGACCACCGAGCTGTCCGCGACCGCGATCAGGTCCGGCCCCGACCAGACGGCGAGCGCCCGCGGCGAGCGGCCGAGGGCGTCGTGCTCCACGGTCGCGAGCCGCTCGCCGCTCGTCGCGTCGAGGACCTCGGCCCGGCCCGCGACGACCGTGAGCGCGCGCTCGCCGTCCCGGGAGAGCGCGCCCCCCGCGCGCGAGCCGATCGTCGCGATCGTCGAGCCCTTCCGCTCCCCGGGCGACCAGCGCTTGAAGACGCCCCCCTGGAAGGACGCGGCCCGCGGCCCCTTCGGGCCGAACGCGAGGCCGTTCGTCCCGGTCCAGACGTTGAACCCGTCCGCGTGCTCGACCGCCGGGCCGCCGTCCAGGTCCCACTCGACGATCGGCTCGCTCCAGTGAGACGTGAGGGCCTTCTTCCCGTCCGCGGAGAGGGCGAACTGGTCCACGTAGCTGTGGTGGCAGTCGGGCGAGGTGTCGCCGAACGCCCCCGTGAGCGCGAGATGCTTCGAGCGCGCGAACGCCTTCGCCCAGGGCGGCGCGACGAAGGCCGGCTTCGCGGGCGGAGGAGGAGGAGCGGGCGGCTTCGGCGGCGGCGCCGGCACGACGGGCGGGGCCGGCGGCTCGCGGCGCCCGAGGACGACGAGCGCGGCCGCGCCCACGAGCGCGAGGACGAGGAGCGCTCCGAGCGCGACGAGAGCTGCCGGCGAGCCGCGCGGAGGGGCCGCGACGGGCAGGGGCTGGTCGCCGCTCGATGTCTGCGAGTCCGCGCGCGTCGAGGGCGAAGCGGGGCCTTCGAGCGCGCGCGCGAACGCGGCGCCGTCCGGGAAGCGCTCGGCCGGAGCGCGGCGCATCGCCTGCTCGATGACCTCGACGAGCCAGGGCGGGGCGTCGGGCCTCTCCTTCGAGAGCGGTTCCTTCTCGCCCTTCAGGACCTTCGCGATGATCTCGGCCGTCGAGCCGGCCACGAAGGGCTCGTGCCCGGCGAGGCACTCGTAGAGGACGGCTCCGAGCCCGAAGACGTCCGCGGGCGGCCCCGCGTGGAGCGCGTCCTCGAACTGCTCGGGGGCCATGTAGCCCATGGTCCCGAGGACGCCGCGCGCCCGCGTGATCTCGAGCGAGCCCGCGGCCCCGGGGGTGGCCTTGTCGAAGTGCTTCGCGATCCCGAGGTCGGCGAGGAGCGGGCGGCCGGCGGCGTTGAAGAGGATGTTCTCGGGCTTCACGTCCCGGTGGACGATCCCCTGCGCGTGCGCGCGGCCGAGCGTCGCCGCGAGCGATCGGCCGAGGCCGACGACCTCGCTCACGGGGAGCCGTCCGCTCTCGAGCCGCGCGCGGAGCGTCCCTCCGGGGAGGAACGGCATGACGAGCGCGGGCCCCTGCGGCGTCTCGAGGGCCTCGATGAACGGGACGAAGCCGGCCGCCTCGCCGAGGAGCTTCGTCAAGCGGAGCTCGCGCTCGAAGCGGCTCGAGGCGTACGCGGTCGTCGCGCGCAGGATCTTGATCGCGACTTCCCGGCCGTCGTCGCTCCGCGCGCGATGGACGACGCTCGCGGCGCTCTTCCCGAGCACGGCGCCGAGCTCGTAGCGCCCGACGCGCTTCACTCCACGAGCTCGAAGCGGAGGATCGTCTTGTTCTCGGTGCCGACGAGGAACGACTTCCCGTCGGCGCCGCCCGTGAGCGCGGTCACGGGTCCTATGAGCGCGCCGAGGTCGATCCGGTCGATCGGTGCGAACGCGGAGAGGTCCCAGAGGCGGATCGTCCGGTCGAGCGAGGCCGTCACGGCGCGCGTCCGGGAGATGAACGCGACGGCGGTGATGTCGAGGCTGTGGCCCGTCACGACCGCGGAGGGCTTGAGGGACGCGAGCTCCCAGAGCGTGAGGGCGCCGTCGGTGCCGCCGATGAGCGCGAGCGTCGCGTCGCGCGTGATCGCGGCGGCCACGATCCTTCGATGCTCGTCGATCCGCGCGGCCTTGGTGCCGCGCTCCACGTCCCAGAGGAAGATCGGGCTGTCCTGCCCGTTCCGCCACGAGAGCGCGCGGCCGCCGTCCGAGACGACGGTGCGGACGTCGGTCTGCGCGTCGGACTTCGAGCTCCAGGGGCCGGTCCACCTCCTCGTCGCGACGTCGAGCGAGGCGATCTTGTCGCCCTCCGCGATCACGATCCGTTTCCCGTCGGGGGAGACCTGGACCTCGGGGGCGTCGAACTTCTCGGCCGGCTCGTCGAGGAGGACCTTGCCGTCGGTCCCGAGCATGCGCACGGAGCGGCTCCTCCCCGAGAAGGAGACCGACCGGCCGTCGGCCGTGAAGGCGGCGCCCATCTCGGCCGCGGCGACCTTGGCGAGCTCCACGCCCGACTTCGCGTCCCACGTCACGAGGTCGGGGCCGATGCACGCGATGATCTTCCCGTCGGGCGTGTCGCGCATCGACTCGACGTAGCCCGGGGGCGACGCGCCGAACGTGAGGAGGCGCGCCCCGGTCTTCAGGTCGAACGCGACGAGGAGGCCGTCGTCCTCGCCGACGAAGACCCGCTCCCCGTCGTTCGCGTAGGTCGCGCACGAGGGCCGCGTCGTGTCGAGCGTGCGGCGGAGCGCGCCCGTCGCCATGTCGTGGATCACGACCGTCGGCCCGTCGAGGTAGAGGAACGTCTCCCCGTCGGGCGAGACCTCGAGGTTGTGGACGGGCTCCGGGTGGATCTGGATCTGCCAGAGCTCCTTCTTCTCGGAGATCCGCCAGCACCGGAGCGTCTCGTCGGGGCTCGCGGAGAGGAGGCGGTCCCCGTCGCGCGCGAGGGCCGCGTAGTTCACGCCGCGCTGGTGGCCCGCGAGGCGGCCGATCTCCTGGCCCGTCCGCGTGTCGAGGATGTGGATCGTCCCGTACTCGCGCCCGACGACCGCGAGGTGCCGGGCCGGGTCGAGCGCGAGCGGGAGGACGCGCGCGTCGTTCACGTCGTCCGGGAGGGCGAGCGTCTTGATCCTCCGCCGGTCGTCGAGGTCGATGAGGTCGATCTTCCCCTTCGAGTGGATGAGCGCGCGCTGCCCGTCGCGCGCGAGGACGCCCGAGTACATGGCGTTGCGCGCCGACTCGATGAGCGCGACCTCGCCCTTCGCGTCGGGCGACCACGAGCGGAGCTCGGTCATGGACATGCCGAGCGCTCGCGGTCCGCCCGCGCCGAACGCGAGCGCCCAGTAGCTCGCCCGCGCGGGCGGGTAGACGGTCTCGTCGCCCTTCTCGAGGTCCCAGACGACGATGTCGCCCCGGTGGCTCACCGAGAGCGCCTTCCGGTCGTCGGGCGAGAGCGTGAGCCAGTCCACGGAGCCGTGGTAGTGAGGCGACACGTCGCCGAGGACCTTCCCGAGCTTCGTGTGCCTGGACCGGACCGGCACGCGCGTCCCGAGGTGGAGCTCGGGCGCCGCCGGCGGGTCGGGCGCGGGCGGCTTCACGGGGAGGACGGCGCCCGAGGAGCTCGGCGGCGCGGGCGGCGTCGTGGGCGGCGTCGGCCCCGTGCCCGGGCGGAGGACGAGCCACGTGACCGCGGCGCCGAGCGCGACGAGCGCGACGCCGCCGAGGGCGAGGAGCAGCCCGCGCGCGGAGGCGGGCGGCGTCGCGAGCGCCTCGAGGAGCTTGGACGCGTCCTCGAAGCGCTTCCTCGGATCGCGCGCGAGCGAGCGGTCGATCGCGGCCGCGAGCCAGCCCGGGCAGTCGCGCCGCTTCCGCCCGAGAGGGGCCGCGTCCTCGTTCAGGACCTTGCGGATGAGCTCGAGCGGGCTCGCGCCCATGAACGCGGGCTCGCCGGCTATGCACTCGTAGAGGACCGCTCCGAGCGAGAAGACGTCGGCGGCCGGGCCGGCGCGCTTCGCGTCCTGGATCTGCTCGGGGGGCATGTACGCGACGGTGCCGAGGACCGTGTGGCTCCGCGTGAGGGCGACGGTCTGGCTCGCCCCCTGCATGTCCTCCCTGAAGTGCTTCGCGATCCCGAGGTCGGCGATGAACGGACGGCCGTCGGCCGCGAAGAGGATGTTCTCGGGCTTGATGTCTCGATGGACGATCCCGCGCGCGTGCGCGCGGGCGAGGGCGCCCGCGAGGCTGCGGGCCAGCGAGAGCCCCTCCTCGATCGGGTAGGGGCCGCGCGTGAGGCGGTCGCGGAGCGTGCCGCCCGAGAGGAACGGCATGACGAGCGCCGGGGAGCGGGGGGTCTCGACGACCTCGAGGCACTGGACGAAGCCCGCGTCCTGGCCGAGGAGCGAGATGATGCGGCGCTCGCGCTCGAAGCGGTCCCACGCGCGCTTGTCGAGCGACCGCAAGACCTTGATGGCGACGTCGCGCCCGTCCTCCCCCCGGGCCCGGTAGACCACGCTCATGCCGGTCTCGCCGACCTTGGTCAAGACCTCGTAGCGCCCGATCTTCACGCGGCCATCCTACGAGCCCGCGGGCGTCGTGTGCCAACCCCGCACACGGCCCCGGCGAGCCTTGCGGCGATCTCGGCCTGAGCTACGATGCGCCTCGGTTGAACCAACGGGGCTGCTCGTAACGTCGTATCCCCCTTAGAGGAGAATCCATGCGCACTCTCTCGCGCTCGCTCGCTGTCGTCCTCGCGTTCGGGCTCGGTCTCGGCTCAGGTCTGGCCCAGGACGACCAGAGCCTCGACCAGAAGGTCACGGACATCGTCGCGCGGATGGACCGCGGCGGGCTTGCGGGTGTGTGGGACCGAGCGGTCGATCTCGAGCACCTCGGCGACGAAGCCGCCCCGGCCATCGCGAAGAAGCTCGACGGCGCGAGCGCGCCGGTCAAGCTCGGCATCGCGAAGGCGCTCCTCTCGATGAAGGCCGAAACCCAGCGCACCCCTGCGATCCAGGCGGCGAAGGACGTCCTCAAGGGCGATGGCTCGCGCGATGAGAAGGTCGCCGCCGCCGACCTCCTCTCGCTCAAGGGCACCAAGGAGGAGTGCAAGGCTCTCGACAAGAGCCTCGACACCTTCACGGACCCCTACGTCAAGCTCGCGGTGCTCAAGGCCCTCAAGAAGCGCGGCCGCGTCCTCAAGGCCGGCGAGATGATGAAGGAGCTCCTCAACTCGGACGACTTCGGCGTGCGCGCCGAGGCCGCGATCCGTCTCGCCGAGTGCGAGGACTTCGAGGCGTCGAAGTCGATCCTGAACCAGCTCAAGGCCGAGCCCTCCGAGCGCGGCCGTCGCGCGGCCGCCCTCGTCGAGCAGGAGAAGCTCATGGAGGCCGCCGAGAAGACGGGCGGCCTCTCGGCGAAGGACGACGTCGTCAAGTTCAAGGACAAGAAGATCGAGGAGCTGAACGAGAAGATCAAGCAGATGGAGGCCGAGACCGCGAAGGGCGGCGGTGCCATGCCTCCGGGCTTCGGTCTCTTGAAGGAGATCGAGGAGAAGATCGGGAAGTACTACGTCGACGAGAAGAAGGCCTCGATCAACAAGCTCACCGAGGACGCCGCGAAGGGCATGGTGGATGCCCTCGACCCCTTCTCGCAGTACATGAGCGAGAAGGAGACGACGAGCTTCCAGGAGCAGATGAAGCAGGAGTACGCGGGCATCGGCGCCGTCGTGCAGATGAACGCCAAGACCGGCTTCCTGAACATCGTCCGTCCGATCTACGGCGGCCCGGCCTTCAAGGCCGGCCTCCGCACGCTCGACCAGATCATCGAGGTCGAGGGTCAGACGACCGCCGACCGCAAGCTCTTCCCGACGGTCAACGACCTCGTGGCGAAGCTCAAGGGCAAGCGCCACACGAAGGTGAAGATCAAGGTCAAGCACTTCCTCGACGGGCCGGACGCGACGCCGGTCGACCTCGAGATCAAGCGCGACTTCATCATGCTCCAGAGCGTGCGCTACGACATGCTCCCGGGGAAGGTGGGTTACCTCCAGCTCGAGAGCTTCGGCGCCAAGGCCTCCGAGGAGATCGAGGCCGCGCTCAACGAGCTCGAGAAGCAGGGCATGCGCGCGCTCGTGTTCGACCTCCGCGGGAACCCGGGCGGCTACCTCAACCAGGCGGTCGAGATCTGCTCGAAGTTCCTCGCAAAGGGCAAGCTCGTCGTCTACCAGCAGGGCCGCGAGGGGACCGAGATCGGGAAGCGCAAGGACTTCCACGTCTCGGGCGACGACCAGCACCCGGACTACCCGGTCGTGATCCTGATCGACGAGAACGCCGCGAGCGCGAGCGAGATCGTCTCGGGCGCTCTCCAGGTCCACAAGCGCGCGGACCTCGTCGGGCACCAGACCTTCGGCAAGGGCTCGGTGCAGCAGATCTTCCCGGTCAACGTCACGGACGGGAAGGCCGCGCTCCGTCTCACGATCGCCTACTACTACCTGCCGGACGGCCGCTGCATCCACCGTCCGCGTCAGCCGCAGCAGTGGCGGTATCAGGAGCTCGTCCGGAGCGAGATCGAGCGCTGGAAGCAGGAGGGGAACATCTCCGAGGCCCAGGCCAAGATCCTCCTCGACCAGTACAAGCAGAAGCCGGGCGGCGTCGTGCCGGACTTCGACGTGAAGGTGGACATCCTCGCGGCGGACGTGCTCAAGAAGATGGCCCTGATCGCCGACGCCGGGAAGTTCGACGAGTACGTCCAGAAGCACTGGAGGAAGAACACGAAGACCTTCCTCGAGCTCGTCGAGTCGGACGGCTTCGACAGCTCGCGCTACCCGGGCTTCGACGAGTGGTACACCGAGCTCAAGACGGACCTCTCGAAGGACGACGTCCGGAAGTTCCTCCGCGTCCGTGTCCGCATGTTCGCGCAGGACGAGCTCGCGAAGATCCTCCCGTCCGACTTCCAGGAGGACAACCAGCTCGACGCGGGCGTCTGGGTCGCCTACCAGAAGCTCGGCGACGACCTCGCCAAGGTGAAGGGCCTCGAGTTCATCGCGAAGAAGTTCCCGAAGGGGCTCGAGCGCAACGCCGCGGTCGCCATCGGCAAGAAGGGTCCGCCGTCGGCCGATGAGGAAGACGGCGAGGAGCCGGAGGCGCCGAAGAAGGACGAGAAGAAGAAGGACGACAAGAAGGCGCCCGAGAAGAAGGAAGACAAGAAGGAGAAGAAGGAAGACTTCTGATCCTGACGTGGAGGAGCGATCCTCTCGCTTGTCGTTCCGGCGACGAAGTCGCCACCTGGCGTCAGTGTTCAAGTGCGTTTCCACCACCACTTTCTGGCGACCATTGACCGCCCATGGACGACCGCGCGATTTTCTAACGTCCTCCGCGCCCTCGAGATGACGATGGACCTCGCTTCGCCCTGACGCTCTCCGCTTTCAGGAGAGTGCCGGGTGAA
>CAZYLP010000342.1:0-8861 GCA_964648345.1 uncultured Planctomycetota bacterium
GAGCGAGAGGCGCGCGGCCGCCGCGCGCACGGAGCGGCTCGCGGGCCGTCGGGCTCGCGGCACGTCGGGGGCGGAGGCGACGACGGCTTCGCGGCCGTCCTTCGTCTCGTCCTCCCCGCCGTCCTCGTCGTCCGCCGAGCCGATCGGATCGGCGGCGCCGGCAGGGAGGAGGCGCGGCGCGACTCCTCCCTGCGCGAGGACGAACGCGAGGAGGATGCACCAGACGGCGATGAGCCGCGAGGTCCAGTGAGTCCAGGGTCTCGAGCGCCAGGCCGTCACGTTCGTGGAGAGACGGTAGCACAATCACTCGACCCGGATGAGCGTCTCCACGTCTGCGGGGAGCGTCCCTGCCTCGGGCTCCGGCTCCCCCGCGAGGAGCGCGCTGAGCGGGCCCGACCTCGCCGCGGTCCGCGCCGCCTCGCGCTGGCGGGCGATGAGCTTCGCGCGCGCGAGCTCGACCGCGAGGTCGTGAGCCGGGAGGCTCGCCGCGGTGCCGCGGAGGACGAGCACGCCTCGCTCGACGCTCGCGCGCACCGAGACGAGCCCGCGGAGGAGCCTCTCGCGGTCGATCGCCTCGGTGACCGAGCTCGCGAAGGCGACCGTCGCGGAGTCCGTCGCCGCGAGCGCCTCCGCGCGGCGAGAGGCGGCGGGGTCGACCTGGACGTCGAGCGCGACGCCGAGGTCGGGCGCGACCTCGACGAGCCGGCGCAGCGCGGAGCGCTCCTCGTCGCTCGAGACCTTGCCGGTGACGTGGAGGCCGCGCCGGCTCCGCGCCACGTGGAGCGTCGTGAAGACTCCGAGCACCGGGTCGGCCTTCACGGCGCGCCGGGCGTTCTCGAGGAGGATCCGCGTGCGCTCGACGCGCGTCGGCTTCCACTCCTCGAGGGACGGGTCCAGCTCGAGCCGGTCCTTCACGGAGCGGATGCCGCGGACGTTCCTCACCGTCTCGAGGACGACGGCGCGGAGGAGCGCATCCGGCACGCGCCCCGAGACCGTCGCGGTCCCGCCCTCGACGCGGACGCGCACCCAGCCGGCATCGAGGTAAGGGCGGCGGATGAGCTCCTCCTCGACGACCGTCTGGAGGCTGCCGGTCGCGAGGAGCGCGACGAGGAGGAGGGTCCGGGCGAGCATGACCGACCGGAGGCAAAGCCCGTACCTCGCACGACTTCACGGGCTCCGCTAGACTCGCCCTCGTGAACGGGGACAAATCTGGGAGCGAGTCGATCTCGCTCGTCGCACACCCCGCCGAGCGCGGTGTCTCGAAGTCGATCACGCTCGCCTGCGGGTGCTCCTGCTGCTGTTGCTGCTGCCTCCATACGGTCGGCGGCCTCGCGCTCGCGGGCGTCGGGACGCGGACTCCGACCGCCCTCCGCGCCTCGAAGACCGAGGAGCAGAACGAGTCGCGGAGCAGCGCGAAGAAGTTCTACTGGCTGTCGCTCCTCTTCGTGTCCGCGCTCGTCCCGGGGACGATCCTCGCGGCCGAGACGCCTCACGACATCGAGGACTTCCTGCTCGTCGTCGGGATGATCGTCCTCATGGCGCTCCCTCTCGTGCAGCTCGGGGCGTCGCTCGCGTCGCACGTGCTCATCGCGATCATGCCGTCCACCGTGATCCCGGTGAAGGGCGAGGCCCACCGCGCGGTCCTCAGGATCACGCTCTGGTCGCTCCTCGGCGCGTTCATCGGGATCGTCCTCCTCGTCCCGATCGGCATGCTGGTGCTCGCGTGAAGGTGAGGAAGCGCGTCGTCCTCCCCGCGTTCTTCGTGCTCCTCGTCGCCGGAGGGATCGGCGGCGTCTTCGTGCGCGGCACCTGGGCCGACGGGATCGTGAAGACGCCGACGACCCACAAGGACGGGCTCGTCCGTCAGCTCCTCCTCGACGAGGCGGGACGGAAGATCGTCCGCGGAGCGCTCGTCATCGATGCGCCGATCGACGCGGTCTGGGACACGATCACGGACTACGACCACTTCGCCGACTTCATGCCGAACATCGCGACCCTCCACTCCTCGGTCGAGGCGGACGGGCGCATCAAGCTCTCGGGGATCGTGACGACGTTCGCGGCCGACTTCCCGGTCGAGCTCCACGTCAAGCACGACCGCGCCAGGTGGACGACCTCGTGGGACGAGGCGAGCGGCAAGTTCAAGGTCAACAAGGGCCACTGGACCCTCGAGAAGCACGGGGCCGGCGACCACACGCTCGTGGTCTACGAGCTCGACATCGAGGTCTCGGGCTACCCCTCGCCCGTGGTGCGAGCGGTCGTCCTCCACCGCTTGAAGAAGACGCTCCGCGCGGTCGAGAAGCGCGTCAGCCCGAAGCCACCGACGAAGTAGAGGACCTTCCGTCGAGCCGCATCCTGAAGGCGAGCTGCTCGAGCTGGAGCGCCAGGTCCACGGGGTGGACGATCACCGAGTCGGGCACGTCCAGCCGCGTCGGCGCGAAGTTGAGGATCCCGCGGACGCCCGCCTCGACGCAGCGCTTGGCCGCGTCGTTCGCGGCCTCCGCGGGGACGGCGAGGATCGCGATCCGGATCCCCGAGTCGCGCACGCTGCGCGCGAGGTCCTTCACGTTCTTGATCGCGATCCCGGAGACGATCTTCCCCTCGAGCTTCGGGTCCGCGTCGAAGACCGCGGCGATCTCGAAGCCCTGCTTCCTGAACCCCCGATAACGGAGGAGCGCCGTGCCGAGGTTGCCCGCGCCGACGAGCGCGACCTGCCACGTGCGGTCGGTGCCGAGGATCCGCCGGATCTCGCGGACGAGGTTCGCGACCTTGTAGCCGACGCCCGGGAAGCCGAACTGGCCGAAGTAGGCGAGGTCGCGCCGCACCTGAGCGGCGGTGAGGCCGAGCGCGCGCGCGAGCTGCGAGGAGCTGACGGTCTCCTTCTGTCCGCTCTCGAGCCCCTCGAGGAACCGGAGGTAGAGCGAGAGTCGCTGCGAGACGGCCTTCGGGAGTCGCGGCGAGGAGCTGTCGGGCATGCGTTTCCGGAGGTCAGCGGCGAGGAGCGCCGGCGGGGATGTCGCCCGGGTCGCGATCCGGGGCGGACGGTTCGGGGGCCGAGGGGCCGGGGGCCTCGTGAGTCGGAGCGATCGGAGCGGGCGTGTCCTTCCTCTTCGGCTCGTCCTTCGGTGCCTCGTGGTCCTCGCGCTCGGGGTCCCACCACGGGAGACCGAGCGGCCAGAACGGTGCGCCGAGGAGGATGCCGCCCGTCGTCCCGAGGAAGAAGGACGGGGCGAGGGCGCACGCGACGTAGTCGTCGCCCTTGCCCTCGGGCCAGCCGATCGCGGCCATGGGCCACGTGATGAGGTCGAGCGGGATCCCCGCGATGAAGAAGGGGATGAACCCGAGCCAGTACGGGATGAACGAGATCGGGTTGGTCGTGAAGGTGCGGCCGCCCCAGTCGAAGTACGAGTTCGCGGTGCGACCGGTCGCGCGGCATCCGCCGAGGGCGAGCGTCAGGGTCAGCCCGAGGGTGGCGAGGCGCAGGCGGCGTCGAGACATCAGCACGGGACGAGAATAATGCACTTCTCCGGAAAGGGAAGCGCGGAGAAGTAGAGGGGGTTCCAAGTCCCAGCGGTGAGTCGCTCGGGTGTGGCCGGTGTAAGTGCACGGACGGTGCCGAAGCCGCACGGACGGTGCGCGCATGAGTTGCGTCGAAAGGCCGGGGGCGCCCCGCCACAGCCCAGATGCGGTTACGTCTCAGCGTTTCGGGGTGATACGTTCTCGGCCCATGGCCATCGCCATCCTCTTGCCGGGCCGGCTCCGGGAGACCCTGAGGCGCCATCCCTGGGTCTACCCCGAGTCCGTGAAGAAGATCGAGGGAGCGTACGAGAACGGCGACGTCATCCGTGTCGCGGCGCCGGACGGGAAGTTCGTCGCGCACGCCTTCGTGAACGACCGCTCGCGCCTCATGCTGCGGCTCCTCTCGTTCGTGGAGGACGAGAAGATCGATACGGCCTTCGTGCGCTCGCGCGTGCGGGTCGCGGCCGACCTCCGCGAGAAGACGCTCGCCCTCCCCGCGCGGACGAACGCGTACCGGGTGATCCACTCGGAGGCGGACGGGCTCCCCGGCCTGATCGTGGACCGCATGAACGACGCGCTCGTCGTCTCGTGCACCTCGCTCGGCATGCAGGGCCACATCGACGCGGTCCTCGACGAGCTCGAGGCGATCTACAAGCCACGCGCGATCCTCGAGGTCGGGAAGGCCATGGGTCTCCGCGGCAAGGAAGGCCTGCCCGAGGGCCGCGGCTACGTGCGCGGCACGCCCCCCGAGGGCGAGACGAGGATCGAGGTGGACGGCGTCCTCTCGGCGGTGCCGCTCGAGGTCGGACAGAAGACGGGGCTCTTCCTCGACCAGCGCGAGAACGTGAAGCGCACGGCCGAGCTCTCGCGGGGGAAGACTCTCCTCGACGCATGCTGCTACGGGGGCGCCTTCGCGATCTCGGCGCTCAAGGCCGGCGCGACGCGCGCCGAGCTCTTCGACACGAGCGACAAGGCGTGCGAGCTCGCGCGGAGGAACTGCGAGCTGAACGGCGTCGCCGACCGCGCCGAGGTGCGGCGAGCGGACCTCTACCCCGAGCTGCGCCGCTTGAAGGACGCCGGCGCGAAGTTCGACGTCGTCGTCCTCGACCCGCCCAAGTTCGCCTCGACGCAGCGCGAGGTCGCGAAGGCCCGCACGGGCTACGTGAACGCGAACGTGGGCGCGCTCCACCTCCTCGGCCCGGGCGGTCTCCTCGTCACCTGCTCCTGCTCGCACCACGTCGGCGAGCCTCTCTTCGAGGAGATCGTCCGCGAGGCCGCCGCGAAGGCGCAGAAGGACGTCCAGATCCTCGAGCGGCGCGGCGCGGGTCCCGACCACCCGACCGACGTCTTCTGCCCCGAGGGTCGCTACCTCAAGTGCTTCATCGCCCGCGTGCGCTCATGACGCGTCTCTCCGCTCTCGTTCTCGTTCTCGTTCTCGTTCTCGTTCTCGGTTGTCCCGACAACCGCACAGGCTCTCCTACAAACGCTCCGAGCGGCCCCCTCGAGGGCGACATCCGCGTCCTCTGTGCCTCGAGCCTCGCGACTCCTCTCACCGCTCTCGGCTCGGCCTTCGAGAAGGAGCATCCGGGCGTCTCCGTGAAGCTCTCCTTCGGCTCCTCCACGGCCCACGAGCGCCAGATCGAGGCGGGCGCTCCGTGCGACCTCCTCATCGCGGCCTCGCAGGAGAACGTGAACCGTCTCGGCGCTCTCGTCGGTTCGGCTTCGCGCACGGTCATCGCCCGGAACGAGCTCGCCGTGATCGTCCCCGCGGGTCAGCTCGGCCCCGAGGGGAAGGACGCCCTCGCGCGTCTCCCGCGCGTGGCCATCGGAGCGCGCGGCGTTCCGGTCGGCGAGTACGCGCGCGAAGCTCTCGACGGCCTCCTCGAGGAGGAGCAGCTAGCGGGATATCCCGACGAGGCCGCGGTCGTGACCGCGGTCGCGGAGGGCGGCGCCCCGGCGGGGATCGGCTACCGGTCGAGCATCCAGAGCCACCCCGCTCGCGCGAAGATCGCGCCGGCGCCCGTCCGCCTCCAGGCGAAGAGACCGATCGAGCTCATCGCGCTCCTCGCGCGCGATGCGAAGAACCGGGACGGCGCGCTCGCGTTCCTCATCTTCATCGCGGGTCCGCGTGGCAAGGAGGAGCTCAAGAAGAACGGGTTCCTCGAGTGAGCGGCCTGGGGCTGAGCGGCCTGGGGCCCGAGGTCGAGGCGCTCGTCGTCTCGCTCGAGGTCGCGCTCCTCGCGCTCGTCCTCGTGCTCCCGGTCGGGCTCGCCCTCGCCTTCTGGCTCGCGCGCGGCCCCGCTCGCGGTCGCGCGCTCGTCGAGGCGGTCGTCATGGTGCCGCTCGTCCTGCCGCCGGTCGCGATCGGCGTCGGGCTCCTCGCTCTCTTCGGGCGGAACGGCCTCGGCTTCCTCTGGCTCGTCGGCACCTGGAAGGGAGCGGCCGTCGCGGCGGCCGTCGTCGCGCTCCCGGTCTTCGTGCGCGTCGCGCGCGCGGCGCTCGAGGATGTGGACCCGCGGCTCGAGGCGGTCGCCGCGGTCCTCGGGGCGTCGCCCGCGCGCGTCGCCTTCACGATCACGCTGCCGCTCGCGGCGCGCGGCCTCATCGCGGCGACGGTGCTCGGGTTCGCGCGCGCGCTCGGCGAGTTCGGCGCGACGATCATCGTCGCGGGGGCGATCCGCGGCGAGACGGAGACGCTCCCGATGGCGATCTACCAGGCCTACGAGCAGGGGGGCTCGGCGACCGCTCTCTGCCTGATCTCGTTCGGGCTCGCGCTCGGGCTCGCGCTCGTCTCCGCGTGGCTCGCGCCGCGGAGGTCTGCTTGACGCTCTCCTTCGACGTGACGGTCGAGCGCGGCGACTTCCGGCTCGAGCTCGCGCTCGAGGTCCCGCCGGGCGTGACGGTCCTCTATGGACCGTCGGGCTCGGGGAAGACGGTGACGCTCCACGCGCTCGCGGGCCTCGCCCCGGCGAAGGGCCGGATCGCGCTCGGCGGCCGGACGCTCCTCGACGGGACGACGCGCCTCCCTCCTCACCAGAGACGGCTCGGGCTCGTGCCGCAGGAAGGCCTCCTCTTCCCGCACCTCTCCGTGCTCGGGAACCTGCGCTACGGCGGCGAGCGCGACCTCGACGAGGTCGTCTCCGTGCTCGAGCTCGGGCCGCTCCTCGACCGCTCGCCGCGCGCCCTCTCGGGCGGCGAGCGGCAGCGGGTCGCGCTCGGGCGCGCGCTCCTCGCGGCCCCCGAGGCGCTCCTCCTCGACGAGCCGCTCGCCGCCCTCGACCGCGAGCGCCGCGCGCGGATCGTGCCGTTCCTCCGCCGCGTGAAGGAGCGCTTCAGCGCGCCCGTCCTCTACGTGACGCACGCGCTCGACGAGGCGCTCGCGCTCGGCGACCGGGCGTGCGTGATCGCGTCGGGCAAGACGGTCGCGGAGGGCGCGCCCCTCGACGTCTTCGGGGCGCCGCGCGCCGAGCTGGTGCCGCGCCTCACGGGCTTCGAGAACGTGCTCGGCGTCACGGTCGTCGAGCACGTCGCCGCGGACGGCGTCACGCGCGCGCGCCACGCCGCCCCGGACACGCCGGGAGTCGAGCTCGTCGTGCCGCTCCTCGCGGCGAAGCCGGGCGAGCGCGCGTTCGTGGGCCTCGGCGCGAGCGAGGTCGTCCTCGCGGGCGAGGAGCCGCGCGCCCTCTCCGCGCGCAACATCCTCCCCGCGACGATCGCCGAGCTCGACGGGAGCACGGTGCGCCTGGACCTCGGCGGCGTGCCCCTCGTCGCACGCGTCGTCCCGAGCGCGGCGCGTGCCCTCTCGCTCGAGCCCGGGCGGAAGGTCTTCGTCGTCATCAAGACGACCTCCTTCCGTCCGCTCGAGCTCGCCTGAGCGAACCTTCTCCGGGCCCCGGACGTATGTAAGATGGCTCCCCATGAGGCATCGCGCGCAGATCGTCTCTCTCGGCCTCCTCGCGGCCGCGCTCGTCGGGGCGGCGCGGGCGCAAGACCCGGCTCCGGCGGACGGCGGCGTGCAGGCCGCCTTCGCGGGGCTGTCCGTCGTCGACAGCGCGCTCGTCGCCTGGGCGCGCGCGGTGACGGTGGACTCGGACGTGAAGCGCGCGATCGTCTCGGGCTCCCCGCTCGCCGCCGAGACGCCCCAGCCCGACCCGGCGCGCGGCGTCAACGTGGACGCCGCGGCCCAGCTCGTCCTCGCGAGCGCCGAGCAGCGGCTCGTGGACCTCGTCTCGAAGATCCAGCGCCGCCAGGTCGAGCTCGTCTACGGCGCGACCGCGACGCCCGATGGGCCGCCCCCCGACGTGGTCGAGGAGCGGATCGACGCGCGCGGCCTCGTCCGCGCGGGCATCGCGACCTCGCTCCCGCTCGCGGGGGTCCCGCTCGGCGGCATGCCGGTGAACGACGACCGCCTCCACGGACAGGAGATCGGCTGCGACTCGGACAAGCTCGCCGAGCTCGTCGCCGCGGAGGTGAGCGAGGAGCCGAGCGCGTCCGTGGACTCGATCGACGGGACGCTCGTCATCCGCGCGAGCCCGCCGACGGTCGCTCGCGTGCGGGCGAGCATCGAGCAGCTCGCCGAGATCGCCTCGCGGCGCGTCCAGGTCGAGATCCGCGCGTGGCGCCTCGGCCGCGAGCTGAGGAGCGAGGTGGCCCGTCTCTCGAACGGCGCCGCGCTCTCCGACGAGGCCGAGAGGAAGCTCGCCGCCGAGGCCACGCTCCTCGGCGAGGAGTCGCTCGTGACGGGCGACGGGCGCCTCGCGCGCACGTGGCGCGGCGAGGCGCGGAGCTACGTCGCCGAGGTCTCGGGCGTGGGCTCGAGCTCGCTCGACACGATCGGGCGGACGCTCCACTCGGGCTTCTTCGCCGAGGTCGTGCCGCGCCTCGACCCGGGCGGCGCGACGGCGACGGTCTCGATCCGCTTCGCGCTCGTCGAGCCGCGCGCCGCCACGCGCGCGAAGGTGCTCGGCACCGACATCGAGCTCCCCGAGGTGGACCTCGCCCGCACCGCGACGACGGCGACGATCCCGCTCGGGCGGACGGTGCTCGTCGGAGGCTCCTTCGCGGCGGGCGAGCCGCTCGCGTGCGTCGTCGGCATCCGCGCGACGCTCGTCGCGGCGCCGCGAGCCCCGGCTCCGGCCGCGGCCACTCCGGGCGCGCGCGCCCGCGGGGAGCGCGCCCTCGCCGCCCTCGACAAGGAGACCGTCGCCGAGATCGAGCGCCTCGAGGCGCTCCTCCCTCACGTCGAGCGCGCCCTCGCGAAGGTGCGCCTCGCGCGCGAGCGCCACGTCGAGGTGCTCGACGTGCGCGACCTCATCGTCACGGACACGGGCGCCCTCTCGCTCCCG
>CAZYLP010000343.1:0-4734 GCA_964648345.1 uncultured Planctomycetota bacterium
TCCAACGCCGAAGACGCCGAAGACGACCGCCGCGTGAGGCCGCCGATCTTCGATCGGCGCCTCACGCGGCGACTGACCTCGGTTGCGTAGCGAGCGCGTCGCGGTCGAATCGTCAACCGAGGTCATTCGCGCCGAGAGCCGCCGATCGAAGATCGGCGGGCTCTCGGCGCGGCCTACGTTCGGCGCCTTCGGCGATGAAAACGGAACGGCCGACCACGCTGCTCATTCGGAGGATCTCGTCCATGCGACGAGGCGAGCGTCGACCTTGTCCGCGACCGAGAGCGCGAGCGGCCACGAGGCGGCGAGGAGGCCGGCCGCGCCGACGGCGAGCTCGAACAAGGGCGTTCGATGCGCCGCGCCGAACGAGTCGAGCGCAGGTGCGCCGAGGAGGATGCTGCCGCCGATCGTGACGTAGAGCTGCTGCCCGACCGTGAAGTCTCGCGAGCGGGCCACTGTCGTGATCGCCGCGGGACACGCGGGGAGATACAGACAGGCGAGGATGAAGCTCCGGTCCTCCTCTCCCACGTGAGCGAACCACCAGAGGTTCATGAGGCCGGCGTCGAACGAGTGGTGGAAGGCCACACCGAGGACGTAGGCCGCCTCGAACGAAGCGACGACGAGGGTCACGTAGGCGATGGCGAGGAGCGGGATCGTGGCGAAGCACCCGAGCGGTCCTCGCGCTCGTCGAAGGAGCTCCTCGGCGATCGACATGGGGAGGGTGACGACGCCGAGAGGGAATCCGATCAGGGAGGCCACGAGCAGGCGCTTGCTCGCGGGCCAGGAGCCGAAGTGCGTGAGCTTGTCGAAGGCGAGGAGGAGCACGATCGTGTGCCCGCAGCCGAGGAAGAGTCCGCGGAGGAGCGCACGTCGAAGGTGAGCGGCCGGCGAGGGGGAGTCCTCGCTCAAGCCAGCCAGTAGGCCTCGGTGTCGAGCTCCGGATCCACGAGCTTGAGCCCGCGGTGGATCATCGCGCGGACCCTGTCGGGCATCTGGAAGTCGTCGGCCTCGGGGTCCTCCCAGCTGCGATAGCCGTCCATGTAGGCGGCGATGAGCCGGAGGAACTTCTCGAAGTTGCTCGCCGCGCGCGCGGTGTACCACTTGCCGCCCTCGCGGCGCGCGTTCAGGACGGGCGCCTCTCCGTTCTTCGCCTCGGAGCACTCGAAGAAGAACGGATGCTCGTTGTCGTCGCCGATGACGAGCCAGGAGTCGCGCCAGTCGCCGTCGGCTTTGCCCGTGAGGTCCGCGCCCGTGGTGCCGTGCACCGAGAAGCCGAGCTGGCCGTCCTCGATGTGCTGCAGCGGGATCAACTGGATGGCGTTCCCCGGCGCCGGACTGAAGAGCGCGTCCGCCGGATCGTGCCGCTCGAGGAACTTCCGGAAGACGAGCGGCATCTGCGGGTAGAGCTCGGCGAGACGAGCGAGCTCCTTCTTGTCTCCGGGCTTGAACGTCGCGGTGCAACCGGCGCGCTGGGAGGCTGCTCGCAACGACCTCACCGCGCTCTCGAGCGCGGCGTCGAGTTCATTCCCCATGTCAGGAGAGAGCGTACCTTCGTCCGGGGGGCCCGGTCAACCGCTTGATGACTTACCCTTCGCCAGCCGGAGACCCTCCTTGGCCTCCTGGCAGGTTCGGTCGAGGGTGAGGGCCTCCTCGTAGTCCCGGAGGGCGTTCGGGAGCTTCCCGAGCGCCAGGTTCGCCTTGGCCCGGGCGCAGAGAAGGAGGGGGGTCCGTTTCTCCTCGAGGGACTGGGTCGCGAGCTCGACGACGCGCGGCCACTTCTGGCTCGCGATCGCGAGCTGGATGAGGTCGAGGGCCGCCTTGATCTTCGGGTTCGTGGTGGACTCGCCGGGGAGGGGCGAGAGGAGGTCCGTCGAGTCGTCCTCCTTCTCGCGCTCGCGCTTCGCCTCGATGCGGGCGAGGAGCTCGCGCGGCGCGCGCTCGTCCGTCCACTCGAGGATCTCGCGGGCGACGGCCTCCGCCTCCTCGAGGCGGTCGAGCTCGTAGAGGACGTGGCCGAGCTGCATGCGGATCTGCCAGCGGCGCGGGGCGAGCTCGACGGCGCGCTCGTAGGCCTTGACCGATGCGGACGCGTCGTGACGGACGAGGTAGAGGAACTCGGCGTAGCGGAGCGCCGCCGGGGCCGACTCCGGCACGAGCATGGTCGCCTGCTCGAGGACCGTCGTGGCCTCGGTGATCTTGCCGAGCTCGGTGAGCACCTTCGCGAGGTGGAAGCGCGCGGGGAGGTGGTCGGGCGCGAGCGCGATCGCGAGCGCGAGCTTGGACCGGGCCTTCTCCCACTCGCTCCGCTTCTCGTGGCAGAGGCCGACGTAGAAGTCCGCCGCGGGGACCGTCGGGCAGCCCGCCTGGAGCTCCTTCTCCATCGCGAGGATCGCGTCATCGCGTCCGTCGTTCCAGAGGACGGAGAGCTGCTGCGGGACGACCTCCTCGGCCTTCCCCTCCTTGATCGCCTTCTTGATCGCGGCGACCGGGTCGGGGGCCTCCTCCTTCTTCTCGTCCTTGGCGGTCGGCGTCGAGGCGACCGTCGAGGCGGCCTCCGAGGGCTGCTCCGCGCCCTCGAAGGCGACGAGCGAGAGCTCGGAGCTCTTCTCGAGGCGGAGCTTCAGGTCCTCGAGCCCCTTCTCGTCGAGGAGGGGCGGCGCCGCCGCGTCCTTCGAGGGGTCCTTCGGCGGGTCGACGGCGACGCTCCTCTTGGACACGGAGCGGGTGTCGTCGGCCGGGATCCTCTTCGCCGCCTCGAGGGCGAGGTCCGCCGTCTGGATGCGGTCGTTCGGGTTCTTCTGCGTGAGCGCCTCGATGAACTCCTCGAGCTCGCGCGGGATCCTCGGCTCGAGGGCGCGCACCGAGGGGATCGGCTCGAGGATCTGCTGCTCGAGGACCTCGATCGTGCTCTTCGCGGTGAACGGGGGACGTCCGCAGAGGAGCTCGAAGAGCGTGATGCCGAGCGAGTAGAGGTCGGCGCGCCCGTCCACGTCGCCGCCGCACGCCTGCTCGGGGGACATGTACTGCGGCGTGCCGAGGATCTCCCCGAACGCGGAGAGCCGCTCGCCCGTCGTCGGGATGATGAGGCGGACGAGCCCGAAGTCCGTGATCCTCAGGCGCGGCTCGACGCCCTTCCCGAAGCGGGTGAGGAGGAGGTTCGCCGGTTTTATGTCCCGGTGGACGATCTTCCTCACGTGCGCGTGCGAGAGGCCGTCGAGGACCTTGGAGGCGACCCAGAGCGCGCGCCGCGGCGTGAAGGGGCCGCGCTGGTAGAGGACCTGCCTCAGGTTCTGGCCCTCGGCGAACTGGAGGACGATGTAGAAGAAGCCGCGCTCCTCGTTGAAGTCGTGGACCTGGACGATCGTCGGGTGGTCGAGCGAGGCGGCCGCGCGGGCCTCGCGCTCGAAGCGCTGGAGGTTTCCGGCGACCTTCACGAGGCGCGGGTGGAGGACCTTGACGGCGACGTCGCGGTCGAGCCGGAGGTGGTGAGCCCTGTAGACGGTTCCGACCGCGCCCGAGCCGCAGCGCTCGATCAGGAGGCAACCGCCGAGGACGGTCCCGACGAGGCCGTTGTCGTCGGGGAGCTGGCCCTTCGGGCCGTCGAGGGTGGTCGCGAGCTTGTCGAGGCCGTTCGCGATCGGCTGCGTGAGGAGCCGGAGGTCCACGCAGATGTCGGGGAGCGAGCGGCGCGAAGGGGTCTTCGCCTGCACCGAGAGCGCGCGCTCCAGCTGCTCGCTGGTGAGGAAGCCGCCCTTGACGGCTTGCTCCGCGAAGGAGTTAGAAGCTTCCGGCATGTAGCGTGAGCCTAGCCAGTCGGGGAAGATTGTTCTAGGCGGACGCCCTCCGATGACCTTGACGATTCGACCCTTCGACGCGAGCGATACCCCGCGCCTGATCGAGATCCTCGAGAAGGTGTTCGGCGAATACGGTATGCGCTTCGACCCCGATGGCTTCGACCGCGACGTTCATGACGTGGCGCGTCGTTACGCGGAGCCCCGAGGAGTCTTCTTCACCGCCGAGGACGACGCGCGGGGGATCCTCGGCTTCGGGGGGGCCGACCTGCCGCGTGAAGGAGTCGCGGAGATCCATCGTCTCTACATCGATCCCGTGGCCCGCGGGCTCCGACTCGGCACCATCCTCGTGGAGCGGCTCGAAGAGTGGGCGCTGGGGCGAGGGGTGCCGACGATGATCCTCTGGAGCGACGTCCGCTTCTTCCACGCCCACGACCTCTACGCGCGGCTCGGCTACAGGCTCAGCGGGCAGAGACGCCTCGGCGACCCGGACAAGAGCACCGAGTTCGGCTTCAGGCGGCCCCTCTCCGACCCGCGGGACGACCGGCCGTTCGTCGCCGAGCTCAGCTTCGTCCCTTACGAGACTCTGGCCCGTGACCCGGACGCCGCCCACGAGGCCTCGATGATCGCGGCCGCCATCCTCGACTCGCGGACGCTCTCCCGGGGAGCCGACGGGGCGCACGTCCTCCCCGACCCGCGCGAGCTCTTCCCCGCCGCCTCCGGTGCCGTCGAGGCGGTCTTCCACAGGCCCGAGATGCTCGTGGGCTTCAGGGCCGCGAGGACGCTCGAAAAGCGGCTCCACCCCCTCTTCTCGCGGCGGCTCGAGTCGAGGTAGGATCGCGCCTGCATCTGGGGGGGGGGGGGGGGCCGGCCCCCCCCCCCCCCCCCGGGCGCCGCCGCGCGCGGCGCGGGGGGGGGGGGGGGGGGGGGGGGGGGGGGGGGGGGG
>CAZYLP010000343.1:4744-8823 GCA_964648345.1 uncultured Planctomycetota bacterium
CGCAAACGGCGCGGTGCCGCTGCGGCGGGGGCTCCGCCCCCCACCCCCGAAGGGAAGGCTCACCATGCCGCCGAAGACCGTCTGCCCCATCTCACGCGAGGCATTCCTCGAGAAGGCGCAGTCCCTCAAGATCGACCTCAACGGGTTCCCCATGCAGGCGGACCCGCGCGAGTTCTCGACGGGATCGTTCGGCTGGTACGTGAACGGGAAGGCGTCGATCGTCGTCGACGGCAAGCCCATCCAGTGTCAGGTGGGCATGAACATCACCGTCGTCGGCTCGAAGGAGCTCCCGCGCTCCAACCCCCCGCCGCCCCAGAGCTAGTTCCGGCGCCAGGGGCGCAACAAAGGCGACCCTTTCGCCCCCGTTTCTGTCGCAGCGGCACGCAACGAATAGCACATGGCACGCGGCCCCAGGGACCTAAGTGCCATTCCAAAAGCTGGTTGGGGGACATCGCCTCGGTTTGGCAAGGGGCGTGATCTTCTCCGGGTGTTGGCGCCATCGCCATCGGCGCCTCCGCAGAGAGGGAAGACGAATGTCTGCTCAACGCCTTTACTGGGCGGCCGGCGCACTCTTCACGCTCGCCAGCGTGGGAGTCGTCGCCTTTGCCGACCCCGACGCTTCGGTGCCCGGAACGTATTCGCTCACGGGCACGCAGGGTAGCAAGGCCACGAGGGTGAACCTCGTGGTCGCCAACACCGGAGCCGTGACCCGCAACGTCACGTTCGCGGACGGGACGAGCGGCGGGTCGCTCAGCGCGACCGGCACGTTCACGGATCCCCGCACGCTCCGCGTGACGTTCCAGACGACGGGCGGCACCGCCGGCCAGCCCGTCCCGGACCCGACGAACCTCCGCGGCTACAACTGGACCCTCCGCGGCACGAACACGAGCGGCGCCTACACGGGCCGCGGCTCGTTCACCGGCAACAACACGATCGGCTGGACGGGTCTGTTCACTTACCGGTACGACGGCACGAGCAGCCAGGGCTCGATGATGCTCCGCGGCAAGCTCCAGGGGAACACCTTCGTCGGGAGGCGCATCCGGACGACGGGTATCTCGGGCTGGCTCGGCGGCACGCCGCCGGCCAACGCCGGAGTCCCCGTGAGCTACAACCTCGCGGCCGACGGCAAGGACCTCGGCGGCAACTACGGCACGGCGAACCGCGAGTCGATGACGCGTCCGACCGTCCCGACGAAGCCCGGCACCCCCGGTACGGGCGGCGCGATCCTCGGCGTCTACACGTTCGACGGCCAGGGCGGCTGCTCCGGTAACCTCACGAACTCGACGGGCACCGGCGACTGGACCTCGGCGTCCGAGTCCGGCCGCAAGGCCGACGAGGTCCAGGTCAAGATCCTCGCCCCGGCGAACGGGACGGGTCTCCTCGCGGGTCAGGTCCTCGATGTCCGCGTGCAGCCCGACAACGCGACCTGGGATGTCGTCTCCGGCCCCGGCCGCAAGACGGTCACGAACAAGCTCCAGGTGACGGGTGACGGCGCGATCGTCCTCGCCGCGAAGCTCGCCGACAAGACGAGCGACCCGGTGACGGTCAACTCGGTCAAGCCCGAGGTCTGCGAGCTCGAGGTCCAGAACACGCAGGCGCTCTCCGACGCGCAGCCGCCGCACATGAAGCGCGCGCTCGGCGCGGCCGCGACGGACAAGCCGGAGCAGCAGCCGGCGGCGATCCTGATCGGCGAGAAGCTGACGGTGAAGGTGACCCTCAAGGCGGCGGCCGACCTCGGCGTCGCGGCGCGGGTCAAGCTCGTCGCGACGGGCGCGAACAACGTCCGCCTCGAGGGCGAGGGCGAGGTCGCGTCGCTCAAGAACGGCGCGTCCGTGACGGTCGCCTCGGCCGCGGCGTTCGCCTCGAAGGTCGACGTGGCGAAGCTCACCCTCGACTTCGCGCTCGAGCAGGAGGGCGCGTCGAGCGTCACGATCGGCTCGCAGCTCCCGCTCCGCGTCTACGTCTGCTTCAAGCCGTCGATCAGGAACGGCCCCTACTACGGCGAGGCGAGCCGTCCGATCCCGACCAAGGACCACGTCGAGAAGACGTGCACCTGGGCCGCGGGCACCTCGAAGAACGTCGGCAACGGCGGCGACTCGATCTGCTACAAGCTCGACAACCTCAACCGCCACCACGTCCACCCGGTCGACTTCAAGCCGGCGCGGATGCCCTTCACGTCGGCCTACCCGCTCACCGGCTCGACGCCGCCGATCAACTACGGCGACCTCGACGGCGCGTCGCAGGCGCGGAGCTCGGGTGAGCGTGGCGAGGGTCAGATCTACTACCCGCCGCTCGAGGTGAGCAACCCCGCGAAGGAAGACTACAGCCACTACGCCTCGAACTTCGGCTGGTGGGTCTTCGACAACCCGACGCACACGGGCGGCCGCTGCAACCAGCAGGCGTCCCTCATGGCGGACCTGTTCGGCACGCAGGGTATCCAGGCGCGCGTCCACTACCTCCACCGCGTGGGCGTGTCGAAGGCGGGTCGTCCGGTGCGCCAGTACTTCAACTCGTCGCAGGGCGGGCAGTACTGGAACTTCCACGGCCTCGCGGCCGCCGTCATGCAGGACGGGACCGAGTGGCTCTACGACGGCTCGTTCTCGTGGGCTCCGAACCGCAAGAACGGCCTCAAGGAATGGGCCGAGGCCCCGGGCCGCTGGCTGAACCAGAGCACGCCGTTCATCTACGAGTTCGGCCCGTGGTACTACGAGGACTGGATGGGCGGCCGCGTCCCGGGCGATCAGATCCCGACGACCTACGTCGCCGACAACCCGCAGCGCGGCCAGTACTACGGCGTGCGTGCGGCGGCCAACGAGGACCTCAACTGGTACAACAAGTCGCACCCGTAAGCGACTGGAAGTCCACTACTACTTCCCCTCTGGACGCCCCGGGCCTTTGCTGGCCCGGGGCGTCTTCGTTTAGATGGAAAGGGAAAAGGAAGGCCGATGCGCAACGCGCTCATCTTCATCCTCGTCATGGCGGCCCTCGCGGGCGGGGCGTTCCTTCTCCGCCAGCAGAACCCGCCCGGTCCCGACGCCGGCGGCGGCGGGGGCGCGGGGGGAGGGAACGCAGGAGCCGGGATCGGCGCGGGGATGGCGAACGTGGGCGGCAACAGCGGCGGTGGCGGCGGCGGCGCGACCCTCGAGCAGGTCCTTCCGATCGAGAAGGCCCGCGAAGCGTCGCCGATCTGGGAGGGGCACGCGAGCTGGCCCAAGCCCGATACGCTCCCGGCCTTCCCGGAGAAGCCCTCGAACGAGCTCGCGGTCGCGGCCATGGAGGTGGAGCGCGACGTCCAGCAGTGGTTCTCCTCGGCGCTTCGCTGGACGCGCGGTGTCGACGGCTCGCAGGTGTACCTCAAGGGCGTGAACGCCACGGGCAGCGTCACCGTCCTCGTCGGCCGGAACCGGATGGTCGCGAAGGGGCTCTACTCGGTCGCGTTCGAGGCGATCTTCTCGGACGCCGTCCCGGTGGACGCCGTGAATACGATCAAGCGGCTCAAGGTCGTCCTGGGGTCGGAGATCGGGTCCGAGGTCGAGAAGCGCGGGATCGTCGACAGCCCCGCGGTGACCGGCACCGAGGACTTCGCCGGGCTCGTCTCGCTCGGCCAGTCCGGAGTGGGCGCCGTCTTCCCGCACTTCTACTGCTACGCCAAGCCGAAGCAGGTCGTCGGGGTGCTCCAGACGATCCCGAGCACCTACGGCAAGGGCCTGCCGGGAGCCAAGTAGCTCAGGCCTTGGGCTTCGAGATGTCTCCGGCCTTCCTCATGATCCCGATCGTCTCCTCGACGGTCAGGAGAGGCGTCGTCGTGTAGTTGCGGAGCTGACCGGTGCCGCTCGCGGTGATCGCGATGACGGCCGCGGTCGCGTTGTCCGGGGCCTCGAGGATCGCGACGACGTCGTTCTCGCCGAAGCAGAAGTAGAAGGTCACGAGCTTGCAGCCCGCCTTCTCGACGAGCTGCTTGAAGGCCTTCTCGCGGTCCTCGGGGCTCTTGACCATGGCGGCCCACGAGGTCGATGAGTAAGCGGCCTGAACCATGAAGAACGGCATGAGCTCCCCCTCCGCGCACGAGTTTACCGTCG
>CAZYLP010000344.1:0-8815 GCA_964648345.1 uncultured Planctomycetota bacterium
CGCTGGAAGGCGCGGAGGTCGGCGAGGCGCGCCGGCAAGTTGCCGCCCTCGCCGCCCACCTTGCCGCCGTCGTCGAGCGTGACCGTCGAGAAGTACTCGGCGAGCCCCTCGTTCAGCCAGTACGGCATCTCGGCGATGAGGCCGTGGATGTACTGGTGGAAGCCCTCGTGGTAGAGGACGCGGAGCGTCTCCTCGCCCGAGGCGTCGTCCTTGTCCTCGTAGAGGAGGAGCTGCCGGTAGCGCGGGTGGTAGTAGCCGTGGAGCGACTCGACGCGGTCGTCGGTCGTGAGCTCGGCGTAGCGGTGGAAGCCCTCGGCGGTGTCGAAGACGAGCGCCTTCCCCTTCTGCTCCTTCGCCTCTCCGGGCGCGAGCGGGAAGCGCTGCGCGTAGTAGCCGCGGATCGCCTCGAGGTGCTTCGCGTAGAGGTCGCACTTCTTCTGCGAGATGTCGGACGCCACCTCGTAGTGCTCGGTCGTCTTCGTGTAGCGGTGCTCCCAGGGCGGCCCCTCGATCACGTGGCGCACGTTGCGCCGGAAGCCGCGGACGTCCTCGTCCCACGG
Source organism: uncultured Planctomycetota bacterium (assembly GCA_964648345.1). Lineage (GTDB taxonomy): Bacteria > Planctomycetota > J058 > J058 > JACQDU01 > CAZYLP01. The sequence goes on from CAZYLP010000344.1 coordinate 561, forward strand.
GTCGAGGGCGAGGGCGACGTCGAGCGAGGCGAGCGCCTGCTCGAGGTCGCCGCCGCGGAAGGACGCGTGGGCGCGCGCGGAGTGCGCGTCCGCGAAGTCGGGCGCGAGCGCGAGCGCCTTGTCGGCCGTCTCGAGCGCCGGGCGCGGCTGCCCGAGGGATGCGAGGAGCCGGGCCTCGAGGCAGAGCGCCTCGACGAAGCGCGCCGCGCGCGTGACGCCCTGCACGTCCGCGAGCGCGGAGCGCGGCTTGCCGAGCTTCTCGAGCGCGAGCGCGCGGAGGTACCGCGTGACGAGCGAGCCCGGCTCCTTGTCGAGGGCGCGCGTGAAGTGGTCCGCCGCCGACGCCACGTCGAGCGGCGTCGCCGCGGCGAGGCGGATCTGGCCCGCCTGCACCTCGGCCGCCGCCTTCGCGTCCTTCGGCGTGTCCTCGAAGCTGAGCTTCGACGCCGGCGCGTGGCCCTCGGGGCGGTCGAAGACGGGGAGGTCGTCGATCCCGGCGAGCGCGCCGCGGAGGAGCGCCTCGACCTCCTCGAACGACTTCCTGAGCCACTCGCCGCGGACCTTGCCGCGGACCTCGAGGCCGTCGAAGACGATCCGGCCGCTCGTGCGCGCGACGCCGCCGAGGGTCACCGAGGCGCGGCCCCAGGTGTCGTGGGCCGCTCCCTTGAGGACGGGCCTCCCGTCGGCCCGGACGCGCACCTGCGCCCCGTGGAGCGAGATCCCGATCTTCGTCGCGCCGCGCGCCGCTCCCTCGCGCGAGTCGAGCTCGCGCGTCCCGCTCGAGCGGCGCTCGTAGAGCGCGATGTCGCCCGAGCCGAGCCGGACGACGACGAGGTACTCCACGGCCTTGGCCGTGCGGGGCTCGAGGTGGACGCCGACGGCCACCTGCGCGTTCTGGGCCGACGAGACGCTCGCCTCGACGTCGAGCTGGGTCGCGAACGCGACCTCCTTGAACGTCGAGACGAACGTGCCCGAGCCGGTGATCTCGCAGAAGCCGTTGCGGATCGTCGCGCTGCCCGGGTCGTCGAGGTCCTGCGCCTGGTTCCCGCTCGCGAAGTCGTACTTGACCGAGATCGCGTCCGGCCCCGTCCGCGCGAAGCGGCCGCGGAAGACGCGCGAGGCGCGCTCGAGCGCGTCGAGGTCGGGGAGCACGGCGCCCAGGTTGCGGTCGAGCTCGCGGACGCGCGCGAAGGCCTTGCGCGCCTCGTCGAAGAGGTGGTTCTCGACGCAGAAGCGGCCGAGGAGGAACTGGTCGCGCGCCGTGTCCTTGACCGCGAGGCGCCGGACCGACCACGCGAGGTCCGGGCGCGCCGTCGCCCACTGGAAGGAGATCTTCGTCTTGCCGGGCCGCTCGGCCTCGAGCGTGAAGCCCTTCTCGTCGAAGCCCGTCACGACCGCGCCCTCGAGCACCACCGAACCGAGCTGGACGCGGAGCGGGTTCTTCTCGCTCAGCTCGCGCGCGCGCTTCGCCTGGCGGGCGAGCTCGTCCGCCTGCGCCTTGCGCTCGAGAGCGATCCGCTCCTGGAGCTTGGCGACGCGCTCGCGCGCCCGCGCCAGCGCCTCCTCGGTCGGCGGCGCGGGCCCGGTGGGCGTCGTCGGGACGACCTGGGGCGGAGTCGCGACCTCGCCCGGCGTCTCGAGCTCGCGGAGCTTCTGCGCGATCCGCCGCCCGAGCTGGTTCGTGCGGCGCGGGTCCTCGGCGAGCTTCGCGAGGCGCGACTTCCCCGGCGCGAGGTCGAGCCCGCGCCCGCGGAGGTCGTCCACGAAGTCGATCGCCGCGTCGACCTCCTTCGCGTAGGCGACGAGCGCCTCGAGCCGCGCCTCCTCGGCCGAGACCTTGGCGCGGAGCGGCGGCTCGAGGTTCCGGTAGACCGCGAGGGCGGCCGCGTAGTCGAGCTTCTCCTCGAAGCTCAGCGCCTCGCGGCGCGCGAGCTCGACCATCTCGCCCGCCGCGTCGGCGATGCTCGAGTCGAGCTGCGCGACGGTGAGCGGAGCGGGCCGGTCGCCCCCGGGCCGCGGGCCGATCCGGTCGGGATCGGGGCGCGGCGGGAGGACGGGCGGCGGCTGCTCGACCGGCTTGTCGGGCGGCGGCGGCGGACCGGGCGGCGTCCGCACGCGCCAGTAGACCGCCCCGCCGAGCACACCGACGAGGACGAGGAGCCCGAGCGCGCCGCTCGCGGCGGGCGCGTGGCGCCTGAGCGAGCGCGGGTCGAGCTCGGTCGTCTCGAGCGCGCGCCCGCGGAGGTCGAGCTTCGCCGTCTCGCGCTGTTCGTCGGGCGAGAGCGCCGTGATCGCGGGCGTCGGTCTCCGCGCCGAGACGGGCGGCTTCTTCCGAGCGCTCGCCTTCGGCAGCGCGGCTCCTTCGGCCGCCCTGTCGGGAGGCGGAGCCGGCGCCTCCTTCTCCTTCTCCACGGGCGGGATCTGGAAGTCCTTGACCGGGATGCCGCCCGAGCGCCGCCCCGGCGTCGCGAAGCGGGCGATCTCCTCCTTGCTGCCGACGCCCTGCTGGACGAGGAGCGCGGCGAGCTCGACGCTCTCGTCGCTCGCCCGCGCCGCGATGAGCGCGTCGATGGACGCGTCGATCGCGGCCCGCTTCTCGGGCCGCGCGTCGTAGAGTCGTTCGACGAGCTTGCGCTCGCTCCCTGACAGCTCGACGCCCACGCTCGCTCTAGCTCTTCGTCTCGCTCTTCGCGGCCTCGGCCTGTGCGCGCTCGAGAGCGGCGACGGCCCGCTCGAGCCGTTCGGTCAGCGCCGCCATCTCCTCGCGGCTCGGCACCCCGAGCACCTGCCGCACGGCCTGCTTCGCGGCGTCGAGGAGCGGCGTCGCCTGCTCCTTCCACTGCCGCGTGCGCGCCGCGAAGGCCTCGCGCGCCTCCTTCGCGATCGCCTCGAGCTCGGCGGGCGGCATGCCGCCCTCGCGGAGCTTCTTCAGCTCATCCTCGATCTTGGAGCCCACGAACTTCTCGACGATGTCCGGGATCATGCCGGTGGTCCCTGCCACGGAGGGTTTTAGACGCGCCGCGCCGTCCGCGCGAGCGGTTCTCGGCTTGCGCGGGGCTCGACCCGGCGAGATCTGCGCCGAGGAGGACTCCGTGGCCCGTAACAGGACGAAGGCGAAGAAGCAGCCCCCGAGGCGGAAGACCGCCCCCGCGAAGACGAAGGCGAAGAAGCGCGCGCCGAAGGAGGCGCGGCCGCCGATCAAGACGATGGTCGAGCGCGTGAAGTCCGGCGTCCAGCAAGGCATCGAGAAGGTCCGCGAGCTCGCCGGCTTCCCTCACGAGCCTCTCGGAGAGTTCTCGCGCCCGAAGTTCATGGGGCGCCTCTCCGAGTTCCTCGAGCACGAGCGGAACGGCGCCAAGCTCTACGAGCAGGGCCTCGTGAAGCCGGGGATGACCGAGGACCAGCTCGAGCGCCTCCGCGAGTTCGCGGAGCAGACGAACCGCCACATCGACATCCTCACGACGATCACGGTCGCCCTCGGCGGCGATCCGGACGTCCTCTCCGAGGCCGCGCTCCTGAACCGTCAGAAGGCGGGAGGCCTCATCGACACGGACGCCGAGGGCGAGACGGGCCTCCTGAACTACTTCCAGGACCTCATGATCGCCGAGTGGGTCGACCACATGAACTGGGAGCTCCTCGCGAAGGTGAAGGGCAAGATCGACGACGAGGAGGTCGCGCGCGTGCTCTCGGAGCACGTCGAGAGCATCGAGGACGAGGAGGACGAGCACTACCGCTGGGCGGTGAAGCAGGTCGAGGACCTGTCCCTGCGCGGCGTCTTCTCGGGCCAGGAGCGCGCGGAGAAGCGGGAGGAGGACGAAGAGGCGGCGTAGCCCTAGGCCACGTCGGCGGCCGGGATCTCCACTTCCTTCACCTCGGTGTAGATCCCGCTGAACACGTGCGACTTCATCCGGGCGTCGTCGATGAAGGCGACGTCCGGCGCGCGCTCGAGGTCGATGAAGTAGAAGTCGGCGTCCTCCTCGAGGGCCTGGTCCGCGGAGATGACCTTCGCGTGGACGACCTCGCCCGAGCGGAAGGTGATGTCGAGCGTCTTGCCCACGCGCGCGGCGATGAGCTGGCGGATGAGGTGGGGCTTCATGAGGGTGCTCCGGGGGCCGCCGCTTCGCCGAGGGCGCCGAGCTCGCCGCGGACCTTCTTCGTCGCGCGCCCGTGCCTCTCCTCGATCGCGGCCACGTCCTGGTCGTTCAGTCCAACGATGACGACGCCCAACGCATTCGCGCGCGCGATCGTCTCCGCGACATCGAGCACGAGGGTGCGCGACGCCTCGTAGGCGATCGCCCTGCCGCCGGCGCTCGAGATCGCGTCCACCGTGCCTGGTCCGATCGTGGGCACATCGAAGCGCATGTCCTGTGCCGGGCGCGCGACCTTGACGAGGGAGAAGCCGCCGCGGCGGCAGAGCTCGCCGGCGCGGCGGACGGCGGCGTCCGTGCCCTCGATCGCCTCGACGGCGATCACGGCGCGTTCCTTGACGAGGACGGTCTGTCCGATGTCGAGACGCGCGAGCTCGCGCGCGACGCCGAAGCCGAACGCGAGGTCGGCCTCCTCCTCCGCGGTCGGGGCGCGGCCGGCGAGCGGGCCGCGCGGGCCGAGGAGCTCCGGGCAGATCTCCGCGACGGGGAGGAGCCGCGCGCCCTGCTCCTCGAGGAAGCGTCCGAACGAGAGGAGGATCGTCGCGTCCTTCTTGTCCGTCAGCGCGCGGAACCAGAGCTTGAGGAACGTGAGGTCGGGCCGGAAGCGCAGGATCCGGAACCGCGAGAACATCTTGTCCTTCCGGACGCCGCCCGCCATGACGGCGAGCGTCGCGGACTCCTTGCGGATGAGGCGCGCCATCTTGCCGAGCTGGATGAGCCCGACCGGATGGAAGGCGTCCACGTGCTTCGCGAGCTCGGGGTCCGCCTCGCCCTCGAGGCCGAGGACGACGGTCCGGTGTCCGAGCTTCTTCGCGCTCTCCGCCACGAGGAACGGGAAGCGGCCCCAGCCCGCGATGATGGCGAGCGTCGCCACCTCAGTCTCCGTCCTCGTCGTCGTCCGCGTGCTCGATGCCGAGCTTGCCCTCGAGCTCGGCGACCCGCTTCACGAGGCGCCGGAGCGTCGAGCGCATGTCGGGGAGGTGCTTGAGCGTCCTCAGGTACCTGAGGCCCTGCTTCCCCTCGATCGCCGGGCCTCCGACCACCTGCGCCCCGGCGGGGACGTCGTCGGTCACGCCCGCGGCCGCGCCGACCATGGCGCCGTCGCCGATCTGGATGTGCCCGACGATGCCGGCCTGCGCGGCGATCGTGACGCCGTCGCCGATCTTGACCGTCCCGGCGATCCCGACCTGGGCCACGACGAAGCAGTTCTGGCCGATCCGCGTGTTGTGTCCGACCTGGACGAGGTTGTCGATCTTCGTGCCCTTGCCGATGCGCGTCTCGCCGAACGCGGCGCGGTCGATCGTCGTCGAGGCGCCGATCTCGACGTCGTCCTCGAGGACGACGACGCCCACCTGCGGGATCTTCGCGTGCTCGCCCGTCTTCTTGTCGGTCGCGAAGCCGAAGCCGTCGGCGCCGATGACCGCGCCCGCGTGCACGATGCAGCGCGCGCCGACCTGGGTCTTCGGGTAGAGGACGGAGCTCGGGTGGAGGACGGTGTCCTCGCCGACCTGGCAGCCGGCGCCCACGTACGCGAACGGACGGACGTCGACGTTGTCGCCGAGCTGCGCGTCCTCGCCGACGTAGGCGAACGGGTACACGTTCACGTTCGCGCCGAGCTTCGCGCTCTTCGCGACGTGGGCCTGCGGGCTGACGCCGATCGCGGGCCGCTCCTCGCGGAAGGCGAACTGCATGGCGCGGGCGAGGACGAGGTACGGGTTCTCGTGGACGAGGATCGTCGTGCCCTCGGGCCGCCAGCTCCGGTCGATGTCCTGCGGGACGAGGACCAGCGACGCCTGCGTCGTCTTGAGCGACGTGTAGTACTTCTTGTTCCAGATGAACGCGATCGAGCCCGGGCCCGCCAGCTCGATGCCCGAGAACTGATCGACGACCGCCCCCGGGTCTCCGACGAGCTCGCCGCCGAAGAACGCCTGGATCTCAGCCGCCGTGAACCGGAAGCTCATGGGGCCGCGGAGTGTATACTGACGCCGCTTGGAGAAGAAAGGGGCACAGCCGGCGCCCACGCCCTCCGCGCCCTCGCCCGCGGGAGGTGACACCAACGCCGGACCCGGAGGAGCGTTCGGCCGCATCCTCGTCGAGCGCGGCCTCGCGACCGAGGCGCAACTCGAGAAGTGCCTCGCGATCCAGATGGCGCGGGCCAAGAAGGGCGACTTCGTCCGCCTCGGCGCGATCCTCGTCGAGGAGGGGATCCTCACCCCGCCCCAGGTCGCCGAGATCCTCCAGCAGCAAGCGATCACCGTCCTCGCCTGCGAGGCGTGCAGCGCGCAGTACAACGTCCGGCGCTTCTCGCCGCTCAAGGAGTACGAGTGCCGCCGGTGCCACGGCCGCCTCGTCCAGCCCACGGGCAAGCTCCTCAACGTCGCCGTCCAGGACGCCATGGAGGAGGCGGCGCCCAAGCGCGTCGCCGCGCTCGGGACCCTCGGCAAGGGCGCCGTCCTCACCGACGAGGAGAAGGGCGGCACGGTCCGCATCCCCGTCGAGGTCACCGGGACCGGCAAGATCCGGCAGCGGCGCTCGCTCGGGCGCTACGAGATCCTCGGCGAGATCGCGCGCGGCGGCATGGGCGTCGTCTACAAGGCGCGCCAGCTCGACCTCGAGCGCGTCGTCGCGCTCAAGACCCTCCGCGCCGAGGAGGCGAAGCGCGACGACGCCATGGAGCGCTTCAAGCGCGAGGCGCAGGCCGTCGCCGGGCTCCGCCATCCGAACGTCGTCGCCGTGCACGAGGTCGGCGTCACGGAGGAGATCCCCTACTTCACGATGGAGTTCATCGAGGGGCTCCCCCTCGACCGGCGGATCGTCCGCGGCCCGCTCGACGGCAAGGAAGCGTGCGCGATCCTCGCGCCGATCGCCGACGCGCTCCATTACTGCCACGGCGAGGGCGTCGTCCACCGCGACTTGAAGCCCGCGAACATCATCGTGGACAGCCACGGCGTCCCCTTCCTCGTCGACTTCGGCATCGCCGTCCGCAAGAACGAGCGCGGGAAGAACCTCGACAGCAAGGACGAGCTCCTCGGGTCGATCCCCTACATGGCGCCCGAGTACGTGGACGGCTCGGCCTACGACGAGCTCTGCGACGTCTACTCGTTCGGCGTCGTCCTCTACGAGGTGCTCTCGGGGCACGAGCAGTTCCCGTACTACGACCGCTCGACGACGCGACTCCTCGAGAAGATCGCCGACGGCCCGCCCGTGGACATCCGCGAGCGCGTCCCGACCATGGACCCCGACCTCGCGGCGATCGTCATGAAGGCGATCGCCCGCGACCGGACGCTCCGCTACGCGAACGCGTCCGACCTCGCGAAGGACCTCGTCGCCTTCCAGAAGGGCGACGCGGTGCTCGCGAACCCGCTCTCCGCGCTCCAGACGAAGTGGCGCGCGGTCAGGAAGCAGGCGCCGCCGCTGCTCGCGATCATCCTCGCCGCCACGACGGTCCTCGGCGCCGCCTTCGGGATCTCACGCGAGAGCGCGCGGATGAACGCCGAGAACGACCTCCGCTACCTCCGGGGCGAGATCGAGCAGGCGCGCCGCGAGCGCGATCAGGAGATCGTCCGCTCGCTCCTCCGCGAGGCGCAGGTCCTCGAGTCCGTCGGCAAGACGGACCGCGCGATCGCGACGCTCACGGAGATCGTGAACCGCTTCGGCGGGAGCGCGGTGGACATGCCGCAGCTCTTCGCCGAGGCGCTCCACCGCCGCGGCAAGCTCCGCATCGCGTGCGGTCAGATCGAGGGCGAGGACGACCTCACCCGCGCCGTGCGGCTGGACCCGCGGCTCGGGAAGAAGCGCTGAGCACGGCGCTCGGCGGCGTCCACGAGACCGTCGTTCGACGACGACCCGCCCGAAGGCGTCGTTGGCAATGAAGAGCGCGCCTGGCCTGACGGCGTGGTGGGCAGGCAGCGAGCGGAGTGGGCCGGCGGGCGTGATCGGCACAGAAGAGCGTGGTTGGCCGGCCGGCGTGGCTGCCCCATGTTCATCCGAGCCCTCGTCGCGGGACGACTCCGCGCGACGGGGCCTCGCCTGCACGTCTTCGGTGCATCCAAGGCCTCATCGCGTGCGACGAGGCCGCGCCTGCACTCCCTCGGTGCATCCGCGGCC
>CAZYLP010000345.1:0-8806 GCA_964648345.1 uncultured Planctomycetota bacterium
GAGAAGAGGAGGACGACCGCGACCTTGGCCGGCGGGAAGCCGTGGTGCGCCGGCGTGCCGGCCGGGGCGCCGTGGTCGTGCCACTTCACGAGCCAGCCGAAGTAGCCGGCCATGATCGCGGCGATGAACGCCCAGAGGATCATGAGGAACTTGCCCTGGGTCGTGAGGTACGCCTTGCAGGTCTCGTAGATCAGCTCGGAGACCTCGAGCATGGCCTTGTGCACGGGCAGGTTCTTCACCTGCACGTACTGCACGCAGCCGAAGAGGAGGCCGAGGATGCTGACCGCGAAGCCCGCGTAGGTGAGGAGCGACCAGCCGTCCATGCCCAGGAACTTCTCCTTCGAGAAGTCGGGGAGGACGAGGTCCGCCTCGCTCGCCTGCGCGAGGGAGGGGAAGAGGAAGAGCACGGCAACGAGGGCGAGGAGTGCCCAGACGAGCCGGCTCAGGCTCATCGATTTCATGTCGTAGCGCCTTCGAGGGCCGCGCCGCCGAGGCGGTGAGCGACCCGCTTCGAGTGGTTGGCCGCCCGCGAGATCCCGAGCACTCCTCGGGAGACGCCGACGCTTCAGCGCACTCCGACTGATCCCTGGACGCCCGAGCGCCCAGGGGCCGAGCGTTTTACCTCCCGGGGGCGCATCTTGTCCAGCACCAAGGTACGCGGAGCGTCATGGCGCGCCGCCGGGGTCCTGAGGGCTTGGAGGGCCGCGCAGGCGACCCCCGACCCGAGGACGATCGCGAGGGTGATCCGGCCCGCTTCGAGCGCGAGCGCCCAGGGGTGCTCGGCGAACGAGCGCGAGAGGACGCGGCCGACCCGGAGCCAGGCCTCCGAGTCACTCTCGGCCGACGGCAGAACGAGCCCGAGCCACCGGATCTCGGGCTCGAGAGTCGCGCTGTGCGTCGGCGTGAACGCGAGGAGAAGGACCGGGACGAGGAGGATGAGCCCGAGGACGCCGCCGCGCGCGAGCCGCTCCTCTCCCGCGAGGGCGAGCGCGCGGCCCTGGTCGTGCTCGAGGGCGAGTGCCGCGCCGAGGAAGGCGTACCGGGTGAAGAACCAGAGGAAGGGGTAGACGAAGAAGAGGCCCAGCGGCCCGGCGCACGACCAGACGAAGCGGTGCGCCCAGATCGACACGACGACCTGCCAGACGATCGGCGTCGCGAGCAGGAGGAACGTCGCAGGCGCGATCCGGCGGGCGAGGTGGAGACCCCGGCGCACGCTCGAGAGGATCGAGCACCGCTCGCCGCGGGCGGCGGCCGTGAACGCCGCGAGCGCGATCGCGTGCGCGGGGAGGAGGACCGCCGTGGCGGTCGCGAGGACGGCGAGCGTCGCGAGCTTCCCGAGGATCCGGTCGAACGCCGGGGCGTGGCCCGTGTGGAGGAGGACGCGAAACGTCGCGAAGAGCGCCGCGGCGGGGAGCGCCGAGAGCGCGCAGCCCACGAGCGCCGCCGGGGTGCCGCGCTCGAGCGTGCGCGGGAGCGCGCGGAGGACGGCGACGAGCTGAGCGGCCACCGGCTCGCGCGGGGGTGTCGCGGGGAGCGGCCGGGGCGCGCGGTAGCGCGCCACGACCGCGCCGATGGTCGCGGCGATCATGCCGAGGACGAAGCTCGCGATGCCGAGCTCGATCGGGTCCCGGCAGAGCAGCCCGAGTACGAGGCCCGCGAGGCCGGCGAGCCCGGCGATGCGGCCGATCTCCTTGGCCACGCCGCGCGCGGAGCCGCGGCGTGACCCCACGTGCGCCTGGAACGCGAGCGAGACGAGCGCACAGCCGACCCACGCGGACGTGAAGACGACGACCTCCTCGGGGAGGAACGCGAGCTGACCGAGGCCGCGCGCGAGCCCGGTCGCGCTCGCGGCGATCTGGACGACCGTCGCGCCGAGGAGTGCGTCGACCGCCGCGAACGCGACGCCGAGGGCGGTGAGGCCCTCGGCGCGGTCGGGCTCGAGGAGGGCCCCGACGCGCCGGATGCTCTCGCGGACTCCGAGGACCAGGATCGCGAGCGGCACGACCGCCGAGATGATCCCCTCCCAGGGGCTCATCATCGGCCGGCACGCGAGGAACATGCACCCTCCCCGCGTGCCTTACCCGCGATCCGCCCGCGGGTTCACGGAGGCGGCGGCGCCGAGGGCGGAAAGTAGACCGGCGGATCGACTTGCACGAGCGGGCTCGCCGTCGAGAGGAAGCCCACGACCTTGCCCGTCGCCGGGTCGAGGCGGACGAGCGCCGCGCTCACCGAGATCCTCTGGTAGATCCGCGGCAAGCTCTGGCCGAGGTCCTCCGTGGCCGTAGAGCCGCCCGCGATCGTCGCCGAGAGGCGCGCCGTGAGCGTCGTGTAGGGCCCGACGCCCGCGGCCGTCACCTCCGCGAAGCGGACCTGGACGCCGAGGGTCGGATCGCTCGCGGCGAGCGCCGTCGCGGTGCGGTTCTTGAAGGTGACCGCGAAGTGGATCCCGGGCGGCGGCGGCGGAGTCGTGTAGGGCGGCGGCGTCCCGAAGCCGCCGGCCGTCTCGCTCGCCTCGAGCTTGACGAAGTCCGCGAGGATCGAGGAGACCGCGCTCACCGGGATCGAGCCCGAGTCCACGGGTCCGAGCGCGACGAGCTGGGCTCCGCCGGTCGCGCCGAGCTGGACCGTGAACGCCTGCGCGCGCCACGCGACACGCGTGAGGTTCGAGTACGGCGCGAGGCTCAGCGGCACGCTCGCGACGAGGCCGTTCGGGAGGCCGTTCTTGGCGAGCGTCGCGCCGCGCGTCTCGCGGCCCAGGGACTGCGTCCCTCTCAGGAAGTCCCAGGTCACGACGACCTGGGCGCCGGCTCCCGGTGGCAGGGATGCGTTCCGGAGGTAGGTGAGCCGGGCCTGGTAGGTCTTCCCTTGATCGACCTGGGCGGGAGTCAGCTTGACGAGCGTGACGGTCTGCCCGGGCGCGGGTTGGGCGCTCGCCGGCGTCGCGATGATGACGAGCGACGCCAGGAGTGCGGTCCTGGTCAACGTACGATTCACGAGGATCTCCTTTCAGTCGAGGTGGGTCAGGGAGTCGAGCGCGGAGTCGAGCTCGGCGGTCACGTCGGGGTCGCGCTCGCGGGCGCGGGTCCGTTCGATCGCGACGGCCGTCCGCGCGCGCGCGGAGGCGTCCACGTCTCGGAGCGTCCGCGCCGTCGCCGCGCGCACGATCGGCTCCGGGTCGTCGAGGAAGCGCTCGATCCGCGCGAGCTCGGCGTCGGTGGCTCCGTCCACGCGCAGGCCCTCGAGCGCGTCGGCGCGCGCGGAGCCGTCCGCGAGCTGCTCCGCGATCGCGAGGACTGCTCCGCGAGACTCGGCTGCTCTCTGCGGCTCGAGGACTGCGAGGCGTTGCAGGCCGACGATCGCCTCCGCGGTCGAGGGGCCGGTGCCGCTCTCCACGTCTCGTTCTCGTTCTCGTTCTCGTTCTCGTTCTCTCGGATTCAACGTCTCCGTCGCCGAGACGGCCGCGACGAGAGTCGTCTTCGCGCGCGTCTCGCTGCGGCGATCTCTTGCGACGCGCGTCGAGCGCTCCTTTCTCTCTCGTGGAGTGGAGACGAGGAGGACGAGCGCGACGGCGGCGACGGCGGGGAGGACGAGGACGGCTCTCGGCGACACGGAGGTCTCCTGCCTTGCGGCACCTCCGGGACGGCCCGAGCGCGCGCCATCCTTCGGTTCAAACGCGATTTCTACCGCGTCGCGCGTGGCGCGCCCGCGGTCTCGCATTCATGGCATTCGCCTCCGTTCAGTTGATGGCCGCCGTTCAATTGATGGCAATGATCGCGTCGTCCACGGCCTTCGTCGCGAGCTCGATCCGGTCGAAGTGGTCCTTGTGCACGTCGAGGATCGCCATGACGTACTTGAGCTTCTTCCCGCTCGAGAGAGTCCGCTCGATGTACGCGGTGTCCGAGTAGCCCTCGAAGATGCCGAGCTTGGACCATGCCTTGTAGGTGCCGTCGATGGACAGGCCCCTCAACGCGGAGCCGATGAAGCTCTGGGTCCCGATGCCGACCTCGACGTCCTTGAACTTGGGCGGGTCGTCGAGGAACGCGACGCCCGGGCTCGCGTTCGTCCACTTCTGGAGGAGGAGCAGCATCTCGTCGCAGCCCGTCGCGTCCACGAGCTTCCGCCGGACGATCGCGGCCATGAGCGTGACCAAGGAGAGCGCCGTGCCCGTGGTTCGGTCCTTCCCCACGGGCGCGTTGTACCAGCCGTTCTTGCTGTTGTACGGGTGGCCCATCCAGAGCCCGCCGTGGTCGGGGTGGAAGAGGCGCGACCGCACGAGCGGCGAGATCACGTGGACCATGTTCAGGTCGGCGGCGAGGTGTCGCGGGGAGCTGTTGTTCGAGAACCCGATCATGAGCCGGAGGTTGTCCCAGAAGGCGAGCTTCGCGGGCTCCGTCGTCTTGAACGTCCCGAACTTCGCCTTGGCCTTCCGCAGGCTCTCGTTCTGGCCGGCGTACTCGATGTAGTAGAGCTGGTGGAAGCCCACGTCATCGCTCTTGAACGCGAGCCCCCGGCCGGCGTCGAACGCCGCCTTGTCGAAGACGCGGTCGAGCCGGACCGGCGCGTAGATCCCCGACATGGGGACGCGCTTGCCCCCGATCCAGACGAGGTGATCGTTCTCGAGCTCGATCTTGGGCGAGGCGCCGCGGAAGACCGTCTTCGCCGAGCCCTTCGGCGGGTGCTGCGCGTCGGCCCAGATGTCCGCGACGCGATCGACGAGGTCGTCGAACTTCGAGATCTTCTCCTTCGACGCGAGCACGGAGAGGTCGAAGCGGAGCTGGAAGGCGCCGAGCATGATCATCATCTTGCCCATGCTCGCGGGGTAGAACGGGATCGTGTCCCGGTGGCCGCCGTAGCGCGGCGTCGCCTGCGTGAGGTCGAGCACCGCGAACGCGACCTTGGCGATCTCGGGGTCCTGGGCCGCCTTCGTGATGTGGTCCTGGAGGCCCATCGCGGGGGAGGTCTTCGTGTCCCGCTTCGTGTTCGAGAAGCCGAGCGCGGACTCGAGGTCTCCCAGCTTGCGCGGCGCGCCGACGGAGCCGACCTGGTTGTCGAGGACGACGAGGTTGTCGAGCTTGAGGGGCTTCTTCGCCGCGAGCGTGCCGCCTCCGCGCGCGACGGCGTTCGGGTCACCCACTCAGCACCCGTGCCGCGCCGCGAGGCGCGTCCTCGTGGGCTCGTCGAGAGTGCCCGTGACGTCGAGCCCCTCGTCCGTCTGGAACGCGCGGAGGGCGGCCTCGGTGCGGGGGCCCAGCTTGCCGTCGATCTTCCCCGTCCGGTAGCCGAGGTTCTTGAGGCGCGCCTGCGCGCCCGAGACGCCGTCGTCGTCCGTCCGTTCGAGCGGGTTCAGGTGCCCGATGTCGAGGTCGAAGCGGAGCTCGCCGACCTCGAGCTTGGCCTGCTTCACCGAGAGCGGCAGCTCCTCGCGGAGCACGCCCTGCTTGTCGGTCCGGCCTCTCCGCTCGGCGGTGCCCGTCGGGACGAGCTTGTACTCCGTGTCGGTCAGCGCGGCGCCGTTGGCATCCACCACGCGGAGCACGAGCGGTCTGTGATCGGCGCGGCGGCGCGTGACCGTCGTCGTCCCGTCGAGCGCGAGCGCGACGCTCGGCCGCTTCTTCTCGGGGATCGCGACCTCGTCGCCCGGGTGGAGGATGTTCGGGTTCTTCCGCTTCTCGCGGAGCGCGGCGTTGTCGGGGTGCTCCCAGAGCTGGCGCCACGTGAGGCCGTTCTTCGATGCGATCGTGGAGAGGCACTCGCCCTGCTCGACCTTGTGGGTCGTCATGCGAGACCTCGCCGCTCGAGGTCGGGGTACTTCGAGCGGTCCCGACCCGCGTAGTCGTCGCCGTCCTCGACCGTCTCGGGCTCCTTCTTCGCCGCGCCATCCGGCGTCTCCGTCGCCGGCGCGGGCTCCGGCTCGACGTCGGGGACGTACTCGTCGCCCTCGAGCTCGAGCGAGACCGCCCCGTCGGGCACGCCCTCCCAGCGCACGTCGCCCTGGTCGCTCGTCGTCGCTTCACGCTTCGAGCCGTCCGCGAGGACGAGGAACACCTTGACGCCCGCGGAGGGCTTGCCGTCGGGCTCGACGAGACGGGCGGCGACGAAGTGCGCGCCCTTCGCCCCCGGCTTCTTCTCGCCCTGAGCGAGGGCGGCGTCCTCGTCGAAGGGTTCTTCTTCTTCGCTCTCGGCGAGCCCGCTCGCGGCCGTCGCGGCCGCGAGCGCGGCCGGCGCCGCGGCCGCGCCGCCCGCGGCGACGGCGGCATCCTCGGGCGGGACGTCGAGCGGGGGCCGCTCGAGCTCGGGGGGCGCCGCCCCGTGGAGCTCGAAGTGGTAGTCGCCGGGTGGGACGGCGAGGGAGAGCTTCCCCTCCGCGTTCGTCGCCGCGGGGATCGTCTCCCCGCGGTCCGGGTGGAGGGTCACGAGGCGTTCGGCCGCGGGCTGGCCGTGCTCGTCCTTGATCGTCACCTCGAGCTTCTCGAGGAACTGGATGGGCGGCGAGATCGACGTCCGTCCCGCGCCCTCGACGAGGAAGACGAAGCGAGCCTGGGCGACCTTGTCCTTGTGCTTCGCGTGGTCGTAGGTCCACTCGACCGCCGCGCTGCCGCCCTCCTGGTCCACCTTGGCGGTGAGGGTCTCGATCGGATCGCCGCCGAGACAGCGGGGCTCGAAGACCTTGACGGTCACGGGGGAGCCCGGCGCGATCCCCGCGCAGGGGACCACGATCTGGAGAGGCTTCCCGACGAAAGCCGTGCGGTCCTCGTCCACGCGATCCGAGATGCTAGATCGGCCGCGGGGGCATCACAATCTTCGGCACGACCGAGGGTTAGTGCCGGTCAGTCGCCCGCGTTCGAGGAGGCGCCGACCGGCTTGCGCGGCTCGATCTGGACGAGCCCCTCGAAGCGCGGGCACGAGTAGTAGGCGACCTTCTCCGGGCTCGCGGGGTAACGTCCGCACGTGAAGTAATCCCAGAAGAGTCCGCCGTAGACTCCGCAGCCGCCCTGCGCGAGGAGGAACGGGCAGCTCACCCGCTTCTCCTCGGGCAGCCAGGCCGTGGTGCAGCAGTTCCGGCACGAGCCGCAGGAGCCCTTCGTGAGCCAGTCGGGCCGCTCCACCCCCGGCGACTTGCGGACCGGCCCCGACATCCACTCGATGAACAGCGGTCCGGTGCCGGCGTGGAAGTGGAGCGCGTGCGTGAAGGCGTAGTGGAGGGCCTGGAAGTACTTCTTCACGAATTCGCGCGGACCGATGAGGCGGCCGGTCCAGCGCGACATCCAGAACCATCCCCAGAGCGGGAAGGGCACGAGCGCGATGTCGAGGAGGATGAGCACGCGCACCACCACGTTGGGCAGGCGCCGGACGATCCCCGACAGTCGCTCGAGCTTCGAGACCCCGATCCCCATGCTCACGAGGTCACATGAGAACCCGACTCGGGGGCGGACGCAAGCAGAGTTCTTCAACCGAGCGTCTGCCCCCGGACGAACTCCCGGTGCCGGAGCGTGAGCGTCGTCGCGACCCCGAGGGTCGCGACCCCCCCCCCGAGCCCGAGCAGGGCGTGGACCAAGCCGACCACCATCACGCGCCACGAGATAACGACGCCCCCGAACCGGTCGGACATGACGACCGAGGGCCAGAGCGCGAGGAGGTGCTTCTTGAGCGTGAGGAAGTCCACGTACCCCGGCACCACGCGCGTGAGGGGCTCCCAGCCGAACACGAACACGGCCGAGAAGATCACGGGTCTCTGCGTGAGCGCGCCGAGGAAGCCGCAGAGCGCGCCGTATCCGGCGATCGCGAGGCACACGACCCCCGACGTCCGCGCGAGGAGCACGAGGCCCGCGCCCACGTCGAGCGTCCTCGGTGCGGTGAGGACGACGCTCAGGAACGTGAGCGCCAGCGCGGGGAGGAAGACCCCCGCCATGACGACGCAGTACGCGGCGAACTCGCCGATCACGAGGCCGGACCGCGGCGTGGGGCGGACGAGCAGGTAGGTCGCCGTGCCGCCCTCGAGGTCGTCGCCCATGAGCGCGGTCCCGAGGAGGATCGCGCCGAGCGGCACGAGCGTTCCGAGGAAGCCGTACTCCGCGATCGACGCGAAGAGGTCGAGCCCCGATGTCCCGTGAGGCGTGGGGCCCTGGGACATGGGCCCGCGGAGAGCCGCCACGGCGATCGGGAGGAGCGATGGCAGGAGCGCGAGGAGGCCGAGGAAGAGGATCTTCCTCCGGCGGAGGAGGAGCAGGAAGGTGAGCCGCATCGACGCGACGGCAGACCAGACGCGCTCCTGCCACGACGGATCGTATCGGTTCATTGAGCGCTCCCCACGAGGTAGTTGAAGACGGAGTCGAGGTCGTCGTCGGCGGCGCTCATGGCGTCCACGGAGACGCGCCCGGCGCACGCGGCCTCGGAGAGGACCTCGTAGACGCGCGCGGGGTCCTCGGTGCGGATCGTGACGGTGTCCTCGCCGCCGAACTCGAGCGCGATGAGGCCGGGCGTGTCGACGACCTCCTGCCCGATCGCGCGCGGCGTCGTCGTGCGGCAGCGGATCGTGTGCGGGCAGCGCTCGATGTGGCTGCGGATGTGCTTCACGTCGCCCGTCGCGAGGAGCCGGCCGCGCACGAGGAGCACGACCTCGCTCGTGAGCGACTCGATCTCGTAGAGGACGTGGCTCGAGACGATGATCGTCCGGCCCTCGCCCGCGAGCTCGTGGAGGAGGTCGATCATCTGCTGCCGCGCGAGCGGGTCGAGGCCGGACATGGGCTCGTCGAGGAGCAGGAGGTCCGGGCCGTGGACGACCGCCTGGGCGAGCTTGATCCGCTGG
>CAZYLP010000346.1:0-8796 GCA_964648345.1 uncultured Planctomycetota bacterium
GAGCCGCCTCACGGCTCCGACGGAGCTCCTCACCTCGGAACCGCTCTTCTTGCCCTGAGCGACCTCGACGTACCCGCGGATCAACGCCTCCGCTGCCTTCGCGTCTTCACGCAGCAGCTCGACGCGGAACCGCCGCACGCCCGCCTTCACGAAGCGCGGCACGTCGTCGGCGACGGAGTTCGCCTCGGCGGAGAAGACCGTGTTGCGGCACCCCACGTCGACGAGGACCGGGTGCTCCTTGCCCTCGCGCGAGTCCCGGAGCGACACGAGGTGCTTCTCGCACGGCCGCCCGCAGTCCTTGAAGGACGTCCCCGCGAGGCCCATCTCCGGCGAGAGCAGCTTCGCGTACGCGCAGTACTCCATGTGGAACATGGGCAGGTGCTGATGCACGACGAGCTCGACCCGGCTCGGAGGGACGTGCTCGAGGAAGCGGTCGAGCTCCTTCGTCGAGAGGTCGTACGCCGGCACGATCGTGTCGAGCCCCTTGGCGAGGAGGACACGCGCCGCGATCGCGTTCGCCGCGTTGAGAGAGAAATCACCGTGCAGGCGCGGCAAAGGAGGCACCGCGGTGCTCCCTCCGGTCGCCCTGATGCGTCGAGAGAGCAGCTCGAGCTGCCCGAGCGCGCGGACCAGCACGGCGTCGGGCTCGAGGCGCAGGACCGCGTCGAGGACCTTCTCCTCGCCGGGCTTCTGGATCCGCGGCGGCGCGAGCACGACGACGATGCCCTTCGCGCGCGCGCGGAGGACGGCCTTCGAGAGACCGACGAGCTCCATCCACTCGAGGATCACTTCGCGCGCACCCGCCTCGATGGCGCCGTCGAGGTGAGCGTCGTTGCGGCAGAGAGGAATCACTTCGAGTGAGCGCTCGGCTCCCGCGACCGGCTCGCTCGCGAGACGCGTCGAGACCCCCGCACCGGCGAGCGGCCGCTCCGGCGGAGCACGGCGCGCCTCCTCGAGCTTCGCGACGAGCTCGCGGCGGACCCGGTTGAGCGCGCTCACCGGCACGCGGCACGGCCCCTCGAGCTGGAGGTCGAGCGAGGAGAGCTCGAAGGGTGAGCCGCCGAGACGGCCGAGCTTGTCCTCCGCGAGCGCTCGATCGATCGGGGAGCGGTCGGCGCGCTGGATCGCCTCCTCGCTGGCGACGGAGACGACGTGCCCGAGGTCGTCCTTCGCGGCGACGACGAGCGGCGCGCCCGGCTTGCCCGAGACCGTGAGCGCGAGCGGCGCGCGGCGATGCGGGTCGCCCTCGAAGCTCGCGCGGAGAGTCGCGGCGAGCTTCGGGTCGGCGTTGCGCCAGACGACGGCTCCTTGAGGGACGCGCGTCACGTCGAGCGCGAGGCGCTCGAACTCGAGGTACGCCCCCGTGCCGCCGGCCGGGTGGACCGCGGTCACGCGGCCCGCGGGCCGCTCCTTGTCCTCGGGATCGATCGTCGGCGCGGTGAACATGATCCCGTCGCCCGCGCTCGCGACCTCCTCGAGCTCCACGAGCACGGCGTTCCGCCGCGGATCCACACCGGCGACCACGCCGAGGCGGAGACCGCGGTGCGCCGGGAACGTCCCCTCGAGGATCGTCTGGTGGTTGGTGCCCGCGAGGAAGCCCGCGGAGCCACCCCGTGAATAGACCTGCTCGAGCGTGCGGCGCTCGTCCCTCGTGAGGAGGTCGGGGCCCTTCTTGCCCTCGAGCGCGCGGTCGAGCGCCTTCCTGTAGAGCGACGTCGTCGCGGCGACGTACTCGGGGCCCTTGAGGCGCCCCTCGATCTTGAAGCTCACGACGCCCGCGGCGACGAGGTCGGGGATCGCTTCGTGGCCGGCGAGGTCGAGGGGCGAGAGGAGGTACTTCACGGGCCCGAGGTCGCGCGCGGTACCGTCCACGACGACGTCGTAGGGGAGCCGGCACGCCTGCGCGCACTCTCCTCGATTCGCGGAGCGGCCGCCCCAGCTCGCCGACGTGAAGCACTGGCCCGAGTAAGCGACGCAGAGCGCTCCGTGGACGAAGACCTCGAGCTCGAGCCGCGTCCCCTTCGCGATCTCGGCGATCTCGCGCGTCGAGAGCTCGCGGGCGAGGATCGCGCGGTCCACGCCGAGCGCGCGCGCGACCTCCGCGCTCGCGGCGTCGGTCACCGTCATCTGGGTGGACGCGTGGACGGGGAGGCCGGGCGCGACCTGGCGCGCGAGCTTGGCCACGCCGAGGTCCTGCACGATGATCGCGTCGGCCCCGGCCTTCGCGATCCCGCGGACCATGTCCTCCGCGGGGCCGAGCTCGCTCTCGTAGACGAGCGTGTTGAACGTCACGTAGCCCTTCACGCCGCGGCGGTGGAGCTCGGCCATGATCGACGGCAGATCGGCGAGCTTGAAGTTCGCGGCGCGCTCGCGCGCGTTCCACTTCTCGAGGCCGAAGTAGATCGCATCCGCTCCGTTCTCGACGGCGGACTTCATGGCCTCGGCGGTGCCGGCGGGCGCGAGGATCTCGGGGCGCATCTTCACGAGGGGTTCAGTATAGTCCGACCACCGGCCATGACCCTCCTCCGTTCCGGGATCGTGCTCCTCCTCCTCGCCTTCGCGAGTTGCCGGGCCGCCCCGCAGGTCGTGGGCACCGTCCCGCCCTCGAACGCCGAGGTCGTCCAGATCGAGCTCTCGTACTCGAACGTGTTCCTCATCAAGACGCCGAAGCCGATCCTCATCGACACGGGCTCGCCGGGCGACGAGGAGGACCTGCGCGCGGCCCTCCTCGCGCACGGAGCGAAGCTCGAGGACGTGGCGCTCGTCGTCATCACGCACGGGCACGCCGACCACTCGGGCGGCGCGGCGGCGATCCGCTCCGCGGCGAGCGGCGCGAAGATCGCCCTCGGCGCGGGCGACCTCCGCCCCGCGGCTCGAGGCAAGAACGACTTCATGGTCCCGACGGGCCTCATGGGGTACCTGATCCGCCCGATGTGCGACTTCCCGTTCCCGCCCTTCGTGCCCGAGATCGCGGTCACGGCCGAGACGCCGCTCGACCTCGCGCCCTGGGGCGTGAAGGGCCGCGTCGTCGCGACCCCCGGCCACACGCCGGGCGCGCTCGTCGTCCTCGTCGAGAAGACGGCGTTCGTGGGCGACCAGATCCTGGGCGGCTGGTTCGGCGGAGCGCTCCGCGCGCGCTCGCCGGGCGAGCACTACTACCAGGACCTCCCCGAGCGGAACCACGCGAACATCCGCGCGCTCCTCGACGACGGCGTCGAGACGTTCTACGTCGGGCACGGCGGCCCGCTCGCGCGCGAGGACGTGAAGGACGAGTTCGGGCGGTGACCGACCCCACGACGAGCGACGAGCCCGCGAAGGAGGACGAGCCTTCGCTCCCGCGCCCGATCCAGTGGTGCGTCGCCCACCCCGAGGTCTCCACGACCACGGCCTGCGGCGCGTGCGGGCGGTGGCTCTGCGCGCAGTGCCGCATCTTCGTCGGCGGCGAGTCCCGCTGCGCGACGTGCCCCTCGCCCGTCGCGAAGTTCCGCGCTCCGCTCGTCCTCCGCGCCGCGCTCCTCGTCACATCGGTCGCGTTCGCTCAGGGAGCCCTCCACCGCGCGTTCTGGCCCCTCCACGCGTACGCCGGCTCGCCGATCCTGACCGAGCCGGTCTTCGCGCTCCTCCCCTCCGACTCCCCGCTCGCGTTCCTCCCGTCGCTCACATGGCGGCACGTGAGCTTTCTCGCCGAGGAGGGCGCCGCGTGGCCGGCGTTCGCCGCGCTCATCCCGTCCGCGTGCGCGCTCGCGTACCTCCGGGACGACAGCGAGCACCGCGCCGCGCTCACGTGGCGCGCGGTGCTCACGATCCTCCTCGCGGGCGGGTCGCTCATCCTCCGGTCCGATGCGCTCTGGCATCACCTTCGGTGAGCCTCACGCATCGCGGATGAGGATCGCGGCCGTCTTCTGCTCGCTCGCGACGAGGACGACGACGCCGCGTTCGACGGGGACGATGTCGAACCCGCGGACGCGCGAGCCGGGCCCCGGGATCACGCGCGAGCCGTCCACGTCGACGGCGACGACGTGCTCGAGCACCTTGCGTCCGGTGCGGAGCTCGAGCGCGACGAGCGTGACGCCGTGGGCCCCGGCGCAGCCGACGTAGAGCACGGGGCCGGCGATCGCGAACCGGTGCTCCGGGGAGAGGTCGTCGCCCTCGCCCTCCGTCGTCAGGGCCCCGGTGAACCGCTCCACTGGAAGCCGTCCCTTCCAGACGGTCGCGCGCTTGGTGCGGTCGACGGCCGCGATGCGTCCCTCGCCGACGAGGACCGCGATGTCCTCCGAGACGATCGCCGCGCCGGCGGGCGTCCGCCACCGGCGCGCGCCCGTCCCGAGGTCGTGCTCCTCGACGAACCGCTGCCGCCCGACCTCGACGCGGACGAGAGCTCCGCGGGCGTCGCTCGCGACGAGGCCCGCGATCTCGCCGTCCGACGGCTTCGCGATGAGACCGGCATCCTCCCCCGTCGCGACGTCGAGGAGCGGGATCGCGCCGCCGTCGTACGTGGTCCAGGCTGCGCGGCCGCCGGCTCTCGAGACCATCCCCGGCATGCCGGAGCCGGCCTGCATCCGCCGCGTCCAGTCGACGCGGCCCGAGGAGAGGTCCACGCCCACGAGCGTGGGCCCGTCGCCGAAGGGGAACAGCGAGGCGACCGCGCGATCGCCCCAGACGCGGAGTCCGTTCGCACGCTCCGGAAGCTCGATCTTCCGGATGATCTCGCCCGTCGCCGCGTCGTGCTGCTCGATCGCGGCGTCCTCCGCGCGGAAGACGTCGTCGCCGACGAGCGCGAGGCACGTCATCCCCTTACCGTCGTAGGGGCGCGTCCACCGCGTCTCGAGCGGCCTCGCGCGGAGCGCGACGAGAGCATGCGCGGGCTGGTCGAAGTCCACGTCGAGACCCTCGAACGCATCCGGATCGTCCGGGTCGTCGACCTCGGGCCACTTCATCGCGACGGAGCCCGCGAAGGAGATCGTGCCCGCCGCGACTCCGACGACTTCCTCGAAGGTGCAGTCGATCGTCGTCCGCTCCTCGCGCGTCGCGCCCCCGGAGAGCGGGCTCGCCGACCCCGCGCGAGAGACGAGGGGCCCCGGCCACGTGACCCAGCGCTCGAGCTCGGAGCGCGCACCCTCGTGGCCGAGGCGCATCGCCCGCCCGAGCTCGAGCGCCGCCTCGCGGCGCGAGCCTCCGCGGAGGAGCGCGACACCGAACGCGTGCGCCGCGTTCGCGTCGTCGGGCCGGCCGCGCGCATCGCGCTCGAGGGCGCGGAGGACCTCGTCGGTCATGGCTACTTGAGCGGGACCGCCAGCTCGAAGACGAGGATCTTCTTCGAGTTCATCGTCCCGACGTAGAGCGTCCGGTCGTCGGGCGCGAAGACGATGTCGGTGAGCGCGTCGCCGACCGGCGCGAGGTCGATCCGGTCGATCTCCTGCGCGGCGACCATGTCGAAGATCGAGAGGGTCGCGCGCCCGTGGAGGTAGACGAGGACCTTCCTGTCGCGCGAGAAGACGCCCGCGTGGGACGGCGTCCCGATCGGGCTCCACGACTCGTTCGCCGGGAGCTCGCCGATCGTGGTCGACGCCCCGGTCGTGAGGTTCCACTTCTTCACCGCGCCCTTGCCGTCGACGCTCAGGCCGTCCTTCCCGTCCTTCGAGAAGACGGCGCGGAGGGCGTGCGGCGCCCTCTCGCGCGGCGGCACCTTCTCGAGGACGCGCGACTTCCCGTTGCCCAGGTCCCAGAGAGTGATCTCGGGGCCCGCGCAGGTGAGCGCGCGCTTGCCGTCGGGCGAGACGTCCACCGAGTGGGTGCACTTGCGCTCGGGCGTGATCTTCGAGACCTCGACGCTCGAGACGAACTTCTTGGGCGGCGCCGCGCCGTCCGCGGCCCAGAGCCAGACCGCCCCCGTGTTGCAGACGACGACCGCGTTGTTCGAGCTCTGGACCCAGGCGAGGTCCCAGGGACAGCCGTTCTGCGTGTCGGGGATCGTGAAGCGGACCTCGGCGCGGGTCTTCACGTCGAACGAGACCGCGACCGGACAGTCGCCGCCGCCGATGTCGGGCGAGCACGCGACGAGGCGGCGGCCGTCGGGCGTGAAGCGGCGCAACCCCTCGGCGCGGAAGATCGTCGCGGTGAGCTGGCTCTCGCGGTTGGTCACGTCGGGCGTCGAGAGCTCGAGCCCGACCTTCCGCGTCGCGACGGCGACGACCTTGTCGCAGAACGCGACGTACTTGCCGTCGGGCGAGACCGTGAAGTGCGTGAAGCGCTCGTGGAGCGGCTTGTCCTCGCCGAGGACGCGCGTGAGCTTCGCGACCTTCGTCCGCTTGAAGGAGAGCCACGACTCGGGGATGCGGTCCACGCTGTCGTCCGCGAGCGAGACGGAGGCCGCCACGAGCGAGGCGAGGAGGAGCGTTCGACGCATGACGACATGGTAATGATGCTCGGCCTCGGGGAGCCAGTCCTGCTCAGGCCGTACGTGATGGCGGCGTTCGTGCTTCTCGCGCCCACGCTCGCGCGCGCGGAGGAGCAGAGCCCACCGGTGAAGCGAGGGACCGAGAACGAGAACGAGAACGAGAACGAGAACGAGAACGAGAGGACGAAGAGGGAGAAGCCCGACGAGAAGGAGAAACCCTACAAGGAGGGCTGGCGCGGCGGTTCGCCCCCGGGAGAGCACGTCGCCTTCCGCGCCGAGCTCTGGGCTCTCTCGAAGCAGCGCTCCGTGCTCGAGGTCGGCCGCGGCCTCCGCTTCCACCCCGTGACTTCGAACGACCTCGGCCACTCCTCGCGCGGAGCAGCCGGCGGCGCGGGCCTCGAGGTCTACACGGGCAAATCCGGCTGGGTGAGCCTCGACTGGTGGTCCACGCAGGCGCAGGGGAGCACGAACCTCCGCCGCGAGATCTCGGTCGCCGAGGTGACCTTCGCGTCGGGCGCGCTCGTCGACTCCGAGGTCGTGCAGCACAGCATGAAGCTCCGCAGCGGGCTCGACATCCGGTACCGGGTCCCGATCGCCGAGGAGACCTGGGTCGACTTCGACTTCGGGCCGGTCACGGCGCTCCTCGTCCGCAACGAGTCGATCCGGGTGACCTCGCTCGACGCGGGAGGTCCGCGCACGCACGCGTCCCTCACCGCGGTGACGCTGTCGCCGGGCTGGCGCGCCGGCGTGGGGATCCATGTCTTCGACGGCTTCACGGTGAGGATGGGGAGCGACGTGGACCTCCTCCCCGACGTGAAGAAGAACGGTCTCTCGCTCACGCGCGCCCCGAGCGTGGACACGTGGGCCGACGTGCGGGCTTACCTCGCCGTCCGCTTTCGCTTCGTCGAGCTCTCGCTCGGCTGGCGTTACTTCAAGTCGCTCGCGTCCGGAAGCCGCTTCAGGCACGCTGAGACCGAGATGCGCGGAGTCTTCGCCGAGCTCGCGATCCGGTTCTGAACGGGGGGAGAGACACGATGCCGGTCCTCGACGTCCTCGAGCGCACGATCCCGTTCACGTTCCTCGATGCGGGGAGGCGCGCATGGATCGCCTCGCGCGCCAAGCTGCGGCACGTCGAGCCGCGCATGCCCGTGATCCTCGACGCGGACCGCGCCGCGGGGAGCGCGTTCGTCGTCGCCCGCGGCAACGTCGAGGTGATCGACGCGCGCGGCCGCCAGACGATCCCCGAGGGGCAGTACTTCGGCGAGCTCGTCTCGCTGCTCGACGCGGACCACCCCGAGGCGCGGGCGGGCGAGCTCGGCGCGGACCTCCTCGTCATCGCGGGCCAGGACTTCCTCGCGCTCGTGGACGAGAGCAACGTCTTCGCGCAGGCGCTCGCGTCGATCCTCGTCCGCAAGCTCAAGGTCTTCGACCGCTACCGCGAGTTCCACGCGAAGCTCATCGAGCTCACGAGCCGCGGCAACTTCTTCCTGTCCGAGCTGCTCCCGCTCTACCGGGCGCTCAAGCCCGCGCTCCACCCGTTCATCGACTCGAGCCAGCTCGACGTGGACGCGCTCCGCTACGCGGTCATGCGCCTCCCGCCCGAGGTCACGCGGACGACGTTCTACTTCCTGACCGACTCGCTCCCGGTCCTCTACTCGGACCCCGACGCCAAGTTCACGCCGATCTCGCCGGGCAAGGCGCGGCGCCGCTCGATCTGGCAGCTCATGGCGGGGAAGGTGCTCGTCCTCACCCGCGACGGCTTCGCCGACGTGGCGGACTTCCTCACGTGCCTCTGCCTCTACGCGACGGAGGTGAAGAAGCTCCGCGTCCGCCTCGGCGACGACAAGCGCCTCCGGCAGCTCGCCCACCTCATCGAGCGCCCCGACGCCGAGGCCGACAGGTGGTTCCTCGACGACCTCCCGCTCTCGGCCGAGGAGCGAGAGGGCGTGCTCCGGATCTGGCCCGCGAAGACCGTCGAGCGGATCCGCGACGTGCTCCTCCACCACGAGGACGTCGCGTTCGACGTCCGGCGCGCGGTCGGCGAGTACTCGGAGCGCGCGAGCGAGCAGTGGGTCGCGCAGATCCGCGCCGAGGTCCGGAAGATCGTGGACCTCGAGGCCGACCTCGACGTCCACGTCATCTCGTCGAACACGCACTCGGTCGGGAACTGCCTCTCGCCCTACGTCCGCTCGCGCGACGAGAAGATCCTCGAGTGGGGCAAGACGCACGCGCCCGGCCTCGCGGGCGACCCGACCGCGAAGCGCCCGTGGGGCGGCCACTGGGCGCGGCGCGCGGACCTCGTCTACGCGCCGGCCGCGCGCTGTTTCGCGGCGCCCCCCGAGGTGGAGGAGGACCGCACGCGCGTGGTGCGCGCGAGCGGCCGCGTCCACCTCGCCCAC
>CAZYLP010000347.1:0-8773 GCA_964648345.1 uncultured Planctomycetota bacterium
GCACCTCCCGGTCGCGCGGGCGCCCGGCCGCGATCGACCGCGCGATGATCTCCTTCCCGGTGCCCGCCTCGCCGGTGATGAGGACCGAGAGCCGGTACGGCGAGCGGAGCGCGAGGGCCTTCCGGACGTCGTCGGTGAAGACCGCGCGCCACGTCGCGGTTCGCACGTCGTCCATGGCCTTGCTGCGCCCGACGAGGCACCCCATGGCCTCGGTCACGTCGCGCGCGCGCCGCGCCCAGAGCACGATCGCGTCGACGCGGGGGCCGAGGTGCGGGACGACCTTCCCGAGCTTCACGAGGAGCGGCTTCACCCCGTCCGGGTCCTCCAGGTTGATCGCCGCGTCGAGCGCGATCGCGAGCGGCCACTCGAGCAGGAGCCGTTCCACGGTCTCGTCGCCGCGCGGTCCGCCCTGGACGACCATGTCGAAGCAAGCGAAGGCGTCGTCCGGGCGCCTCAGGCCGAAACGCTCGCGCAGGTCGAGGCGCTGCCGTCGGGCGTCCTCCGTGTGAGGGGCCGTGCGGAGACGGAGCGTCGCGAGGCCATCGAGCGCCCGCGCGGCCTCCGAGCCGAGCTTGACCGTGATCGTCATCGTCCGGCCCGCCGCAGCATTTTTCAGCACCCCGTGCAGCGTCTTAGAGCACGCACGCCCGAACTTCAAGGGGATATCCCCTTCGCGGTGCGGGCTCCAGCCAGTCCTAGAAAAGGGCATACCGAATGCTCCCGGCCCCTCCCTTCCGCGCGTGTCGCTTTCGAGTACGATGCTCCGGTCGCTGTCGAAGAGTTGGGGAGGCCACCACCGATGAGTGAGAACGTGAACCCGGCCGCCGCCGCGCCGAACGGCGAGACGCCGAAGCCGACCGTCGAGTGCGGCAAGAGCGCGCTCAACGAGTTCGTGACCCGCACGCGTCACTCGATCTCGGGCGCGCGCCTCACGATCGAGCGCTGTCCGGACTCCACGATGATGCGAACCGCCAAGGGAGGCGCCGTCCTCGGCGGCGCGCTCACGGCGGGGTGCTTCCTCCTCAAGCGCTCGAAGTTCTTCATGATCGCGGCCGGCGTGGGCGGCCTCGTCCTCGGTGCGCTCGGCTCGCGCTACCACGTCTCCTTCGACTGGGACCCGGACCGCGCGTTCGGCGGCGAGAAGCCCCAGGGCGAGTTCCGCTGAGATGAGCAAGAAGACCGTCTGGCTCCTCCTCTTCGGCTTCGCGCTCGGTGGCGCGGTCGCCCTCTGGTACCACCTCGAGCACCCGCGCCCGATCCGGCGCGAGGACGGCTCGTGGGGCATGCCGCTCAACCCCTTCACGAAGTCGGCGGGCTCCGACTGGGAGTCCATGAAGCTCACGGCCCGCATCGGCGAGGACACCGACACGGCCGACCTCAAGTGGTTCATCGACCAGGTCCAGGGCGAGAAGGTCCACCGTCACATCGAGCTCGAGGGCGAGCAGAGCCCGACGGGCATCTTCTCGAACGTCGCGACCCCCTCGATCGAAGAGTTCATCGGCATGGAGCCGGGGGTGATCGGCGACGTCGCGTTCGCGAAGACGACCCGCAAGGTGAAGGACCGCGAGTTCCCCTGCGTGAAGATCGCCTTCACGATCCACGGCGAGGACGGCGAGTGGGTGAAGCAGGAGCTCTTCGTCTCGAAGGAGGTGAAGGGCACCGGCCTCGTCGCCTGGAAGATCAACTTCATGGACTGGCTGTTCGTCGACATCGACCTCGCGGGCTTCGGCTCGAAGGAGAAGGTCGAGTGGGGCGAGAAGCTCGAGACGACCCGCACCGCGGTCATGAAGTCGAGCGCCCGTTACGGCGAGATCATGAAGGCGCTGCGGACTCTCCTCACGAAGCGGACCGTCCGCGGGATCGCGCCTTCGGGCCTCCGCATCGCGCCGGCCGCGGACGAGATCCTCGTCGACCTCCGCGACGGGACCTCGAGCGAGGCGCTCCTCGACTTCGCGAAGCGGCACAAGATCGACGTCCGCTGGGCATCGCACTCGGCCTCCTCGCTCGCGGCGGGCTACGCGCTCGCCCGGATCGCGCCCGACCGCGAGGCGGCGTTGATCAAGGAGCTCGAGGGAGACCCCCTCGTCGAGCACGCCGAGCCGAACATCGTCTTCCAGATCCCGGACCAGGACAGCTTCTCGGAGCGCGCCCGGGACCAGATCCCGGAGGAGGAGGCCGGCAAGCCCCGCGACGGCCACCCGAACGACGCGCTCTTCGACAAGCAGTGGCACCTGCGCATGATCAAGGCCCCCGAGGCGTGGCAGACCGCCACCGGCAAGGGCGTCATCGTGGGCGTCATCGACACGGGCGTCGCCTACACGAAGAAGAAGGGCATGCTCGTCCCGGACCTCGAGGGCACGAAGTTCGTCGACGGCTACGACTTCGTGAACGACACGAACATCGCGGCCGACGATCACGGCCACGGGACGCACTGCGCGGGCACCGTCGCCCAGACCACGCACAACGGGCGCGGCTGCTCGGGCGTCGCTCCGGGCGCCACGATCATGCCGATCAAGGTCCTCTCGCGGAACGGCTCGGGCACGCTCGGCGGCGTCGTCGCGGGCATCCGCTTCGGCGCGGACCACGGCTGCAAGGTGCTGAGCCTCTCGCTCGGCGGCGGCGGCCACTCGAAGGTCATGGCGGACGCGGTCAAGTACGCGTTCGACAAGGGCTGCGTCGTCGTCTGCGCGGCGGGCAACTCGGGCCGCGGCCGGGTCGAGTACCCCGCCGCCTACCCGGGCGCGCTCGCCGTCTCGAGCGTCGGCCCGAGCGGGCAGCGCGCCTTCTACTCGAGCTACGGCCCCGAGATCTGGGTCGCGGCCCCCGGCGGCGACAAGTCGAAGTCGGCCGAGGACGGCGTGCTCCAGAACGCGATCGAGCCGGGCGCGACGCGGAGCTTCTACGGCTTCTGGCAGGGCACCTCGATGGCGACGCCGCACGTCTCGGGCGTCGCGGCGCTGCTCGTCGAGCGCGGCGTCACGAGCCCGGCGGCCGTCATGAAGATCCTCGCCGACACGGCGACCAAGGGCGGCAAGACCGGCCAGGGCCGCGACAAGGAGTACGGTCACGGGATCATCGACGCCGACGCCGCGGTCAAGGCCGCGGGCGCGCCCGACCGGACCGCGCTCATCGTCGTCGCGGTGCTCGTGATCGTCACTTTCCTGGTGATCAGTCGCGGGCGCGACTCCGTCGGCGGCCGGGGCGACCTCGAGCACGTGCTCGTCGGCGCGGGCGCGGTCGTCGGGGCGTGCGGGCTCGGCTTCTTCGGGCTCGGCAACTCGGTCCCGCTCCTCGCGGCGTTCCCCGAGTGGGGCGGCGGCAACCCGATCTTCGCGAGCGCGGCGATCCCGTTCTTCATCGGGCTCGTGAGCGTGCCCAAGCGGAGCTGCCGCTCCGCGGCCGTGGGCCTCATGCTCGGCTCCGCGGCTCATCTCCTCGCCATGTCGTGGTACGGCTACACGGCGATCTCCTGGATCCCGCTCGAGGGGGTCCTCGACCGCGCGTGGCTCGCCGCGAACGGGCTCTTCCTCATCGTCGGCACGGCGATGGTCGTGCGTCTCGCTCGTGGGAAGGGCGTCGCGTAGCGACCTCGACGAACGAACGAGACGTTCGACCGACCCGTGCCGGAAATCCGGCACGGGTCGCCTCTTTTGGCGACGAGCCCGGGTTGTCAGAGTCGCGCCCGAATTGCTAACTTCATTGCGTAGCAGCAAAGGGAAGTAGGGGGACGCGCGTAAGAACCCCGGGTCCGTGGCGGGACGCTCCTCGGCGGAGGGGCGCGAGAGGGAAGTGCATGTCGTCACGTCGTCTTTGCACGCTCGCGGCGTTGGTGTTGGTTCTCTTCGGCGTCGTGGGTTGCGGCAAGAGCAGCCGCCGGCGGAGCAGCACCAACAACCCGCCGCCGCCGCCCAACACGCTGACGATCACATCCGTGTCGCCCAACGCGGGCACCCCCGCGGGCGGCACGCTCGTCACGATCGGCGGCACGAACTTCGACCTCGCGACCAACATGACGGTCACGTTCGGCGGCACGCCGGCGACGGCGATCTCGGTCATCTCGAGCACGTCGCTCCAGTGCGTGACGCCGGCCCACGCCGCGGGCGTGGTGGACGTGACGGTCAACATCATCTCGCCGTCCCTGACCGCCACGCTCACGAACGGCTACACGTTCAGCCTCGGCGGCGGCGGCGGCCCCGGCTCCATGACGATCGGGACCGTCTCCCCGAACATGGGCCCGCCGGGCACGATCGTCACGATCACCGGGACCAACTTCGCGAACATCACCTCGGTCACTTTCGGCGGTAGCCCCGCGACGATCAATCAGGTCACCTCGAGCATGATCCAGGTGACGACCACGTTCCACGCGGCCGGCGCCGTGACGCTCGTCATCGTCTCCTCGACGAACGGCACGGTCTCGGCGGCCAACGCCTTCACCTACACGTCGGGCGCCGGCACGGGCACGCTCGCGGTCACGAACGTGACGCCGAACCACGGCCCGCTCGCCGGCGGCAACGTCATCACGATCGATGGAACGGCGTTCCTGCCCTCGATCACCGTCACGTTCGCGGGGAGATTCGGAACCAACATCGTCGTGA
The DNA here is from genome assembly GCA_964648345.1 of uncultured Planctomycetota bacterium. GTDB lineage: Bacteria > Planctomycetota > J058 > J058 > JACQDU01 > CAZYLP01. Next base: position 4,596 of record CAZYLP010000347.1, read on the forward strand.
ACCCGGCCATGGACCAGCTCTCCGTGACGGTCCCGCCGGCGATCGCGGGCTTCACGGGGGGTCCGGTGAACCTGACGGTCAGTTCGTCGAACGGGACCGCCGGCTCGTTCAGCCTCCAGGGCTACACCTACGACGGCGCCGGCGGCGCGCCCACGCTCGCGACGATCAGCCCGAACGCCGCGCCCGAGTCGGGCGGCGCGTCCATCACGATCACGGGCTCGAACTTCCTCCAGGGCGTGAACTCGAACATCTCGTCGGTGCTGATCGGCGGCAAGCAGCTCCTCAACATCCAGGTCATCAACGCGACCACGCTGCGCGGGACCGTCCCGCCGTCCGTCGCCGGCGCGACGACGGTCGTCGCCATCGGGACGAGCGGCGCGTCGAGCAACTCGCTCCCGTTCACGTACACGCCGTCCCTCTTCATCAGCACGCTCAACCCGAACCAGGGCCCGACGTCGGGCGGCGGTAAGTCGGTCACGATCCGGGGCCGCAACTTCACGGCGACCAACATCTCCCAGATCACGTTCGCGGGCGTCCCCGCGACGGCGAGCCAGATCACCGTGATCAACAGCACGACGCTCACCGTGATCCCGCCTGCCGCGCCGCTCATCTCGCCGGGCGTCCCGCAGACGGGCCCGGTCAACGTCGTCCTCATCGGCGCCGGCATCGCGAACGCGACGCTCATCAACGGCTACAACTACGGCGAGACGTTCAACGCGCCGTCGATCTCCGTGCAGCCGACGAACCAGTCGGGCACCGCGACGGTCGGAACGATCCTCGCCGCCCAGTTCCTCACGTCCCAGGCGACCGGCGCGGTCTCGATCCAGCCCACCCAAGCGTGGGTCCACTTCGCCCTCGACGGCGTGACGCCGGACGTGGTCGCGATCCCGGCCGGCGGCAACAACCTCGTCGACGTGGCGGTCGCGGACCTGAACGGTGACAGTCGCCTCGACGTGGTCGCGCTCAACCGGACGCCGAAGACGATCCTCGTCGCCATCAACAACGCCAACGCGAGCTTCAACGCACCGGTCCCCACGGCGATCACCGCGACGGGCACGCCCGTCAGCATGGCGATCGGGCTCTTCAACAACGACGGCTTCTACGACGTGGCCGTCTCGCTGCGCGCTCCGGACGAGGTCCAGATCTTCCAGGGCGGCGTGGGCGGAACGCTCACTCCCGTCGGGATCGTCGCGCTCCCCGCAGGCGCGCTCCCGGGCCAGATCCTCTGCGCCGACCCGAAGAAGAGCAGCAAGGACCCGAAGCAGGTCCGCGACGCGCACGACTTCGGCGCGCCGCAGGGTCTCGACATGAACGGCGACGGAAGGGCCGACCTCGTCGTCGCCCTCTCGGGCCTCGACCAGGTCGCGGTCCTCACCCAGGACCAGACGACCCCGTTCGTGTTCGCCCTCTCCTCCACGGCCTACGTCGGCACCGGCTGCGTCTTCCCCAGTTGCCTCGCGCTCGGCGACGTGGATGACTCGGGCTCGCTCGACGTCGTCGTCGGCAACACAGGCACGAACAACGTGACGGTGCTCCGCGGCAACGGCGCGGGGGCCGTCGCGTTCATCGGCAGCTACGCCCTCCTCGGCCCCGGCATCCAGATCATCACGGGCCTCGTCGTCGGCGACTTCAACCGCGACTGCCGCCAGGACATCGTGACCTCGAGCTTCAACGGGCAGAACATCTCGATCTACCTGGGCCAGGGCGACGGGAGCTACGCCGACGCGACGAACTACGACTCGGAGATCGCGGGCCGCCGCGCCGGCGCCCAGATCCAGTCGATCTCTTACGACACGCAGTTCACCGCCATCTACGCGTTCGACTCGAACGCGCAGGCGAACACGAACTTCCTCACCGTGATCCAGCGCGCGACGATCCTCTTCGTCCAGGGCTCGATCACGGCGCCGCCCTACGCGACCCTCCAGGCGGGCGATGACCCGCAGGCGATCACGTTCGGCGACCTCAACAAGGACGGCAAGCGCGACATCGTCATCGCGAACCGCGCGACGGCGACGCTCCAGGTCTTCATGAACGACGGGCTCGGCAACTTCACGATGCCCTACGCGCCGATCCAGACGGGCCTCCAGCCCGAGTCGGTCGTGATCGCCGACGTGAACAACGACGGCCTCCCGGACGTCCTCGTCGCGTGCAACGGCTCGGACGCGGTCTTCGTCCACCGCAACCTCGGCGGCGGTCAGCTCGCGGCCGGCACCGTGATCCCCGTCAACGCGCGCGGCCCCCACCAGGTGGTCGCGGTCGACATGGACGGCGACAGCAACGTCGACTTCGTGACCGTCAACCAGTACTCGAACAGCGTCTCCTGCTTCGTGAATCTCGCGGGCGACGGTGTGTTCACCGCGGCCGCGAACTTCGCACCGGTCGGCCAGCCCGCGGGCGTGCACCCGGTCGGCAACGCGCCCCTCGGCGTCGCGGTCGCCGACCTCAACAACGACGGCCGCCCCGAGATCGTCACGGCGAACTCGAGCGACGACACCGTCACGGTCCTCGTCCGTCAGAACACGGTCGGCGTCGTCATCTCTCCGGGCGCGACGGGCCAGATCGACTTCGCCCTCGGCGGGATCATCGCGCCCGCGGTGTCGCAGCCGAACGGCACCCCCTCCGTGTTCATCCCGCGGGTCGAGCCTACCGCCCTGGCGATCGCCGACCTGAACCTCGACGGGTTCCTCGACATCGTGACGGCCGACCGGTTCACCATGACGGTCACGATCCTCCACGGCGGCAAGGGCGGCTCGGGCGTCAACTTCTTCGTCCCGACCGACTACGGCCACTTCGGGACGACGACCGCGATCGGCACGCCGCCGGTCAAGCTCGTGACGCCGGCGAACCCCGTCTCGGTGATCCTCGCCGACATGAACGACGACGGTCTCCTCGACGTGGTGGTCGGGGCCTTCGGCGGCTCGTCGGTCGTGGACTTCATCACGCAGGGCCGCAAGACCCAGAGCGCGGCCACGGGAGTCAACGACCTCAACCTCCTCAAGAACGGCTTCCCGGCCCCGAGCGCCGACGTGGTGCCGGCGGGCGAGACGGCCTTCGTCTTCGACCCGAAGCTGCTCCAGATCCTCTACAAGACCGGCGCGCTCGTCACCTTCACCGCGTCGAACGGCGCGCCCGTGACGGCCATGGCGGTCGGCCGCCTCACGCCGGACTGCCCGCCGGTCGTGGGCACGACGGCGCCCGACAAGAACGTCCGCCTGTTCAAGGTGAAGTGAGCCACGGACGGCCGCCGAAGGGCCGCGGATAGAAGCAAGAGAGACCGGGCCACGGATAGAACCGGATCGAGACCGGTTCTAACCGTGGCCCGGTCTCTCTCTTCGCATCCGTAGCCCCCCGTGGTCGTTGACCGTTGCGCGAGGCGCAACTACCATCGCGGCGCCGACCCCATCGCCGTCCCGCAGGAGCAGAAATGGCCGAAGGTCCGAACATCAGCAGCCTGTTCAGCAAGTACTTCGACCTGAACAAGTACCGGACCCTCCACTGGACGGGGAGCTTCGACGAGTACCTCCAGGTCGTGAAGAAGAGCCCGGACGTGTCGCGGAACGCCTTCCAGCGGATGTTCGACATGATCCTGAGCTGGGGCACCGAGGAGTACTCGCGGCACAAAGAGACGATCATCCACTACAAGTTCTTCGACGACCCGATCGAGGGGAAGGACGCGATCTACGGCCTCGACAAGGCGCTCATGCGCCTCGTCTCGATCCTCAAGGCGGCGGCTCACGGCTACGGCACCGAGCGGCGCGTGCTCCTCCTCCACGGACCCGTCGGCAGCTCCAAGTCGACGATCGCGCGGCTCCTCAAGAAGGGCATCGAGAAGTACTCCGAGACCGAAGCGGGCGCGCTCTACACGTTCCAGTGGAAGGACGAGAAGACGGGCGAGTGGCAGGACTGCCCGATGCACGAGGAGCCGCTCCGGATCATCCCGGCCCCGATCCGCAAGGAGGTCATCAAGGACCTCCTCGGCTCGACCCGCCCTCGTTACCCGCTCCACATCGAGGGCGAGCTCTGCCCCTCGTGCCGCGTCATCTTCCGCGAGCACCTCGACAAGTCCGAGGGCGACTGGGCGCAGGTCCTCGAGAACGTCCGCGTGCGCCGGCTCATCCTCGCGGAGAAGGACCGCGTCGGCATCGGCACCTTCCAGCCGAAGGACGAGAAGAACCAGG
>CAZYLP010000348.1:0-352 GCA_964648345.1 uncultured Planctomycetota bacterium
GGCGCACGCGTGCTTCGTGGCGAACCCCCGCTGGTCGCTCGAGGTCCGCGGCCGCGAGCGCTTCGACCGCTCGCGCACGGTGATCCTCGCCGCGAACCACACGAGCCAGGTGGACATCCTCTCGATCTCCTCCCTCCACGGTCAGTGGCGGTGGGTCTCGAAGCGCGAGATGTTCTTCGTCCCCTTCCTCGGCTGGGCCATGTGGGCGATCGGCACTCCGAGCGTGAAGCGCGGCGACAAGGAGAGCGGCCAGAAGATGCTCGCTCGGTGCCGGCGGTGGCTCGACCGCGGCGTCTCGATCCTCATCTTCCCCGAGGGGACGCGCTCCGAGACGGGCGAGCTCCAGGCGTTC
>CAZYLP010000348.1:362-8748 GCA_964648345.1 uncultured Planctomycetota bacterium
TCGAGTCGAACCGCCCCGTCCAGCCGCTCGTCGTCGTCGGCGCCGCCGACGCGCTCCCGAAGAAGGGCATGGACGTCTCGCGCCGCGCTCGAGTCGTCGTGAGCGTCCTCGAGCCGATCGACCCCGCTCCGTGGAAGGAGGCCTTCGACGTCGAGGGCTTCTCGAACCACGTCCGCTCGAAGATGGCGGACGAGCTCTTCAAGCTGCGGGAAGAGCGGGCCCGCCCGGGCGTCCCCGCTTGAAGATCGCGCGCGCGCTCAGCGCCGCTCGAGATAAGCCCTGACCGCGTCGTCGTACGCCGTCGGCTTCGGGTCCCTCCGCGTCGCCCGCGCCGCACGCGCGACATGCGCCTCGACGATCGCGCGCAGCGCGCCACGGCCGATCGCCGCGTGCGCGAGCACCATGTGAGTCTCGGCGTGATGCACGCCGCCGGCCGTCGCGAGGAGGGCTCTCTCGCGCTCCTCCGACCAGATCGGGCCGAGCACGAGGGCGCCCGAGGATGCCACGTCCCGCACTTGCGCCGCGATCCGCTCTCCCGGCTCCCGCTCGAGCAGCCCCAGGATCTGGAGATGGCGGTCGAAGAGGACCTTCGCGCGCTCGAGATGCTCCGGTCTCATGACTCTCTCGGTGGGGTGGACTTCCCGCCCGGCGGCGATCGCGAGCGCATGGCCGAACACGATGAGGAGGCCGATCCTCTCCCGGGGTGTCGCGGCGGCGTCGAGCGCCCGATCGCCGATGGCGAGCACCGGCCTGATCATCGCCCGCCGATCGATCTTGTCTTCCGCCTCGCCGTGGTGAGTGGTGACGGCCTGCCGGGCGCGGATCGAGACGAGAGGGTCGCTGCGGTCCACGCCGTCGAGGCGCGCCCTCGCGATGAGGCGAGCCGGGGTCTTCGCCCCGCCGCCGAGGAGGGCGAGCAGGAGCGCGTCCAGGCGCGGTCCTCCCTCGAGCTCGACGAACCCGAGCTTGAGTGCGACCTGGGTCATCGACGTCCTCAGGTTGCGGTCCTCGGGAGGCACGACGACGCGGCGCATGGCCGCGTAGATCGGGTCCAGCGCGGCATCGAGCCCGTCCTCGCCGAGGCGGCGCCGCGCCCCTCCGGCCGCGAGGGCGAGCTTCCGGCCCGCCTCGTTCAGCTCCTTGCCCTCGGCGAGGGCGGGCAGCACGAGGTCGTCCGACAGCTCGGACGCGATCCGTCGCACGACGCTCACGAGCGCGGCGACGCTCTTCGCCGGCCCGTCGGCCGGGGGTGGATCGAGCGCGGCCTCGAGCCACTTCCGGTCCGCGACGCTTCCCGTCCTGAGCTCCTCGATGGCCGCGGGGACGGCGAGGTCGCCTCCGTCGCGACGGCCCGCGCTGATCACGGCGGCGATGTCGTCGCCGTCTCCCTCGAGGCCGGCGCTCAACGCGTGACGGACGAGAGGCGCCGCCGCCTCGCCGCCGACGAGGAGCACGAGATCGTCGGCGCGGATCGAGAGACCCCAGCGCTGTCGTGCGCGCGCGCGCACGGCGCGCAACTCTCGTGAGCGGGGTTCGGCCGCGATCGCGACGTCGATCGCGGCGGCGAGCGGGGCGTCCCGCACGGGGGCCTTCTCGACGTCCGCGAGGAGATCCGCGGCGGCGCGCACCTTCGCGGGCGGCGGAGGAGGAGGCGGCGCCCCGGCGCGCCACGGAGCGAGCGCGACGAGCGCGGCCGCGACGCCCGCCAGCGCGACGAACGCCGCCGCGACGGCGACCGCGCGCGCGCGTCGCGGCGACCCGGCGGGGGAGTCCTCCTCGAGGGTCTCGAGCGCCGCCGCGACGGCCCCCGCGTCCGGGCGAGCGGCGGGATCGATCGCGAGCGCGCGCTCGACGATCGCCTCGTAGCCCGGCGGCACCGAGACGCGCGAGCGGATCGGAGCGCGGCGCCCCTTGATCGCGGCGACCGCCACCTCGTGGGCGCTGCGTCCGGCGTGGGGAGGCTCCCCCGTCACGAGCTCGTAGAGGACGCACCCGAGCGCCCAGACGTCGGCGCGCCCGTCCACCGGTCGCGCATCGATCTGCTCGGGGGCCATGTACGCCGAGGTCCCGAGGGTCGTGCCCGTGGCGGTCAACTGCGAGCGGGCGTCGAGCTCGCGGACGCACCCGAAGTCCGCGAGGCGCGGCTCGCCGCCGTCGTCGAAGAGGACGTTGTCGGGCTTCAGGTCCCGGTGCACGAGGCCGGCCAGGTGCACGCGCTGGAGCGTGCGCGCGATCCGCGCGCCGATCGACGCCGCCTCGCGCCAGGGGAGGACGCGGCGCGCCCGCAGCCGGTCGCGGAGCGAGCCTCCGCCCATGAGGGTCATCGCGAACCAGAGGCGACCGCTCTCGGTGCCGGAGTCGTGGACCGCGACGACGCCCTCGGTGCCGAGGCGCTCGAGCGTCGCCGCCTCGCGCCGGAAGCGCGCGACCGCCTCGGCGTCGGTCGTCCCCTCGAGCACCTTGAGCGCGCGGGCCACGCCCGTCTTCGTGTGACGGACGAGGAGCACGCGGCCCATGCCGCCACGGCCGAGCTCGCGCTCGACCTCGTAGGGACCGATCCTGCCGGTCGTCGCCACCGCGCGGCCGCGCCGATCAGACCTTGTTGACGGTCACCTCGTCCGTGTCCTCGGTCTCGATCGCGTTCGGCTCGAAGAACATGCCGAGCGTCTCGCTCGACTTGATCCACCGCGCCGAGTGGCGCGCGCCCCACGCGAAGTCGGCGCACGCGCGGAGGACGAGGACGAAGAGGACGCAGCTCGCGACGATGATCTGCGTCTGCTTGCCCGGGTGGAGGCTCTCGACGCCGACGCCGACGAGCAGGGCGGCGAACGAGAGCCCGTCCCACTTGAAGGCGAGGCCGTGCGTGCGCGCGAGGACCATGCGGCCCGAGACGATCGCGGTGAGCGCGGCGAGCATGAACGCGGCGAAGCGCACGTCGAGCCCGATGTGCACCCACCAGAGGACGATCCCGCTCGCCGCGAGGATCGGGAAGGTGTCGGCGAGGGCCTTGGTGCCCGTGCGGAGGACGACGTTCTTGACCGTCCCGAGGCACCCGATCACGTGGAGGAACTGGAGGAGGTGCTGGACCGTGTAGCCGCCGTGCTCGTGGAGGAACGGCAGCGGCTGGTCGAGCACGGCGCTCCGGCCGAAGATCCAGAACGGCGCCATGCTGAGGGTCATGAGGATCATGCCCTCGTTGCCGCCGATCTTGTCGAGCTTCATGACGCCCGTCGCCTTGTGCTCGGAGACCGCGAACGTGTAAGCGAGCGCGCCCGTGATCGCGAGGAACGTCGTGACCATCGGGTACTGGATCCCGCCCCAGCACATGCTCCACGCGAACGGGACGAGGGCGCCGTTCCAGGCGTCGCACCAGTGGTCGGTGAGCTCGCCGAGCGGCGACGACTGGCCCGTGCGGCGCGCGTGCGTGCCGTCGAGATGGTCGAGGATGATGTACCCGAGGAAGCCGATCCCGGGGATCAGCAAGTACCAGTACGGCGCGAGGTCGGCCTGGCTCGCGAAGGCGAGCGCGAACGCCGCGGGGATGAAGGCGAAGAGCTGCGAGAGGAACGTGATGTCGTTCGGGGCGACCCTCGCCGGGAGCCGGTCCGCGAGGGGGAGGACGAACAGCTTGTAGAAGATGGGCTTCAGGTAGGACACGTCCTCGCACCTGTAGGCGTAGCCCGCGGGAGGGACTTCCTGGGGCGGCCTGCCGAGCGAGAAGAAGCTGACCTTCGACACTAGTTGCTCCCCTTCGACCCCCGAGCGACCGGAGTCTTCCCCCACTACGCGACAAGCGTGCCTTCGTATTGGGTCCCTTGCCATTGTGCGGGATGCGTCAAGGAAAAACGAGTCTCACGTCATGTTGCGTCAGATCCTTGACGCATCTCGACGCAGCGCGGCGTGGCTCACGGACTTGGAGCGCGGCACGTCATTGGCCCTCCTCTCCGCGCGGAGCGGAGGTCGCCAATGACGGATGAGCGGCGGGTCGATCAGACGCGGAAGACGGTCTCGTGGCCGAGGAAGCTCTTCCACCTCGGGATGATCTCCTCCGTGGGTCTCGCGACCGGTCTCTCGGGCATCGAGCGGCCGTGGGCGCTCGGGCTCATGGCCGTGCTCGCGGTCGTGGTGGGCGGCCTCGACCTCCTCCGCCTCCTCAGCCCGGAGTGGAACGCGCGCGTCCGCCGCGAGTTCTCCGCGATCATCCGCCGCGAGGAGACGGACCGTCTCTCGTCGAGCACGTGGTTCCTCGTCGGCGCGCTCGCGACGCTCGCCTTCGCGCCGCTCCCGTTCGCGGCGGTCGCGTTCCTCTACCTCGCCGTCGGCGACCCGATCGCATCCTGGATCGGAGTCCGCTTCGGCCGGACGAAGCTCCCGGGCGGCAAGTCGCTCGAGGGCTCGCTCGCGCTCGTCGTCGCGTGCTCGCTCGTCGGCACGCTCTTCCTCGGCCTCACGGGCGCGGCCGCGTGGACGACGGCGCCGCTCCTCGCCCTCGCGGGCGCCTTCGCCGCCGCGTTCGCGGAGTGGCTCCCGCTCGGCCCGGTCGATGACAATTGCAGCGTCCCCCTCGCCGCGGCGGGCGCTCTCTCCGGCGTGGCGACTCTCATGCACCCGGTGCTCGTCTAACTCGTTCTCGTTCTCGTTCTCGTTCTCGTTCTCGTTTGCGCCTACCCCCGCTCACTCTGTCCGGGGGGCCTCAACCTCACCGCCGCCACGCAGAACCCCACGAAGCAAACCGCCGCCGCGAACGCATACGGCGCCCTCGCCCATCCGCTCGCGCTGGCGATCGCCCCTCCCGCGACGGGCAGCACTCCCCCGAGCCCGAGCACGGCCTCGTTGATCGACATCCTGAGCCCGCGCCGTTCGTCGTAGTCGAGGCTGTAGAAGATCGAGAAGGCGTAGGCCGCTCCTCCGAGCGCGCCCGTCGCGAGCGCGGCCGGGACGGCCCAGAGAGGCGAGCCCGCGACCGCGAGCGCGACGCCGGCGGCGACGCCGAGGAGCGGGACGAGGACGACGAGGAGCGCCTGGTAGGTCCAGCCCTTCCGGTCGCCGAGCACGATGAAGACGAGCGACTGCGCGAAGACGAGGCCCGCGAGGAGGAACCCCTGCGCTCGCTCGGCGAGCCCGAGCTCGGCGCCGAGCTTCGGGATGAGCGCGATGACCGTCGTCCCGAGCCCCCAGAGCGCGAAGTTGACCGCGAGCGCCGCGACGAGGAAGTCGCGCTTGCGCCGCTGTTGCGAGACGCTCGGCGCCGCTCCTCGCGGCACCTCCGGCGCCCGGTCGAGCGCGGTGAGGCCGAGGGCGATGAGCGCGGCCGCGATCGCGGCGACGAGCGCGTAGCTCGGATGCGCCGGTCCGTCGGCGCTCCTGTAGAGCGCCCCCGCGACGCCGAGCCCGAGGGCCTTGCCCGCGGTCCATCCGACGTTGAAGCGGAAGAGCGCCCCCGGCAGCTGCTCGGGCGTCGAGCGGTCGCCGATCCGTGCCTGCTGCGCGGGCCAGAAGAGCGCGGAGCCCAGGCCGAGCACTCCCATGGCCGCGTAGAAGACCCAGAGCCCCAGGTCGAGCGCGCCCGCGACCATGGCGAACGGCACGAGCGCGATCGCGAGGAGGCCGAGCGTCATGCACGGCCGCCGCCACCCCGGCCGGTCCGCGAAGGGTCCGAGGCTCAGCGTCCCGGCGACGTACGTCGTCGTGTAGACCGCGGAGAAGAGCGCGAGCGGCATCTCGACCGCGGCGCTCGTCCCCAGCCTGTCGGCGAGGACGTGCTGGAGCGTGAAGTTGACGAGGTAGATCGCGAGGTCGACGAGGAGCGCGGGCAGGAGATCGAGCACTACCGGATTCTACGGTCCTTGCCCTTGCCCTTGCCCTCCGTCAGTTCTGCTCGAAACCTTCGTAGTGTTCACGGAAGCGCCGGCGGGCGCGATTCAGCCCGGACTTGACGGTCCCGACGGGGAGCCGGACCTTGCGGGCGACCTCCTCGTACGAGAGGCCGTCCACGTCGCGGAGCATGATGAGTGCGCGGTCGCGCGCGGAGAGCTGCTCGAGGGCCCGGACGACGACCTCGCGCATCTCGACCTGGTGCGAGACCTCTTCCTCGCCGCTCGCCTCGTCCCAGTCGGCGGTCTCGCCGGAGCCGGTCGCGAGGGAGACGCGGCGGCGGCGCGCGCGGAGCTCGTCCCGCGCGACGTTGCGGGCGATGTGGAACAGCCAGGTCGCGAAGCGCGCCGAGGTCCGGTAGGCGCTCCGGTGCCTGAAGATCTTGAAGAACGTCTCCTGCGCCAGATCGCGCGCCCGCTCGGCGTCGTTGACGATCCGCGCGAGGTAGCGGACGAGCGGGAACTGATAGCGGCGCATGATCTCGGCGAGGCCGCGCTCGTCGCCCCGGCCGAGGAAGCCCATGCAGTCGTTGTCGGACAGCTGCCGGTAATCGTGAGCAACCGGCCTGATCGCGAGCATCGTCACCCCAGTACCCTCCAGACCCACCTGCGCGGCTCTCTCCTGCCAAGCGAGCGAGGGACCAGTTCGCGGCGGAAGTGGACGAGCCCCGCGGCTCATGGGTTTGGGGGGGAACGCAAAGCGCTCCTGCGGCGTAAGAGAGAGATGATCGGGAGTAGGCTCTTACAGCATTCTCACTGCTAGACCGTCTTTACAATCTCGTGACGGTCCCGCTGTAAGCCTTACGAGTGCTTCAAGATATCGAGGACCTCGTCGGCCGATGCCCTCGGCGCGGGTCCAGGCTGCGGCTTCGGGGCGTCGCGGAGGAGCTCGTTCGCGCGCTTCGCGACCTCGCGGTCGAGCGCCTTCTTCTGCTCGATCGCGGACTCGGCGATCTTCTCCGGGCTGCGATTGATCGAGGAGTGGTCGTTCTCCCGCTCGACGACGAGGTCGTCGGGGGTGCCGAGCTTCTTGTCCGCGCCCCTGCTCGTGATCCGGTAGTTGATGACCCGCGCGTCCTTGTTGGGGATCCGGTAGTAGACGTAGGGCTGCTCCCAGCGGTCGAGCGTGACGTTCCGGTTGCCGGACGCGCTCGTCCAGTCCTTCAGGATCCGCTCGAACTCGGCCTGGTCCTTCGGCGCGTGGGACTTCTTCGTCGGGTCGTCGCCGAAGGCCGACTGGACCGCGACGTACTTGTCGATCTCGACGAGCTCGCTCGCCTGGACCGACTCGCGGACCTTCGCGAGGATCTCCTCGGCGAACGTCCCCATCTGCGCGGAGAGCCAGACGAGGAACGCGCCGATCGCGACCTTGACCGCGACGCCACCCATGACGCACGAGCTTATCTCGTTGGCGGCCGGTCCTCAAACCCTGTAAAACGGTGCGGGTCATGGTCGGGGAGAAGACGCTCCGCGGAGCGGAGATGGACGGGTCGGGCGCACGCCCCCGCCGGCGCGAAGGGGTCGAGCTCCACGTCGTCCAGTCGAAGCGTGAAGGCCCGCGCTGGGTCCTCGAGGACACGCACAACGGCACCTACGTCGACCTGCGCGGCGGCGAGCGCGATGCGTTCATCTGGGAGCGCCTCGACGGCACGAAGTCGCTCCACGAGATCGCCCTCGAGTTCCTCGATGCCCAGGGAGCGCTCCCGCGCGACATGGCCGGCCTCGTCGCGCGCCTCGCGGCCGAGGGCTTGATCGACGGCGCCGAGGCCGAGCCGCAGGACCGCCCGGCGCTCTCGAAGCTCGGCGCGCGGATCCCGATCCCCGGCGTCGGCGGCGTCTTCTCCGCGCTCGCCGCGCCGCTCGCGCCCCTCGCGCGCTCGCCGCTCATCCTCCTCCTTCTCCTCCTCGGCGTCGCGGGCCTCGTGTTCGCGACCTACCAGCGGACGCTCGTCTCGCTCCGCGGCACGTTCCTCGAGCTCGACCACGTCGCGTGGCGCGGCATCGTCGCGATCGTCTTCCTCAACTTCCTGTTCTCGTGCCTCGAGTCGCTCCTGCGCGCGGCGGCCCTGCGGCGCGGCTCGAAGGTGCGCGACGCGGGCCTCGCGCTCCCGTTCGGGCTCCCGTCGATCTACGTGGACGAGGCGCCCGCGCTCGTGCTCCCGGTCGAGCAGCGCGTCCTCGTCCACCTCGCGCCGCTCGCGGTCGCGCTCTTCCTCGGCGGCGCGGCGAGCGTCGCGATCTTCGAGCTCCACCACCGCGCCATCGAGAACCCGCGCATCATCGAGCTCCTCGGGAAGGTCGCGTGGCTCGGCTTCCTCCGCGCGCTCTTCCACGCGAACCCGATCGGGCCGTCGGGCCTCGCGAGCGCGCTCGCGTCGTGGAGCGGGATCGACGACCTCGCCGCCGCCTCGAAGCGCTTCTTCACGCACGACATGTTCCAGAGCTACGGGATCTGGGACGGCCTCGACCCGCGCGAGCGCGTCCTCATGGCGCACGGCGCGGGGAGCCTCGCG
>CAZYLP010000349.1:0-8723 GCA_964648345.1 uncultured Planctomycetota bacterium
CCGCTCCGCGCGCGCCGAGAACCTCCGCGGGCTCGCCGCCGACCTGAAGCCGAGGGAGGGCGACGCGATCGAGCCCGCGGCCGCGCGCGCGCTCCTCTTCCTCGAGGCGGGGGAGGTCGCGGCGGCCGACGCCGAGGCGTCCGTCGCGATCGATGCGATCGCCGCCGAGCACGAGAGGAACGCCGAGCGACGCGACCTCCGCGCCGTGGAGCCGCGCTTCATCCGCGCGCGCGCCCGCGACGAGCGCGAGCGCCTCCTCGCCGCCGAGCGCGACGCCGACGAGGTGCTCGCGCTCGTCCCGGGCCACGCGCGCACGCTCGCGCTCCGCGCGTCGATCCGCGCGCGGCGCGGCAACAGCTCGGGCGCCCGCGCCGACCACGCCGCGTCCGGCCAGGGCGTCCACGCGAAGCAGCCGCCCGCGATCCTCTACTCGGACCAGGCCCGCGCCGCGGCGGACCTGGGCGAGCTCCTCCAGGGTCTCGAGCACGTGAACCGCGCGCTCGCCCTCGAGAAGAGGAACCCGGCGCTCCACCTCCAGCGCGCGTCCCTCCACATCCGGCGCGACGCGTGGGAGGACGGCCTCAGGGCCATCCAGGACGCGCTCGAGCTCGAGCCCGCCCGCGCCGACCTCGCTTACCTCGAGCGGGCCCGGCTCCGCATGAAGCGGAACGCGCCGGGCGACCGCGAGGGCGCGCGGAGCGACCTCGAGCGGGCGCTCTCCGCGAACCCGCGCCTCGTCGCCGCGCTCCTCGCGCAGGGAGTGCTCGACGCCCGCTCGGGCGACCACGAGCGCGCGCTCGGGCGCTTCCGCGACGCGGCGCAGATCGCGACCTGGTCGAGCGAGCCCCTCCGGCTCTCGGCCGAGGTCCACCGCGCCCGCCGCAACCTGAGCGCGGCGCTCCTCACGCTCGACCAGGCCGTCGCGCTCGAGCCCGAGCGCCCCGAGAACCGCTCGCTCCGCGCCCAGGTCCGGCTCGAGAAGTCCGACGACCGCGAGGGCGCGTCGGCGGCGATCGAGGACCTCGACATCGCGTTCGGCCTCGAGGGCGCGTCGGTGAACCCGGAGCGTCCGGTCTGGTACGGCCTCCGCGGCGAGGCTCGCCTCCGGCGCGGGGAGCCGGTGCCGGCGATCGACGACCTCACGCGGGCGCTCGAGGACGGCAAGGAGGACGCGCGCTTCTACGCGGGGCGCGCCCGCGCCCGCGCCGCGAACCGCGAGCACGAGGCCGCGTTCCGCGACGCCGACCGCGCGTGGGACATCGAGAAGCGCGCGAAGGGCCCCCGCGCCGATGAGTACGAGAAGCTCAGGAACGAGCTCGCCAAGAAGAGATGAGGATCGTCGGGCTCGAGACGGAGTTCGCGGTCCAGTTCTTCCCATCGCGCGCGGGCGAGCCCGCCCCGACGCACGAGTCGGTCTTCCGCGCGCTCCTCGCCGCCCTCAAGCAGCGGTTCCGCTCGTGCGAGGCCCTCTACTACAAGGGCGGCGAGTTCCTCGAGAACGGCTCGCTCGTCCACTTCGAGGTCGGACGGCTCGAGGACCCCTCGACGGGGCTCCTCGAGTGGGCGAGCCCCGAGTGCCTCTCCGCGCGCGAGCTCGTGAGCTACTCGCGCGCCCAGGAGAAGGCGATCGTCGAGGCGATCCCCGAGGCCGAGCGCACGCTCTCCGCGAAGGGGTTCGACGGGCGGATCGTCGCGCTCAAGAACAACCGCGACCGCTTCGGCGACGACTACGGGACGCACGAGAGCTACGACGTCCTCGACCGCCCCGTCGCGTCGTGGCGGCGGCTCGTCCGTCTCTTCGTGCACCCGCTCGTCGTCGCGGCGATCCAGCTCGCGAAGATCGCGTTCCTGGTCGTCTTCAAGGTCCTCGTCGTGCTCGTCCTCCTCTTCGTCCTCGCGCTCGAGGCCCTCGGGACGATCCGGCTCTTCGCATCGACCAGCGAGAAGCTCCGCCACGCCCTCGCGAGCGCCGCGACCTGGGCCTTCGAGCCCGGCGCGCGCGCGGGCTCGGGCTTCGTCCCGCGCGCCCTCTTCCTCGTCATCCGCGCCGCGGCGTGGGTCTTCACGCTCTCGGCGCGCGCGTTCATCTTCCACGGTCACCTCCCGCAGCTCCTCCCGTTCCTCGTGACGCGCCAGCTCTTCGCGGGGCCGGGGTGGCTCGCCCCCGACGGGAGCTTCGAGCTCTCGGCCCGCGCGAGCGCGCTCCGCCACGCGCTCAGCGCCTACACCTACGGGCCCGGGCGGCCGATCGTGGACGTGAAGGAGTTCTTCTTCTTCCGGCCGCTCGGCTACCGGAGCCCGCGCAAGCGGCTCCACCTCCTCGTGGGCGACGCGAACCGCTCCGAGTACGCCGAGCACCTGAAGCTCGCGACGACGCTCGCCGTCCTCGATGCCATCGAGGCGGGCGCGCTCGACGCGACGGCGCGCTCGGTGAAGCTCGTGGGCGGACCCATCGCGGCGCTCCGCGCCGCATCGCGCGGGCCGCGCACCGTCGTCGCGAAGGACCGCGCCACGGGGGAGTCGCTCACCGCGATCCAGGTCCAGCGGCGCTGGCTCCAGGCGACGTGGGACCACCACCGCTCGCTCGCCTCGGTGGACCCGGACCTCAAGGAGGCGCTCGTCCGCTGGAGCTTCGTCCTCGATCAGCTCGAGCAGGACCCCATGGCGCTCGACCGCGAGCTCGACTGGGTCCTGAAGAAGCGGTTCCTCGACCGCACGCTCGCCGAGGAGCTCCCCGGCGTCCCGCTCGACGCGGCGTGGCGGCGGCTCGCCGACTTCGGCGCCGCGAACGCCGCGCTCGAGGCGGCCGCGCCCGACGTCGACTTCTCCGGATCCGCGGAGCCGGCCGCGGTCCTCGACGCCCGCCTCGGCGCGGCGAAGGTCGCGGCGCTCGCGCGCTCGCTCCCCGCGGGCCTCTCGTGGTCCGACTTCGCGCCCGTCCGGCGCGCGTGGCTCCGCCTCAAGGTCGTGGACCTCCGGTACCACGAGGTGTCCGTCGAGGGCGGCTACTACGACTGGTTCCTGAAGGACGGGCTCGTCGTGCGGGCGCTCGAGGCGGAGGACGTGGAGCGCGCGCTCACCGACCCGCCGCCCGGGACGCGCGCGCGGATCCGCTCGGAGTTCGTGCGGAACGCCCCGAACTACCTCGCGTGCCGCGTCGGCTGGGACAAGGTGGTCATCGAGCCGCGCGGAGAGTCCGCGCGCACGATCTCGCTCGCCGACCCCTACCGATCGCAGCTCCCGTCTCCTCCCTGAGCGCCACCGTGAACACCGTGCGCGGAGCTGTCGTCGGCGGGATTCACGTGCGCCATCCGCACTTTACGCGGCCCCCTCTCCTAAGTCCTTGAGTCGCGATCGTCCCGTCATCTCCGTGCAAAACTCTCCAGCAGGATCGAACCATCGTACGGCCCGTGCAGTGGAGGAGGGTGCAGGGAGAGCAGAGCCATGCAGCTTCGCGAGATCCTCGACCCCCGGAGCGTGCGCTCGGCGATCCGCTGGCCTTTCCTCGTCGAGCTCCAGCGCGGGCTCGGCGCCGCGAAGCCCCACGTGAAGGACCTCGTCGAGCGTCCGATCGTGCCGCTCCGCCGGCGCGACGGCGTCTTCGGCGACGTCCTCGTCGGGCGCGCCGGCGAGGCCCACGTGCGCCTCGGCTCCTCGAGCATCTCGCATCTCCACGCGATCTTCAGGCCCTTCCCGGACGGGACGTGGCAGATCGTGGACCGCGAGTCCACGAACGGGACGTTCGTGAACGGAGTCCGCCTCCGCGCGGGCGTGCCCGTCGTCCTCAAGGAGGGCGCCGTGATCCGCCTCGGGGCCCGGAAGTTCGCCTTCGGCTCGAGCCGCCTCCAGGCACTCCTCGGTCGGCTCATGGCGAGCTGAGACTCGGACGGCCGATCGTCTCGGGTTCACCCAGCCTTCGAATTCCCGACGACGAGCGTGCGGAGGCCGCGCGGTGCGGAGGGCGAAACCCTTCCCACGGAAAGGGCTGGATGTTTGGGCGGGTCTTTGCACTAATCCCCCGCGCAAGGGGTCAAGGAAAAGATGAAGCTCTCTCTTCGCGGGTCCGCACCCGCGGTGCTCGTCAGTCTCGCCCTCGTCGGGTCGCTCCTCGGCTGCGGCAACAGCGGCGGGGGCTCTCGCGGCGGCGGCGCGTCGATCGCGCCCAGCACGTCGAACGCGCCGCGCACGACGAACCCGGGCACCGTCGGCTCCGGCACGCGAACGACGCCCCCGGCGACGCCGCCGGCCCCGATCGCGAGCCTGTCGAAGAACGGCCCGACGATCGTCATCACCGCGCCCCAGCGCGGCACGTTCCTGACCCAGCCGGTAGCCAAGGTCGAGGGCAAGGTCACCGACCCGGTCGGCGTCGCCATGGTCACGATCCAGGGCAACCCGATCACGTTCAGCGCGACGGGCGCCTTCGCCGAGGTGATCCCGCTCCAGCCCGGCCTCAACACGATCGTCGTCGAGGCCTTCAACAAGGGCTACCGCGGCTCCAAGGCGTCGCTCTCGGTCGTCCACGGCCAGTTCCGGCCCGACACGCAGGCGATCCCGGACGGGCTCGCGCTTCGCCTGAACGCGCAGGCCCTCGATGCGATCGCGACGGCGGCGGCGAGCCAGCTCGGCGGCGCGTCGCTCGCGGCGCAGATCATGGCCCGGAACCCGCTCTACAAGAACTCGATCTCGGCGCTCGGTCTCACGATCGCCTCGGCCGAGGTCAACTGCACGAGCGCGACCTTCGGCAACCCCTCGCTCAAGCTGACGCCGATCCAGGGCGCGCTCGCGGTCCACGCCGAGGTCCCGAACGTGGCGCTCACCGTCAACGCGCACGACTACGGCGGGATCCCCTTCTCGATCACGGGGAACATCTCCGCGCTCAACGCGCGCGTCGACACCCAGGTCGTCCTCACCGCGCAGAACGGCGTGCTCGTCTCGACGGTCCAGAACACGACGTGCCAGCTCGACGGCTTCAAGTGGGGCCTGAACGGCTTCCCGTCGATCCTCACGAACCTCGCGTCCTCGTTCATCGAGAAGCTCATCGAGGACACCGTCGCCAAGCAGGTCGAGCAGATCGTGCCGAAGGAGCTCAACAAGGCGCTCGCGGGCATCGCGACGCCCTTCACCCAGACCGTCCTCGGCTCGCAGATGTCCGTGCTCGTCGCGCCGAGCTACGTCTCGCAGGACGCCATGGGCATGACCCTGAGGACCGACGCGAACGTCCTCATGTCTCCCGTCCCCGGCTACCAGCCGATCACGGCGCCCGGCTCCTTCTACACGGGCGGCGCGGCGCCGCAGCTCGGCGGCCCGACGCCCGGCTTCGCGGCGTCCCTGAACCAGGACCTCATGAACCGCATGGGTCACGCCATGTGGCGCTCCGGCATCATGGAGCTCGAGGTCTCGAACGGCCCGGCCTCCGTCGTCGCGCTGCCTGCGTTCCTCAAGCTCGACGGCGCGTTCGTCCAGGCGTGGATCCCCGAGCTCCGCGGCAAGTTCTCCCCGAACGACCCGATCATGATCGTCCTCTCGCCGAAGCTGCCGCCGATCTTCGCGCCGCAGAGCAAGCCGGACACGGTCGAGGTCGGCCTCGGCGAGTTCGACCTCTCGGTCTACAACGTCGCGACCGCGGGCAAGCAGCTCATCATCTCGATCGCGACCCACCTCAAGGTCCGCGCGACGGCGAAGGTCGCGAACAACGTCGTCTCGCTGACCGTCAACCCGAACGTGTTCTGCGACTCGAGCCTCGTGACGTGCCCGCTCATCCCGACGCTCGACGCGAACGGCGTGTCGAACTTCATCCAGTTCACGATCCCGCCGCTCCTCCAGATCTTCTCGAACACGTGGTCGGGCTTCCAGCTCCCCGTCTACCCGGGGCTCTCGCCGAAGAACGTCGACATCGACGCGGACGGCGCGCAGAAGTCCTTCACGACCGTGAAGGGCGACCTCTGAATAAAGGCGGTCTCTCGGCCGCTTGACTTCATCGGGGCGCCGGTCTCTAGTGTGCGCCTTCGAGAGGGGTCAGAACGGAAATGCGAATCCTGTACGTCGCCGCGGTCGCCGCGGCTCTCCTCCTCCCGCGTGCGGCGCGCGGCGAGGACATCGTCTTCTTCGTCGGTGGCAACGAGGAGAAGGGGAAGGAGCTCGCCGCCGCGGCGAAGGGCAAGTACACGAAGGAGAACGTCGCCAAGGCGTTCGGGTGGGCGGCCGAAGCGCTCACCGGCAAGGAAGAGAAGCACGTCGTCATCAAGATCGCCAGCGGCACCTACGGCGGTCAGTACGCGCTCCCGCACTTCAACAACGCCAAGGGCTCGCTCCGCGTCCAGGGCGGCTGGGACGAGACCTTCTCGAAGCGCGATCCGTTCGGCGCACCGACCCGGTTCGTGTGCGGCACGCCGCGCACGGCGCCCATGATCGAGGTCGCGGCGAAGGACGAGCTCAGGTCCTTCATCCTCGACGGCCTCCTCCTCGACGCTGCGCCGGGCAACAAGTACGACGCGAAGACGAACTCGCTCCTCAAGGGCGAGTCGTGCACGCAGCCCCTCGTCCGCTTCCCGAACTTCACGGTCGAGGAGGTCGCGTTCGAGAACTGCGTCTTCATGAACAGCGCGCACCGCGTGACGGAGTTCATCCTCCACGCCAAGGACGACAAGGCCGAGGTGCGGCTCTACAACTCGATCTTCTTCAACTGCATCATCCCGATCAAGCTCGACTCGGCCCGCGGCAAGCACATCCCCGCGAAGATGGTCGTCGACCACTGCAGCTTCATCACGAACTTCGCGTTCAACCCGGACAAGGACACGTCCAACCCCGCCGCCCTCGAGTGCGCCGGCAAGTACGCCGCGCACGAGATCGTGATCCAGGACAGCCTCTTCTACGCGAACTTCGGCGGCGGCATCTCGAACATCGAGAAGGTCCAGACGAAGGTCACCATCAAGAACAACAACTTCGTCGGGAACGGCCTCCTCCACGGCCTCGCCGAGTCGGACGCGGCCGCGCTCATCGGCCAGGGCAAGGCGCCCCTCCCGGTGAAGAAGATCGTCGACGCGGAGGACGACCCGACGCTCGCGGGCAACGTGTCGATCTCTCCGGGCCTCCCGATCGTCCTCGGCGACCCGAAGGGCGTGGACGCGTCGAAGGTCAAGGAGGAGAAGGGCTGGGAGAACGAGGCCCGCCGTCTCCTCGGCAAGCCGATCCAGGGCGGCAAGGTCGACATCAAGGACTACGCCCCGCGCAAGGAGTACGACGAGAAGAACCCGCCCTTCCCGACGGAGGAGGGCGCGAAGAAGTACGGCGCCTCGCCGTCGCTCGTGAAGTAGCTCCGGGTCACTCCATGCACATCCCGGACGGGATGCTCTCGGCACCGGTCTGGATGTCCTGCTCCGCCGCCGGCGCTCTCGCCGTCGGCGGAGCGGCGTTTCGGGCGAACCGCGCCATGGACGAGCGGCACGTGCCGCTCCTCGGCGTCTCGGGCGCTTTCGTCTTCGCCGCCCAGATGCTCAACTTCCCGATCCCGGGCGGGACGAGCGGTCACTTCGTGGGCGGGGCGCTCGTGGGGATCCTCCTCGGGCCGGCCGCCTCGATCGTCGTCCTCGCCTCCGTGCTCCTCATCCAGTGCTTCGTCTTCCGGGACGGCGGGATCACCGCGCTCGGAGCGAACCTCGTGAACATGGGGCTGCTCGGCGGCATGCTCGGCGGGCTCATCCGCTCGCTCCTCCGCTTCCTGCCGGAGGGACGCGAGCGGATCTGGCTGCCGGTCGCCGCCTTCGCCGCGGGCTGGCTCGCGTGCTTCCTCGGCGCGGTCGCGTGCGCCGTCGAGATCGCGATCTCCTACGGCGTCGAGACGCAGGCGGCGCGCGCCATGATCGGCACCATGGCGTTCGTCCACGCGCTCATCGGCCTCGGCGAGGGAGCGATCACCGCGTCGGCGGTCGCGCTCCTCCAGAAGGTCCGGCCCGACCTCCTCGAGCTGGAGCGCTTCTGATGTCGCGGACCGTCGCCTTCATCCTCGGAGGAGTCGTCCTCGCGCTCGCGCTCGTCGCGCTCTCGCCGCTCGCGTCGAAGGACCCGGACGGGCTCGAGCACGCGGCCGAGAAGCACGGCATCGCGGCCGTGACGAGCATCGAGCAGCCCGCTCCCATGCCCGACTACTGGGAGGAGCGCGGCCCGCTGAGGAAGATCGCGGCCGGCGTCATCGGGACGCTCCTCGTCTTCGGGCTCACGTTCGGGCTCGGGCACGCCCTCAAGAAGAAGAAGACCGCTCCCTGACGAAGCGCCGCGTCGTCTCGAACATGGGCTCGAGCGCGAGCGCCTCCGCGACCGTCACCCACTTCGCGCTCGCGACCTCGCTCGCCTGGAGCGCGAGCCGCTCACCGGATCCTTCGAGCCGGGCCTCGAACCAGACGAGCACGAAGGGCGGCGCCGTCTCTCCGGGCGGAG
Organism: uncultured Planctomycetota bacterium; assembly: GCA_964648345.1. Classification (GTDB taxonomy): domain Bacteria; phylum Planctomycetota; class J058; order J058; family JACQDU01; genus CAZYLP01. Next base: position 8,434 of record CAZYLP010000349.1, read on the forward strand.
CGTCCACCTTCGTGCGCCCGAGCTCCGGGCCGATCGCGACCTCGAGGCCTGTCTCCTCGTGGACCTCGCGGCGCGCCGCGGCCTCGGGCGTCTCGCCCGCCTCGACGCTGCCCGTGACCGGCGTCCAGTAGCCGCCCGCGAACTTCTCCTTCGCGCGCTCGATGAAGAGCAAGCGGCCGTCAGCGCGCCGCACGAGGACGCAGACGGCGAGCTTCACGCGCTCCGCCTCGCCGTGACCGGCCGCGCCCGCACGAGGCGCTCGCCCGCGCGGCGGAGGTCCCTCACGAGCT
>CAZYLP010000350.1:0-8721 GCA_964648345.1 uncultured Planctomycetota bacterium
CCCGAAGCCTTCAGGTTCCGCGCGAGCTCGGCGACGAGCGGGTCGGTGTCGTCCTTCCAGACCTTCGTCACGCGCGCGCGGTTGTCGGCGTGGGTGTCGTTGCCGCCGATCCCGAGCGAGACGTAGGGGACGCCGGCCTTCACGAGCTCCTGGGCGAGCGTGAGCTTCGACGCGAGGTCCTTGGACGAGTTGCCGCCGCCCGTGAGCAGCGGCTTCCCCGTCAGGTCGAACGCCTTCGCGGCGAGGCCCTTCGTCGTGACGGCGTACGCGTCCTGCCAGGCCTTGTTCCACGCCTGCACCATCTCGTCGGGGCGCGTCGAGAGGAACTTCTCGTTGATCTTCGCGGTGATCCGCTGCCGCCGGTCGTAGCGGTCCTTGTCCACGTTCAGCGAGAGCTCGTTCACGACCTCGCGCGCCTTCGAGCTCACGGAGAGCGCCGTGGCCATGGGCGCGCCCTTCGCGTCGTTCGCGCCGTCGCCGTTGCCGCCCTCGATGAGCACGGAGGGGACGCCGAGGTCGCCCGTCCGGTCCTTGAAGAGGTGCGCCATGCACGACGCCGTCGAGGGCTTCCGCGGCGCGACGCGCGAGCCCCAGTAGCAGTTCATGTAGACCTGGCTCGCGCCGTGGTCGCCGCTCCCGTGCGCGATGCTCCGGAAGAGCGCGAGGCCGAACGAGGCCGGGTCGCCGTTCACGAGGGCCGCGAGGTTCGTGAAGTGGTCCGCGACCTGGATCGGCTTCCCGTAGATGTCGCTCGTCCCGAGCGAGAGCGTGCCGACGTAGTTGTTCTTCGAGCCCGGCTTCGGGTCCCACGTGTCCGTCTGCGAGGGGCCGCCGTCGTAGAAGATCTGGATCGCGGCGTCGAAGAACGGGTTCACCGGCTCGACGCCGAACGCCTCCTGCAGGAAGAGGCGGTGCCCGAGGGTCAGACCGAAGAGGCCCGAGCCTGCGAAGCCGAGAAATCCTCGTCTCGTGGTGTCCATGGTCTGCCTCCTCAGTGTCCCGAGAACTCGATCGACGCGGCGAGCCCCGCCGCGACGTCCTCGAGCGCCTCGCGCGTCGAGCGCTCCGCCTGGCACTGCTTCGCCTCCGCGAGGACGACCTGGAGCTCGTCCGGGCTCGGGTCGCGGCTCAGCGCGCGGCGGAACAGCGTGACGATCGCCTGGTCGAGCGCGATCTTGTCGTCGTCCACGTCGGCGACGAGCTTCGAGACCGTGGGGCCGGACGAGATCACGCCCGCGACCGACGACGAGTTCATGAGGATCGCGCACTGGGCCGAGTTCACGTCGTCGCGCCGCGACGTGATCGACTCGCGGTCGAAGGGGTAGCCGAAGTTCTCGCGGAAGAACTCGTTCGTCCCCTTCATGTCCACGCCCGCGAGCGCGCGGTAGCCCTTCTCGATGACCTCCGCGTGGTGGCGGCGCATCTTGTGGCGCGCGATCCCGTCGATCGCGGTGTCCACCGCCGCCGAGTCCGCGGTCAGCTGGTAGAGCCGCGAGTTCAGGCAGTCGCGGAGGAAGCCCTTGAGCGACGTGTTCCTCTGCTTGAACGTCTTCGCGAGCGCCGCGAGGACGGCGGGCGCCCCCATGGCGTCGAGGTTCGCCTTGACGAACTGGTTCGAGTCGAGGAGCGGCGACTTGAGCTCGGCCCAGATCCGGTGCGACGTGCCGCGCGCGAAGGCGTCGCTCTGGCGGAGGAGCTGCGAGAACGTCGCGCGCCGGAGCTGGAGCGGCGCGCCGAGCGCGGGCAGGTCCTTCGGGGCCTTCGCGTAGCCGTCGAGGACGAAACTCGGCGCGACCGGCTTCCCGAACTTCTTGCCCGCGAGGTCCACCTTCGTCGCCTCGCCGTTGTTGTTCGCGAAGAAGGCGTAGAGCCCGTAGATGTCGTCCTGCACCCAGCGCGGGTCGTCGTCCGCCGCCGTCAGCTTGTGGTCGTGGCAGCGAGCGCACTGCCCGGTCATGCCGGTGAAGGCGAGGACGATCCGGTCCACCTTCTCGTAGGGCTGGCCGAAGGTCTTGTCGAACTGCGGGACGGCGCCCGAGCAGAGCGCGTCGATGATCGCCGCGAAGGGCACGTCCCGGACGAGGTCGAGCTCGACGGCGTTGTCGAAGGCCTGGTCGCGGACGCCGAGCCACGGGCCGACCACGTCGCGCGCCCAGTGGGCCGGGTACTCGGGCGAGTTGAGGAGCCGCTCGATCACCTGCGCGCGCTTGTCCACGCGCTTGTCGGCCTGGAACGCGGCGAGCTCCTCCTCGGTCGGGAAGCGGCCCGCGACGTCGGCCGTCACGCGGCGGAGGAACTCCGTGTCGTCCGAGAGGCGGGAGGAGCCCAAGCCGAGGCTCGTGAGCGTCGCGAGGGCGGCGCGGTCGAGCTCGTTCGGAGAGCCCGCGAGCGGGTTGTTCGTGTCGACGATCGCGGTGGAGACGGAGCCTCCTCCGCCGCCACCGCCGCCGCCGCTGCAACCGATCACCCCGAGCGCGACGAGAGCGAGGACGGGCGACCACCGGGCGACGAGCCCTCGGCCGGCCTCCCCCCAAAGGGGGGCGCGGGGGGCCTGCCCCCCCGCCGCAGCGGCACCGCGCCGTTTGCGGTGCCGCGAGGACCGTCCTCGGGGTTTGGGGGCGAAGCCCCCAAGAGGAAAGGGAATCATGTCTCACCCCCAGATCCGTGTCAGCCAACCCTGTTCCTTGTGAACGTCGTTCTCGGTTCACGCGGGGGGTTGGCCGCCGCAGCACGACTTGTGCAGAACGGGCGCATATCGAGGGCCAATGTCACGGTTCTGTCAGTGAGCTTTACGTACCCGGCGTTCAGCGTCGCTTTTCGTAAATCAGGATCGTCACTCCGAGCGACGAGTCGATGTGCGCGAGGTCGAAGCCGGCGATCCGCTGCGGGCGCCTGTGCGTGAGAGCGAGTGGTCGCGCGACGAGCGGCTCCCCCGTGTCGAGCGCGAGGCGGTCGATCGGGACGCGTGCGGCCAGCCAGACGAGCGTCTCCTCGTCGAACGGCGGGAGGAGGACGAACTGGCCGGGCCGGTCCCAGCAGAGGCGCCACGCGATCTCGGCGCAGAGGACGCCGTCCGTCGGCGGCAGGAGCTCCTGGAGCCGCGCGGAGACCCGCCGCTGCTTCACGAGCCGCTCGCCGTGGCCGCGAGCGATGACTCCGCTCACGACGAGCGACGAGGCGAGCGTGATCGCCGCGAGCGCGAGAGCGAGCCAGGGCCGCTTCGAGCGAGCGAGCGCGACGGCGGCCGCGACGAAGCACGCGACTCCCTCGGAGCCTATGTGCCGCGCGAAGAGCCCCGGCGGCTCGTGGAAGAGGATCGAGGAGACGCCCTTCACGAAGTAGAGCGCGAGCGCCGAGACCGCGAGCGCCCGCGCGGTCGCGGAGCGGGAGCGCCACGCCACGAGGGCCGCGGAGAGCGCGCCCGCGTGCACGAAGGCGACGATCGCGCGCGTCCCCTCGAGCTCGTCGCCGCCGAGGAAGAACGCACGCGTCATGCGCGCCGCACGGAGCGCGATCATCCACGAGTTCATGGGAGCGGGCCGCGTGTCGACGACGTTGTAGAGGCTCTCGCCCTCGGGCATCGCGGCCTGGAGCACGTACCACCAGCGCACGCCCGGGTCGAGCATCGGGCCCCTGAAGAGCGCGAAGGCGCCGAGCCCCGCGACGAGCGCGGCGAGCGGCGCCACGAGCGAAGCGCGGAGGGCGTCCTTGCGGCTCGCCCCCTCGGCGCGGGCGCGCACGAAGAACCCGAGGCCCGCCGCCACGGGGAGCGCGAGCGCCGTCTCGCGGTGGACGACCGCGACGACGGTCCCGGTCACGAGCAGGATGGCGCGGAGCCGGCCCGCGCGCGCGGCGATCGAGGCGCCGGCGAGCGCGAAGCCGAGCGTGTGGCCCGCCTCGGGGAACGCGCTCGCCGCGAACGTCGCGAGGATCGGGTGCGCCCCCGCGAGCGAGCCCACGAGCGCCGAGCGCCACGGCCCGACCCCCGCGAGCCTCGCCGTCAGGTGGACCGCGAGCGCGGCGAGGAGCGTCTCCACGAACGAGGGGACGAAGATCGCGGTCTCGCTCGTCCCGAAGAGCCGGAACGCGAGCGCGATCGTCGCGATCGAGCCGCGGGCGTGGATCTCGGTGTAGGGGAAGCCGAGCCGCGCGACGAAGAAGGGCCACGGCCCGTAGCACCAGGGCGTGCGGCCCTGGGCCAGCTCGCGCGCCGCGGCGGCGTAGATGTACTCGTCGTTGTAGACGAGCCCGAGGCCGCCGAGCGCCGCGACGAACGCGGCGACGGCGGCCGTCGCGATCACGACCGCCGCCGCCGCCGCGAGCTCCCGTCTCACGAGGGAAGTTGTAACCGATCCCCGGGGCGGGTCAGCCGACCGCGAACCCGACGGGCGCCCGGTCCTCGAGGCCGCGCGTCGCGAGCCGCTGGTGCTCGCTCGTCGCCTGGAGCGCCTGGTCGAGATCGTCCTCTTCGAGCCGCTCGGCGCCGCGGCGGACGGCCGCGAGCCGCGACTGGATGACGACCTCCTTCAGGAAGGCGACGCTGTAGCCTTCGGTCCGGCCCGCGAGGCGCGACGGCGCCCCCTCGGGCGCGTCGGCGCCGAGGTGCCGCTCGAAGTAGAGCTGCCGCAGCGGCCGGTCCGGCGGCGCGATCGCGAAGACGCGGTCGAAGCGGCTCGGCCGCTTGGCGATGGCGGGGTCGATCCGGTCGGGGCGGTTCGTCGTCGCGACGACGAGCGTCCCCTCCATCGCCTCGAGGCCGTCGAGGAGGTTCAGGAACTTCGACAGGAACGGACCGTCGCCCACGAGGGCGTCTATGTCCTCGAAGCAGAGCACCGACGGCGCGAGCTCGGCCGCGCGCTGGAACGCGTGGCGCATGTCCGTCGTGCACTCCTCCAGGCTCGCGACGAGCACGGGCACCGAGAGCGTCGTGCGGATCGCCTTCAGGATCGTGGTCTTCCCGTTCCCCGGCGGCCCCGCGAGGAGGATGCCGCGGCGGTACGGGATCCGGTGGTGGCGGTAGAGCTCGCGCGAGGAGAAGAACTCGCGGACCGTCCGCTCGATGTCGTCGCGCTGCTGGCGCGGGAGGACGAGGTCGTCCCAGGCGACGGCGACGGACGGCGCGCGGCACTCGCCCGCGTGGCCCTCGAGGAGGATGAGCCCGGACTCGCGGCGCTCGTGCGCGACGTCGATGCCGCGGTACGCGGCGACGAAGCGCTCGAAGGCGCCCCGCTCGCGCGCGGCCGCGTAGACGCAGACCGCGCCGTTCATGACCTCGCGGAGGTACCAGAGCCAGAGCACGGGCACGCCCTCGCGCGCGATCCGCACGAGGCCGAAGACCTGCGGCGCGTAGAACTCGACGGGCTCCGTCCCCGGGCTGTCGACGCGCCAGGAGCGCTGGTCGTAGCGCGCGAAGAGCTCCTCCTCGCCCGGGAGGGTGTCCTCGACGGCCGCGCGCATGCCGAGGGACTCGGCGGTCGCCTCGAGGCACTCGAAGCAGCGGAGGTTCCAGGCCTGCGGGACGACGATCGGCTCGACGTGCGCCGCGCCCCGGCGCGCGAGCGCGGCGCGGAGGCTCAGGATCCTCGTCCCGTCCTGCGTGGCGTTCGCGTGGTTGTGGTTCAGCAAGCTCGGCCTCTCGTCCCCCATGGATTCGAGACACGCGATCCCCGTGGAAGTGTCGCGTCATCTACACTCCTCCCATGACCGTCCGAGCCGAGGAGCGCGACCGCGTCCTCCACGTAACCCTCGACGCCCCGGAGCGGGGCAACTCCGTCGACCGGCCCATGCTCGGCCGCCTGGAGGAGCTCCTCGCCGCCCTCACGCGCCGCGTCGAGGCGCGCGAAGCGGCGGCGCCGCGCGTCGTCCTCCTCCGCGGCGCGGGCGAGCGGAGCTTCTGCACCGGCTACAACATCGAGGAGCTCATCCGCGAGCTCGCCGGCGGCCCGAGCGTGAACGACGAGGCGTCGCACCCGCTCGAGAAGGCGCTCCGCGCCCTCGACGAGTGTCCGGTCCCGACGATCGCGCTCGTCCACGGCAACGCCTACGGTGCCGGCTGCGAGCTCGCGAGCGCGTGCGACCTCCGCGTCGCATCCGACGACGCGAAGTTCTGCATGCCGCCCGCGAAGCTCGGCGTCCTCTACTCGGCGTCCGGCACGCGCCGCTTGATCGAGCTCGTGGGCGTCTCGGCGACGAAGGAGATGTTCTTCACGGCGGAGCCCGTGCTCGCTCCGCGCGCGCTCGCGCTCGGCCTCGCGAACCGCGTCGTCCCGAAGGCCGAGGCCAAGGCCGAGGCCGAGAAGCTCGCCGCGACGATCGCGAAGAACGCGCCGCTCTCAGTGCGCGGGACGAAGACGATCGTCCGGCGCTTGAAGCCGCCGCCGCTCGACGCGGCGACGGTCGTCGAGATCGCGAAGCTCCGCGAGGAGTGCTTCCGGTCGAACGACTTCATGAAGGCGACGCAGGCATTCCTGACCAAGGAGAAGGTCGACTTCGAGGGTCGGTGAACGGCGGGTCGCCCTGAAGACGCGACGTCAGAACCCGGGCCCAAATCCCCCGTCGAGGCAGCAGAAGAACGTGAGCATCATCGCGAGAAAAGTGCCCGACGCGAAGAGAGCCCAGCGCAGCGCGGTCGTGTCCCGGGCGCCGAGCCTCCGGATGATGAGCTCGATCGCAGGGCCGAGGAGGAAGCAGACGTTGGCGACGATCGCGCCGCACGCGACAGCGACCACAAGGCCCGGTTGCAGCAGCCTCGTGCCCAGGGTCAGGACCGTCACGCCCGTGAGCACGAGGTTGTAGACGAGCCCCAGCTTGATCCACGCGTCGACCGCATCGTTGAACTGAGGCCCGCCACGCGGCGGCGCCGCGACCGCTTCGAGGCGACGCGTCCCGCGACAGCTCGAGCAGCCCGAGCCCTCGTCCCAGCACCGCCGGTGGTGCCGCGACAGGCACTCGGCGCACACGCACTCGTCGCCCGTGGCCGCGCACTCGTCGTGGCAGTAAGGACACCTCGTCGCTCCCGGCCGCGGCCGCGGTCCGCTCTGCGAGCCCTCCTTCACGAGGAGACCTCTCTCCGCCTCTGCGCCTCTGCGCCTCTGCGCCGGACAACGCTCGGACCGCTCATCCACACACACCCGCGTACAGCACCAGGTCCGTCTTCACGAGCTTCAAACTCTCCGCGATCTCCCGCTCGAAGAAGCCGCCCATGGGAGTCAGCCCCAGCCCCTCACTCGTAGCAAGGAGCGCGAGGTTCTGCATGAGGTGCCCCGCCTCGAGCGTCAGGAAGCGCTCGCCGCGATCGCCGTAACGCGCCTTCACGCGCGCGGAGTCGCCGGCGACGACGAACAAGACGGCGCCGCCCTCGACGAGCGAGAGCGACGGCACGACTTCACGCGCGGGGAAGCTCGTCGCGACACGCGCGAGCGCGTGCGCCACGCGGTCGTAGTGATACGCGCCGTCCTCGAGCCACCCCTTCACGAGCGGCACGACGTAGAGCTCGAGCGCTTGAAGTCCGCCCGCCGAGGGCACGGGGCCGCGGCCCTCCTCGTCGACCACTCCGTGCGCGAACTTCAGCACGCGCGCGAGCTGCGAGGCCGACACGCTCGTCCCGAGCTTCCGCGGCGATCTCCGCGCGAGGAGCGTCGTGTCGAGCCGCACGAGGAGGCGAGGCTTCACGTCCTCGAGCGCGACGCGCGGGTAGCCGGGATAGCTCCGCGGCTCGAAGGTCTCGCTCGCGTGACCGAGGAGACGCTCGCGGAACTCGGGGTAGCTCGTGGGGTCGAGGTCTCCCTGACTCATGGGAAGGGATGCGGCCTCCGCGCGACGCTCGTGTCGAGAGAGCCGAGATGCGCCAAGCGGTGATCGCCGTGGAGCGGCCTGAGCCCCGGCACGACGACGCGGAGGACGAGCCACTCCTCCTCGCCGCCAACACCGAACGACGGCGTCAGGTTCCGGAAGAGGACGGGCCTCTCGGTGCGGGCCAGAAGATCCTCGCGCGGCTGCTCCGCGGTCGCGCGAGCGGCGACGTCGAAGACGCTTCCTCGCAACGCATCCGGATTCAGCGAGTAGTAGACGGCATGCTCCGCGAACGAGCGCGGTTCACTCACTTCACGAACGGTCTGCTTCAAGAAGCGGACGTAGTGCCGGCCCTGGACGGCCTCGATGATCGACTTCTCGAAGCTCGCGCCGAGAGTCTCGCGGCACGCGGAGCCGACCGAGAAGACGAAGCCCTCCTTGTCCTCGCCCTCGAGAGTGACGATCGTCACGTGAGCGCTGTGCGGGCTCGCGACGCGGAAGAAGCGCCAGCGCAGGTTCGGCCGCACGAGCCGCTCGTCGAGACGCGGCGGCCACTCCTCGAGGCCGTAGAGGCCCCACCAGGCGCCGAGGGTCGCGTCGCGCTCGACGACCTCCTCGAGGCCGCGGAGGAGCACGCGCTGTCCGGGCCGCCCGCACGTGAGCCCGGTCGAGGTCGCGGGGCAGAGCCGGTGCGGCCGTGAGCTGAACAGGAACGCGAGCTCCTCGGGGACCCAGCGCGCGAGGCCGGTCTTCGCGTCGCGGAACGCGAACCACCGGCAGACCGTGTTCGGCGTGAGGCGCGTGAAGGGGAAGCCCGCGCTCGCGTACTGCGCGTCGGAGAAGAGGACCCAGTCGAGCACGGGCGGCTCGTCAGGGAGCGGCCATCGAGCGGCGCTCGCCTCCACGAACGCGTCGCGCGGCTGCGCGTAG
>CAZYLP010000351.1:0-8717 GCA_964648345.1 uncultured Planctomycetota bacterium
GTGGAGCACTGCTCGGGGGCGCCGCGCCGGAGAGCCGGGGGCCACCACCCGTCACGGAGCTCTCGAGCCGCTGGAGCCGGGCGAGCACCTCGCCGACCGGGAGGAGCTCGCGCGCCCGCGCGAGGCGGACCAGGACGAGCTCGAGCGCGAGCCGCGGATCGCGGACCTCGCGCATGTTCATGAGCGCCTCCTGGAGGAGCTGGAGCGCGTAGAGGAGCGACTCCTCCGAGAGCGCCTCGGCCGCGGGCGCGAGGTCCTCCTTGCCGAGCGCCACGTCCTCGAGGAGCGGCGTGTTCGGCCCCGCAGTCTTCAGGTAGAGCGCGCCGCGCAGCCCCTCCATGAGGTCGGCCGCGAGCGCGTCGGGTCGGCCCCCGGCGCGAACGTGTGCGTCGAGCTCCTTCAGGAGCTCGCCCGCATTGCCCTGGACGATCGCGACGAGGAGGCGCGCGACGACGTCGGCTCCGGCATCGCCGAGAAGGAAGGCGACGTGGGCTGCCGTGATCGAGCCCTTGGTCGCCGGCCCCGCCAGCGCGACGACCTGGTCGAGCGTCTTCTGCGAGTCGCGCATCGAGCCACGCGCGCGCCGCGCGACGACGCGGAGCGCCTCGTCGTCGATCGAGAGCTTCTCCGCGTCCGCGATGCGCTTGAGCGAACGCACGATGTCGTCGAGACCCGCGCGCTGGAAGCGGAACACCTGCGCCCGGCTGAGGATCGTCGTCGGGACCTTGTGCAGCTCGGTCGTCGCGAGCACGAAGCGAACGAGCGGCGGCGACTCCTCGAAGGTCTTGAGCAGCGCATCGAACGCGTTCGTCGAGAGGCGATGGACCTCGTCCAGGATGTAGACCTTGAACCGGCAGCTGGCGGGCTTGTAGCCGACCGAGTCGCGGAGGAGGCGCACGTCCTCGACCTTGGAGTTGGACGCCGCGTCGATCTCGACCACGTCGAGGCAGTCGCCGCGCGCGATGCTCTCGCACGTCTCGCACGTCCCGCAGGGCGCGCCGTCCTTGACGTTCGGGCAGTTGAGCGCCTTCGCCAGGATGCGCGCGACCGAGGTCTTGCCGACGCCGTGGCTCCCGGCGAACAGGTAGACGCTGCCCGTACGGCCGGACGCCACCGCGTGACGGATAGTCTGCGCGATGGCCTCTTGCCCGATCAGATCGTCGAAGACGCGCGGCCGGTACTTCCTCGCGAAGACCTCGTAGGCCATGGGGGCTCCAGGGCCATCACGATACCACCCGCATCCGACGTCCCATCGTCAGCGGCCGAGAACGGTCCTCGGGCCATCGAGCGAGCCCGTCGCGATCTCGACGCCGTCCGTGTGGATCTTCGCGACGAACCGCCGGGGCGAGAAGGGCTTGCCATCGCGGCCGACGATCTGGTCGCCTTCGCGGTACGGCTTCCCGTTGATGACGGCGCTCGATGGCTGACCGGCCACGACGACGAACCCGTTCAGCTTGAACTCGATGTCCTTCTCCGGCTCGTCGGCCGGCGGCAACGGGACGGGTTCCACTCGCTCGGGCAGCGTGATCGGCTTCATGAGGACGAGCACGTCGCCGCGCTGGACGATGTCGCACTTCGCGAGCGACGCGATCGCGGACACGGCATCGCGCCAGTGGACGTTCCGGAGATCGAACTTCATCTTCACGTGGACGTCGGGCGCGACGACGATGTTCTGGTCGACCGCCTTGCCGACGCGGTCGAGGGCCACGCTCAGCTCCTCGACGCCGTCCGAGCTCACGTCCACGCGGTCGCGCGGCTTCGCAACCGGAGCGACGGGCTCGGGCTTCTTCACGATGATGAACTTCTTGATGTCGTTCTCGAGCTGCGTGTTCCTCCGGGTCTCGTCGAGGAGCTCGTCGTACGCTCGCTGCACGACGACGATCGCCGAGACGGCCGCGATGCCGACGAGCACGAGCGGCCCCGCCATCGAGCGCCGCGGCGCGCGCGCGGAGACGAGCGTCGTCCCCGAGCAGCCGTGGACCGTGCACTTCGTGAAGCACTCCGCGTGGTGAGGCGCGAGGCACGACGAGCAGTAGACGGCGCCGCCCTCGACGAGGCCGCCCGAGCAGGTGGCGCAGGCGAGCTGGAGGAGGACGCCCTCTCGACTCGCTTCGCTCGCTCGAGGACTCGCGGAGGTGTCGCTCGCTCGAGGATTCGGTTCCAGCCGCGCGGCGACCGCATCCCAGACGCGCTCGGGGGGCCGCTCGTCGCGGCGAGCGGACATCAAGTAAGAGGCGACCTCGCCCGCGGAGCCGACCTCGAGCCGGCACGGAGCGCACGACGCGAGGTGCTCCTCGACCGAGGAGCGCTCCGCCTCCTCGAGGAGGTCGAGCGAACGGAGCGTGAGGAGCGAACGGACCTCGGAGCAGCTCACGGCCGCACCTCCAGGTTGTGCGCTCCGCGGCGGACGAGCTCCCTCGAGAGGAGCGCGACCGCGGCGCGGAGCCGGTTGCCGATCGTGCGGATGGTGACCTTCTCCATGGCCGCAAGATCCTCGTAGCTGAGCTCGTGCAGGAAGCGGAGCGCGAGGAGCGTCCGCGGCTCCGGCCCGAGCGCGGAGATCGCCTCGGCGACCACCTCTCGGGCCTCGCTCGCGCTCGCGTCGTCGACGGCCTGCGCGTCGAGCGCGGGGAGCTGCCCCTCCTCCTCGACGTGCTCCGGGAGCTTGCGGCGGCGCCGGACGCGGATCACGTCGATCGCGACGTTGCGCGCGACCTGGAGCACGTAGGGCCGGAGCGGCCGCGCCGCGTCGAAGCTCGCGAGCCCCTTGTGGAGGCGGAAGAACGTCTCCTGGCAGGCGTCCTCGGCGCTCTCGGCATCCTTCAGGATGTGCTTCAAGAAGCCGAAGACCTCGGGCGAGAAGCGCTCGTACAGGGAGCGGAACCCGGCATGACCCGGGTCCCCGCGCTGGCAGCGCTCGACGGCCTCGCGTTCCCCGAGCGACGTCATGGCTTCGAGCGTAGCTCCCGGGCGAACTCCGTGCCCTGGAAGTCGAACCGCACCGAGCCGTCGGAGATCTTCACGACCTTGAGGCCGCGGATCCTGTCGCCGCTCCGGTCGCGGAGCTCGTCGCCTTCTTCGTAGATCCTGCCCGACGAGTCCTTCCCGAGCGCCACGATGGTTCGACTCGGAACTTGCGGGGCCAGCACGATCCCCGTGACGACGATCCCCAGCTCTTTGATCCTGAGGAGCTTCCGCGCCTGCTCCTCGAGCGAGAAGGCGCGCCGCCAGATCTCGTCCGCCGTCGCGGCGAAGTCCGGCTCGGACTCTCTCCTCATCTCATCGCAGAGCCCCTTCACGTCGAGGAGCTCGACGCTCACCTCGGCGAGCCGCTCCGCGCGGAGGTTCCTCTGCATCGAGCGGAGCTTCTCGTTGCCCTGCTCGATGTAATCGGAGAGACGCTTCTCCTTCTTGATCTGCGTGGGCTTCCTGAAGTTCGGCATCCGCGGCGGCTCGGTCACGGAGCGGCGCGGGGCGGCGAACGGGTTCCGGCCCTTCTCGCGGCCCGAGTCGAACGCCGAGGTCGCACGCATCGCCGCGAGCACGAAGGCCGGGTCGTCGCGGAGCACCGCGAGCTCCTTGGCTTCGCGGATCTCGCGGAGGACGGGGTAGCCTTCGCGCGCCGCATCGAGGAGGAGCGTCTTCGCCGCCTCCGGGCTCTCGCCTGCGCGGAGGCGCGCGAGGAGCGCGAGCGCGACGACGTTCCGCGGCTCCTCGTCGAGGACTCCCTCGACGCCCACGCGCGCATCGGCGCGCTTGTTTACATGGAGGAGCACATCGACGTGCTTGAGGCGCACGCTCGTCGGCCGCGGTTCCATGGACGTCTCGAGCGACTGCCACGCCTTCTCGGCCGCCGGCCAGTCGCGCGCCTCGTGCGCCTCGAGAAACCGGAGCAGCTCGATCGACTCGGCGCGCGCGGGAGTTGCAGCGGCGACGCACAGGCAGAGGGATATCCCGCTCACTATGCGAAGGCTCACCGCTTCACCTCCATCGTGATCGAGTGGATCCGGATGCCCGAGCTCTCGGCCATGGCCTGGAACTCGCTGAGGAGCTTCTCGTCCGTCGCGACCTCGCGGGACGGGAGGATTCGCGCGTAAGCGGGCGCGACCTCGTCGAAGTCCTGCTTCTGGCGCTCGAGGAACGCCCGCCGTTCGAGATAGCGGCGGTTCGCCTCGATCTCCTCGCGCAACGCCTGGTTGCGGGCTTCGCGCTGCTCGATCTCGGCGCGATCGTTCGCGGCCTCCCAGACACAGACCCAGGCGGTCACGAGGAATACGATCGCTGCGACCTGACTCGACCTCCTCACCGGTTGTTCCTTCTGCCCCCTGTGGAGGATTACGACACGTCTCCAACACGAAGGAACAGCGGTCCCTAGCCTCCGACACGCTGGGACTTGCACCGCCCCGTCTGGATGCGCTACACTCCTTCTCGAATCTTTCCTTCAGGGGGAAAAATCCGTGCAGAGGGCACTGTCGGTCGCGCTCGCCGTGTCGCTCCTCGTCATCCCGCAGTTCCAGCCCCGGGCGTTCGCGGATGAGGCGGCTGCCAAGCCGGCCGAGTCGGCGCTCACCGTCCAGCCGGGGGACCTCGGCGGCAGCATCGTCGACCTCGACGGCAAGACCCCGATCAAGGGCGCCACGGTCCAGCTCCTCGACAAGGACGGCAAGGTCGTAGCCGAGGCGAGCACGGACGAGAAGGGCGTCTTCCAGCTCGGCAAACAGTCCGCGGGCGACTTCACGCTCAAGGTCGGCGCCGCCCGCGGCGACCTCCTCGTGAAGGACGGGGCCCAGGCGAGCTCGCTCAAGTTCGTCCTCGAGCAGGGCGTCGCGATGGGCAACCCCAAGGCCGCCCCGTCCAAGATCGCCGCCGTCTCGACGACGGGCGCGGTCGTGATCGGTATCGGCTGCGCGATCGTCGGCCTCGGCCTCGGCCTCGGGATCGGCTACGCGGCGTGGGGCAACCGCGACGAGAAGAAGATCTTCGTCCCGACTGCCGCTTCTCCGTAGACTTCGCTCACTTCACGAGCGACACGTCTCTCACCAGCACGCCCTCGTCCGGCTCTCCGCCGACGAGGGCGTGGTGCTTCAGGGAGCCGACGAGCTCGACCCAGCCCGCACCGGGGCAAGCGAAGCGAGCCGTCGCCCAGTCGCCGGCGACGAGCACGTGCCCGAGGTGCTTGCCCTCGTGAAGCACGCACACGAACGCGGGCGCGCGGCCCGGGACGAGCGAGGTCTCGACGAGGAGGGTGCCCGCCTCGGGGAGGCGCGCTCCGGCGCGACGGCCGGCGAGGCGGAGGACGAGAGCGTTCAGGCGCTCGAGGGCGAAGCCGTCCGGCTTGTCGAGCCAGGCGTCGGGGCGAACCGACGCGACGGTCTTGCCGGAGGCGCTCGCCACCGGAGCGACGGCCGCGCGTCCGTCCTCGAGCCGCGCGAGCGCCTCGAGCTCGTCGCCGAGGAGGTCGAGGCGCCGGGCGGCGACGAGACGCCGCGCCCACTCGCGACGCGAGCTCGCGTCGGGGAGCGCGCGCGCGAGCTCGCGCTCGAGCTGGAGCGCGGTCGCGTGGAAGGCCGCGTAGGAGAGGAGCCCCGGGTCGAGGGCGAGGCCGCGCGCGAGGAGCTTCGCGGCGTCCTCGTCGCGGCGGTCGAGCTTGAGGCGGCCGAGCGCGGACTCGATGATCACGTCCACGCCGTACGGGAAGACCGACACGGCCTCGTCCGCCGCGCGGCGCGCCTCGACGGGGTCGAGCGTGATGAGGGCGAGGAGCGAGAGGACGCGCGCGTTCCGCGGATCGCTCGCGGCCGCGGCGCGGAGGTCGGCCATGGAGCGGCTCTGGACCGCCGCGGCCTCGTCCGCCGCTCGCGCGGCGATCGACTGCCGGAGGGCCGAGGCCAGGCCCTCGGGCGCGGAGTCGCCGCCCAGGTTCACGACCGCCTCGCGCACCTGCGCGTCGAGCCTCCCGACGAACGCGTCGAGCCGGGTCTGGACCGCGAGGCGCCGGTAGACGGCGCGCTCCGGGCGGAGCTCGATCGCCTTCTCGATGGCGACGAGCTTCTCCGCCGACGGCCGGACGTCGTCGCGCGGGAGGACGGTCGGGTTCACGAGGAGCTCCGCCTGGAGGACGCGGAGCGGGTAAGGGACGAGCGGGAGGAGCGCGAGCGCGAGGAGCGGCCCCGCGATCCGCGCGCTCTTGCCCATGAGGAGGACGCGCGGCGCGCGCGGCCCCGCGAGGAGGCCGAGGACGAAGCCCGCGAAGACGAGCGGCCCCTCGCGCTGGAGCGTGAAGTCGACGAGCGCGTGCGCCCACGCGCCGGCGACGGCCGCGACGAGGCCGCACGTCACCGTCGAGGACCCCGAGCGGCGCACCGCCGAGGCGAGACACGCGAGGAGGAGGAGCCCGGCGATCGCGGCCACGGGGATGCCGACCTCGGAGGGGAGCTGGAGCACGTCGCAGTGCGCGTGCTCGAGGTAGTGCTGCTCGTACCACGAGCGCTGGACGTGCGTGAAGTTCCGCTCGAAGGTCCCGAGCCCCGATCCCGTGAGCGGACGCTCCTCGATGAGCTCGACCGTGCCCCGGACGAACGCGACGCGCCCGCGCTCCTGGGTCGCGTCGCTCACGCTCGTCGCGAAGCGCGCGAGGAGCGGGTCCGTGCGGCCGTAGAGGACCGCTCCGAGCACGACGAGCATGCCGAAGGCGCCGAGGGCGAGGAGGCGCGTGCGGTTCGCGCTCACCTTCCCTCTCGTCGCGAGGAGCGCGTAGACGACGAACGCGAACCCGATCGCGAGCACGCCGCCGCGCGAGAGGGAGAGCACGACTCCCAGGGCGCCGAGGCCGGCGGCGGCGTAGCACGCGATGCCGCGCCAGAAGCCCGGCTGGTCGAGCGCGAGCGCGAGCCGCGTCGAGAGCCGGGGCGCCTGCGCGTGCCAGCGCCACGGCTCGCTCTGCGCGAGGCCGAGGAGGAACGGCGTCGCGAGGACGAGGACGCCCGCGAAGTGGTCGCGGTTGTGGAACGTCCCGGAGACGACTCCCGGGTAGAGCTTCGGCCAGAACAGGATGTACTCGCGCCCGCCGAAGTGCTCCGCGATCCCGTAGAGGACCTCGAACGCGACGAGCACGCCCGCGCCGAGCCCGAGGCGGCGGACCGCGCTCTCGCTCCGCGCCGCGAACGCCGACAGGAAGAACACGATCGCGGCGACGCCGTAGCGGAGGAGCGTCTCGCGCGTCTCGTCGGGCGCGATCGAGAGCCCGTTCGCGGCCTGGAACGCGCCGGTGATGATCACCGCGAGCACGGCCGCGCCGACGGGCGGCGCGGCGAGGCGGAGCCTCCCCGTGACGAGGGACCGCGCGAGGGCGAAGAACGCGAGCGCGAGCGCGGCGATGAAGTGCCCGGCGATGAACCAGCGGTGGACGCCCGCGAAGAAGACGACGCCGGCCGACGCGACGACGAGGAGCGGGATCTCGAGCGCGAGGTCGCGCGGCTCGTCCGAGCCCGTCGGTCTCGGGGTCTCAGCGGCCACGGACGATCGCCTCCGCGCGCGCGACGATCGGCTCCGGGACGCCGGCCCGGCGCGCCATGGCGAGCGCCGAGCTCTCGCCCGCCTTCCCGACCTCGAGGCGGTAGAGCGGGCACCCGCGCTCGTCCACCGCGACGCTCGCGACGGCCGCGCCGTCCGTCGTCACCGCGAACGTCTTGAGTGGCCCCAGGTGCGTCGTCGCGAGGACGAGCGCTCCCTTCGCGAGGAGGTGCTCGAGGAGCGCGCGCCCGAGCGCGGCGCCCTCGATCGGGTCGGTGCCGAGGCCGAGCTCGTCGAGGAGGACGAGCGCGCCGCGCGCCGCGTGGGCCGCGACCGCCGCGAGGCGCCGCGCGTGGACCTCGAACGTCGAGAGACCGTGCGCGAGGTCGTCCGGCGCGACCGCCGCCGCGAGGAGCTCGCTCGCGAGCGGCACCGTCGCCGCCTTCGCGGGCACGAAGGACCCCGAGAGCGCGAGCACGACCGCGAGGCCCGCCGTCTTGAGGGCGACCGTCTTCCCGCCGCCGTTCGGCCCCGTGATGACGAGGAGGCGCACGCGCGAGTCGAGGCGGACGTCGATCGGAACGCAGGCCCCCCCCCTGCCCCCCCCCCGGAGCGGGGGGGGGGGAGGGGGGGGGCCAGCGTCGCGGCGGGCCACGGATGCCTCACCTGCTCGAGGACGAGCGCCTCGCCGAAGCGCGGCTCGCACATCTCGAGGTCGCGCGCGAAGCGCCCGAGGGCGAGATGGAGGTCGAGGCGGGCGAGCCGCTCCGCGAGGGCGCGAAGCTCGTCCTCGTGACTCCGCGCCATGAGGTTCAGCTCGACGAGGAGGCGATCCACGCGCGCGTTCTCCTCGAGCTCGAGGGAGAGAGCCTGGTTCGAGAGGTCGCGCGCGCTCTCGGGCTCGACGAACGCGACGGGCCCCTCGCGGTCCACGAGCGTGCCCGGGATCGGCGAGCGCGCCGCGATGCAGAGACGCCCGTTCCGCTCCGCGACCGAGCAGCCGGCGTGCCCCGCCGCGATCTCGGCGAGGTGCTCGCCGAGCTTGGCGCGGGCCGCGAGCTTCGCTTCACGAACCTCCTTCAGGAGCTCGGGCTTCACCTCCGCGCTCTCGACGTCGAGGACCGCGGCGACTCGATCCGCGAAGGCCGGCTCGACGTCGTCGGTCAGCGCGCGGAGGGCGGGCCCGAGCGGCGCCGCGCGCGCAG
>CAZYLP010000352.1:0-8701 GCA_964648345.1 uncultured Planctomycetota bacterium
AGCGGCACGAAGGTCATCACGTTCGCGTGGATGGCGGCGAAGAACAGCGACGTGCCCCACAACGCCACGCGTGGATACCCGGCCTGCTTGATCGTCGGATAAAGAATGCCGCGGAAGAACAGTTCCTCGGCCACGGGCGCAACGGCCACGGCCACCACGCCGAAATAAACCTGCAACAGCGGCGATTCCACCGCCCGCAAAACCCGGACCGCCGGCTGCGCCACGGGCTCCGGCGCGAGCGGCGCGGGGATCGGCCCCGGAGCCGTCGGGCGCTTGCGGCCCGTCGTCGGGACGAACTCGACCGTGACGCGGTCGCCGAAGGTGACCTTCTGGTTGTCCACGACGAGGACCGCGCGTCCCTCCTCGACGGAGAAGCCCGCGAGCTGGGAGAGCTGCGTCCGCTTCTTGAGCCCCTCGATGAGCGTCGCGAAGCGCTCCGCCTCGCTCTGGACCGGCGGGCCGCTCGTGCGCGCACCGGCGGGCGCGTCGATCACGTCCTCGTCGGGCGGCGCTTCCTCTTTCTCAGGGAGCGGCACGTCGAACGGGATCGTCTGCTCGACGATGTACGTCTTCGAGATGTAGCAGATCAGGTCGAGGAGCTCTTCGCGCGAGAGCTTGTCGTAGCTCGCGCGGATCTTGTCGAGCACGCCTCGCGTGTAGCTCAGCTTCTCTTCGGGCACGGGGCGAAATTATAGCGTGCCAGGTGGCGGTCGGCCCGATGGCCGGCGGGAATCCAACCCGCGACACACGAGTGTCTTGCATCTCTTGCGCACGGAGCAAGAGACGCCCCGGGTATGGCGCCATACCGCCCCCATCTCTTGCTCGGAGAGCAAGAGTCAGGACGCCGGCGCGAGCTCGGGCAGACGAACGATGAAGCGCTCGTCGCGGCACAGGGTCCTCGCGATCCTGACGGCGATGGGATCGACTGGTCGCTGCCCGAGCTGATGCACGCGCTGGCGCGTCTTCCGGAGGACGAGGGCGAGTTGTTCGTCAGAGTACGACTCGAGTCGCCCGGCATGGACGTACGTCGCGCGCGCTGGCGCGAGGTCACGCCGTTGCGATGAGGAAGCGAGATCGGCCGCGAGGAGACCGAAGACCTGGGCCGCGGCTACGAGGAGGGCGTTCGGGCGCGCAAGCGGAAGTGCGAGGGGTTCGAGCCCGAACAGCTCGGGGGCCGCGAGCCTGGTCCGCCACTCGTCGCGCCCGAGCAGAGCGCGGGCACGTGAAACGTTTGCCTGCCAGGCGAGCGACATCCCCGCATAGGCGCGCGCGGTCCCCCATTCGAAGAAGACCGGTTCCGTCACGATGGGCGGCGTCGTCTTGACCGGATTCATGTGGATGTAGTGGATCGCACGCGCGAGCTCTCGCCGATCATCGTGGATCGTCCGGATGTCGATCGGGCCACGCAGCAGCTCGGGGAGCGTCGCGCGCCGGTTGCGGGCGCGAGCGTACGCGCGGAGCGCGTAGTCGATGTCTCGGGCGACGGTCGACCTCTCTCCTTCGACGAGCACGTGGAGGTGGGTCCGCATGGGGCAGAAGGCGAGCACCGCCGGCCCGAACACGCGGTCGAGCGTCTCGCCGATCGCGAACCGATCGCCGTCATCGCGAAAGAGGGCAGTCCCTCCGCGCCCACCGGCGCCCACGTTCTGAGCTTCGAACATGAAGTGGTCGTATCACAGACCACCGACGGCCATCGCCGAACAGGAACCAAACACGCCCGCGAACTCTTGCTCGTCAAGCAAGAGATAGCCCCGGTATGCGGTCATACCGACCCCATCTCTTGCTCAGGGAGCAAGAGATCGAGAACCCTCAGGCGTCATCCCATTTCTTGTTGAGCTTGTCCCGCCGCTCGCGGCCGGCCGACTCCTCGATGAGGCGCGTGAGCTCGACCTGCTCCTGGAGGTCGCGCCAGTAGTTCTCGACGAGCCTCGTCATGAGGTAGCCGGCGACGAAGTAGCTCGGGAGCTTGTACGCGTCCTTCGCGCTCTCCGCGTCGGGGAAGCCGAGCTGGGCGAGCGTCTGCGAGAGGCCGAGGCCGATCCGCGAGAGGACGGGCGCGACCCGCGGGTGAGCGTCGAGCGACTTCGACGCCTCGGGGAGCGGCGTCGTCGCGTCCCACGCCCACGTCTTCGGGTCGTCGAGCGCGCGCGCCACGTCGGCCGCGGTGACCGCGCCCGCCTCCTGGACGCGCTGCTTGAGCTTGCCGACCTGGTCCTCGGAGAGCTTGTCCGCGAAGTCGGCCGCGGCGAGGAAGCGCCGCTTCGCCTCGCGCGCGAAGAAGCCCGGGATGTCGGCCTTGAGCACGTCGATCATCGAGCGCACGTCGCGCTTCAGGCGCTCCTCGACGACCGAGCGCCGCTCGACGGCGCGCGCGTGCTCTTCCTTCCCCAGCGTCTCGTCGCTCATGACAGCTCCATCCGCGGCGGCATTATCCCTCATCCGGAACTCCCAGTCCCTGCTCCTCCGCGCTCTCGGTGAGCTGGCGGCGGAGACGGCGCGAAGCAGAGAACGCATCGGCGCGGACGAGCTCGACCTCCTCGCGCGCGCCGCGGAGGAGACGCGACGCCGGCACGACGCGGCCCGGCTTGCCCTCGGCGTCGATCGCGTCGCGAGCCGCGGCGCCCACGCGGTAAGGCGGCACGGGGTCGAAGGAGACCGCGCTCGTGTCCACGACGCGCGTGACGTTCCAGAGGTGGAACGGCTTCTGGCACTCCATCATCGCCGACTTCAAGTGAGCGGGGATGTCGCCCGTGGGCGCCTCGAAGCGCTCGCGGATCGGCTCGTCCACCTTCTCGGACGCGCCGACGCGGGCGAGGAACCACTCGGCGGAGCGCGCTCCGCGCGAGGCCTCGCGCGTCGGGACGAGCGCGCGCGCGCGCCGCTCCTCGAGCGCGGCGGCGAACTCCTTCAGCTCCTCGTTGTTCCAGTCGTCGGTCACGAAGGGAACAAATTGAAGCATCGGGCCGACCCGGTTGCTCGGACGGGTGGAGGCCTCCATGATCGAACGAGTTGCGCCTTCCGGGCGGCGCGGTTCACCTGGTCGTCGTGCGCTGGAGGAGCTTCCCGTCCTTTAAGATATACTCGAGCACAGCGTCAGCGACGCTCGAGTTCCCCTCCGCGGTCATGTGCGCGTCGTCCACGAAGTGGTGGAGGTCCTTCGGCACGTGCGCCGCGAGGTCCACGACCGGCACGCCCATCTGCGCGCCGACCGTCTTCACGCTCTCGTTGAACGTCGCCATGACCTTCATGGCCACCTCCGGCGGGAGGTGGTTCTTCCCCGTCGGGAAGCACGCCATCCACATGGCGTCGATCTCCTCCTTCGTGTGCTTCTCCTTCCAGAGGGTCGGCTGCGTCATGAAGACGAGCGGGACGTTCGCGTCGTTGCAGATGAGCGCGGTCCAGCGCAGGTAGGCCTTGTACGGCTCCACGAAGTGGTCGAGCTTCACGTGCGTCGGGACCTGGTACGGACGCTTCCGCGCCATGGCGCGGCGCCGGTTGAACGGGCGGCGCGCGTCGTTCTCCTTCTTCGTCGTCGCGGCGTCGATGACGCCGAAGAGACGGCTCCGCCGCCCGAGGAGGTCGCGGAAGTCCGTGTCCTCGACATCGAGCCGCGAGTTCGTCGGGTCGAAGCGCTCGTCGAGGGACGTCATGAGGTCGTTCTCGACGTCGAGGACGATGATCAGGTCGGGCTCGAGGTTGAGGATCCTGTGCTCGATGAGCGAGAGCGAGCGCGCGATCCCGTAGCCGGTGACGCCGCAGTTCGCGACCTCGACGTTCGGCCCGTTCGGGAGCGCGGCGTCGAGGCGCGCCTGGACGACCCCGGCGAAGGTCTTCTCCTCGGGGAGGCACTGGTTCTCGGTCGTCGAGGCGCCGAGGAAGAAGATCCGGTAGGTCCCGGGCGGCTTCTTCACGGTCTGCATCTTCTTGCCGCGGAACCCGAGCGCGTTGATCTCGAACGTGAAGGAGTAGGCCGGCTCCTCGATCGAGACCTTCTTCGTCTTGAAGTGGGGCGTCCGCACGAGGTGGAAGAGGGGGTGCGGCGTGTACGCCTCGACCGGCGCGTCGTAGAGCGCGCGCGCCGTCAGCTCGGCCCCCGCGAGGAGCAGGACCGCCACGAGGAGGACCGCGACCGTGTAGCGCAGGACCCGGTCCAGGCGCGAAGACTTGGCGACGATGTGCGGCTGGGCGTTCTGTGTCATGGTCCGCGCCGGAGCCCCAGCGCGTCGATCTGCTTCACGATCGCATCCGCGGCGGCCGCGTTGCCTCTCGACGTCATGTGCGCGTCGTCGTAGAAGTGCGCGAGGTCGCTCGGCACGGTCTTGTCGAGGTCCACGAGCCTGTCGCCGGCGACGCGGCGAACGGTGGCGTTGTACTCGTCCATGAGCTTCCGGCACGTCGCCGGGTCCACGTAGATCGGGCCCGAGAGGAACTTCGACATCCACATCGCGCTCCGCTCCTCGTCGGTGTTCTGCTCCTTCCAGAGCGTCGGCTGGGTCATGAAGACGAGCGGGACCTTCGCGTCGTCGCAGAGGAGCTTCGTCCGGCGCAGGCACGCCTCGAACGAGGGGAGGCCGCGGCGGAGGTCGAGGCCCGGCGGCACGAAGTAGCCCTTGGCCGCGCGTGCTTCCTTGCGGCGCTTCGCGAGGAAGGGGCGCGTGTCGCGCTCCTTCGGGCCCTCGAGCACGGCGACGAGACGGCTCTGCGTGACGAGCCAGTCCTTGAACGTGATCTTCTCCGGGTCGGCGACCCCGTGCGCCGGGTCCCACCGCTCCTCGTCGAGCGACTGCATGAAGTCGTTCTCGCCCTCGAGGAGGAGGATGAGGTCGGGCTCGAGCTGGAGGATCCGGTGCGCGATGAGCGCGAAGCTCCGCGCGGAGGCGTGCCCGGCGATCCCGCAGTTCGAGACCTCGACCTTCGCGCCCCGCGCCGCGAGCGCGGCCTCGACGAGCGCGGGGAACGTCCGCTCCTCGGGGAGGTGCTGGTTCTCGGTCGTCGAGGCGCCGACGAAGAAGATCCGGAAGACCCCGGCGGGCTTCTTGACGGTCTGCATCGACTTCCCGCGGAAGCCGAGGGCGTTGATCGTGTAGTCGAAGTCCTTGCCGTCCTCGACGCACGTCTTGAGCTGCTTGTAGTTGGGCGTCCGCGTCGCCCTGTAGAGCCCGTTCGGCGTGTAGGGCTTGAGCGGCTGCGCGAAGATCCGGCGCATGAGCGCCTCGGTGGTGCCGAGGACGAAGACGACGACGAGGATGACCAGCGCCGCGACGCGGAGGGCACGATCGAGGTGGGAGCGCGCCGCACTCATGGCGCGCCCAATCTACTACAGAATCGTCATCCAGTTTCCGGCGGGCGTCTCAGCTGAAGCTCCATTCGTCGACCGGCTGCTTGATGAGCTGGTAGATCTCGTCGTCCGTCAGGATCCGGTGCGAGCGCTTCGCCTCGTCGAAGATCCGATCGACGATCTCGTCCTTCGGCTCGATGTTCCGGCGCTCGAGCCAGAAGACGACGTTCGAGCGCCCGCTCATGGGCCCGATCGTGATCGACTGCTCGCGGCCGAAGACGTCGGCCGGGACGCCCGAGTAGACGCGGTTCGCGAGCCAGGTGTCGTTCTTCTTGAAGGCCTTGATCACCGCGGCCGCGTGGACGCCGGTGCCCGTCTCGAAGGCGTCCTTCCCCATGACGGGGTAGTTCTTCGGGATCGGGACGGCCGTCGCCTGCGAGACCTTCTCGACGTACCGCGGGAGGACCGTGAGGTCCACCGAGTCGTCGAGGTACCCCATGAGCTTCAGGTTCACGATGAGCAGGTCCATGCTCATGTTCCCGCAGCGCTCGCCGATCCCGAGGGCGCAGCCGTGGACCTGGTCGACGCCCGCCTCGATCGCGGCGATCGCGTTCTGGAGCGAGAGGCCGCGGTCGTTGTGGCCGTGCCAGTCGATCTTCACGTCCTCGCCCGTGGAGCGGATGAGCTCCTGGATATGCGCGATGAGCGTCCGCACGCCGTGAGGGTCGGCGTGGCCGACGGTGTCGCAGACGCAGATGCGCCGGGCGCCGTGCTCGATCGCGGTCTTGTAGAGCTTGTCGATCGTCGCGGGGTGCGCGCGCGTCGTGTCCTCGGTGACGTACATCGCCTCGAGGCCGTGCTCGACCGCGAACTTCACCGCCTGCTCCGTGTGCTTGAGCATGCGGTCGAGGTTCCAGTCCTCGGTGTAGCGGCGGATCTCGGAAGAGCCGATGAACATGGCCGCCATGATCGGGACGCCGGTCTTCTGCGTGATCCGCGCGATCGGCTCGACGTCCGCGATCACGGTGCGCGCCGCGCAGTTGCCCTTCACGCGGAGCTTGGAGTCGCGGATCTCCTCCGCGAGGCGCGTCACGTCGGCGACGGCGCGTGGACCCGCTCCCGGCAGGCCGAGGTCGGCCGTGTCGATGCGGAGCTTGTCCATGAGGTGGAGGATCTCGATCTTCTCGTCGATCTTCGGGTCGAGGACCGAGGGCGACTGGAGACCGTCGCGGAGCGTCTCGTCGTTGAGAGTGACGCGCTTCCGCGCGGGGCGAGGGCTCGCCTCGTTCCAGTCGTAGATGAGCTGGCCGAGGCGGGGGTCCTGCGCGCCGTTGCCGTTCGACGTCATGGCGTTCTCCGGCGAGTCATTGTATCGGCTCCGGCGCCTTGAGGTAAGCTGGCTCGCGGGAGACTGGATGCCGAAGGAACCGAAGGAGAAGGACCGGATCGAGGGGCTCATCCGCGAGCTCCTCGTCGAGCTCGGAGAGGACCCCGAGCGCGAGGGACTCAAGCGGACGCCGCATCGAGTCGCCGAGAGTCTCCGCTTCCTGACGAACGGCTGCGACAAGGACGTGAAGAAGGTCCTCAACGACGCGATCTTCGAGGAGCAGGTGGACGAGATGGTGCTCGTCCGCGACATCGAGCTGTACAGTGTCTGTGAACACCACATGCTCCCCTTCTTCGGCAAGTGCCACGTCGCCTACCTGCCGAAGGGGAAGATCATCGGCCTCTCGAAGATCCCCCGGATCGTCGACTGCTTCGCGCGCCGCCTCCAGGTCCAGGAGCGGCTCACGACGCAGATCGCGAACGCGCTCCAGGAGACGCTCAAGCCCATGGGCGTCGGCGTCGTCATCGAGGCGCAGCACCTCTGCATGATGATGCGCGGCGTCGAGAAGCAGAACTCGCTGGCGACGACGTCCTGCCTCCTCGGCCGCCTCCGCGACGACGAGAAGACGCGCGCCGAGTTCCTCACCCTCATCCACCAGAACGGTCACCGCCGCTGAGAGGCCGACCATGTCCCCGAGCTTCAAGACGATCAAGCACGAGACGCCCTGGTACAAGAAGCCCGGGACGCTCGCCGCCGTCGGTGTCTTCGTGGTTCTCGGCGCGGCCGCGCTCTTCTTCTTGAAGGGCAGCGAGTCGATGCTCCGCGGACGCGTCCAGGCCTACGATGCGCTCTCGCCGGCCTGCGCCGCGGCGATCGGCTGGCGCGGCCTCAAGGAGGACGCGACGCGCGACGCCTTCGAGGCGATCCTCGCCTCGGGGCACGGAGACAAGCCCGCGCCCGAGGACGTGCGACGCGCCTGCGCGTACGCGCTCGGCCGCTCGAAGCAGGCGCACGTCGTCCCCTTCCTGATCGACGCCCTCCAGAAGGACCCGTCCCTCCCCGTCCGCTGCGCGGCGGCGCGCGCGATCGGCCACACCATGGAGCCGCTCGGCTCCGAGCCGCTCATGGCGGCGCTCAAGGACCACGAGGGCGACCTCCGCGTCGCCGCCGCGGAGGGCTGCGCCGAGATGGGCGACAAGCGCGCGATCGACCCGCTCATCGACCGGCTCGACGAGGCGCTGCCCGAGGTCCGCCGCGCCTGCCACGACGCCCTCGTCAAGCTCACGGGCACGAGCTTCCAGGGGATCGACGAGAAGAAGGAATGGCAGAAGTGGCGGCAGACCCACTAGCTAGGACGACGCGTCCCGTTCCGTGCCGCACGGCCTCTCATGGAGCCAGGTGATCCCGATGCGCCGCCTCCTCCTGCTGCCGCTCCTCCTCGCCCCCCTGCTGTTCGCCGCCCACGCCGCCTGGGCCAAGGTCGAGACCGAAGCCCTCGATGAGGGCGCGCGCTACAAGGTCACCTTCAAGCACTCGCCGGTGATCGCGGCGAAGAGCGTCTACCTCGCGGGCTCGTTCAACAACTGGGACCCGAAGAAGACGCCCATGAAGGACGTGGGCGCCGGCGTCTACTCGACGACGCTCGAGCTCAAGAAGGGGCGCTACACCTACAAGTTCGTGCTCAACGGCGACGTGTGGCAGCACGACGGCGACAACCCGAAGACCGAGCCCGACGGGAAGTCGGGCCTCAACTCCGTGCTCGAGCTCGGCTCAGGCGAGCCCTCGGCGCCAGGGAAGGAGGGTGACGGCAAGGTGGACGCGGGCGAGCTCCTCCACGACCCGGCCTCGATCGTCGACTGCTGCGCCGTGGACGGCGGGCGAAGGCTCATCCTCCGCATGCAGACGCTCGCGAGCGACGCGCAGGAGGTGCGCGTCGATGCGACTCCTCGCCCCGAGGCCGCGCAGGACAAGATCGACGCGGACGGAACGGCCCCTCTCCGCAAGATCGCCGCGTTGGCCGGCCACGACGTCTGGGAGGCGCGCCTCTACTTCGCGAAGGGGACGACGAACGTCCGCGACCAGTTCCTCGTGAAGGA
>CAZYLP010000353.1:0-8687 GCA_964648345.1 uncultured Planctomycetota bacterium
CCCTTCGCCGCCGGGCAGGTGAACGCGCTCCTCCTCGCGATCGTGACGGAGGAGCCGGAGCCGCTCCGGCGCCTCAAGCCGAGCGTCCACCTCGACCTCGAGACGATCGCGCACCGCTGCCTCGCGAAGGACCCCGCGCGCCGCTACGCCTCCGCGGGCGCGGTCGCCGTGGACCTCCGCCGCTTCCTCGACGGCGAGGCGATCCTCGGCCGCCCGGTGGGCCGCCTCGAGCGCCTCGCCGCACGGGCGCGGCGTCAGCCCGCGCTCGTCGGCGCGGTCCTCGTCGCGGCGCTCCTCGCCGCGGCGCTCCCCGTCGTCCTCGCCGTCGGGCGCGCGCGGACGAGGGCAGCGGAGGAGGAGGCCCGGCGCGAGGCCGCGGCTCTCGCCGAGCGCGAGGCGATGCGCGCCACGCTCGCGCGGCTCGCCCGCGAGGCCCGAGAGAGCGACGAGGACATCCGGAAGGTGTGGGACCACGTGGGGGACCTCGACCTCCACCCCGCAGTGCGGACGATCGGGGCCGCGCGCGAGGCGGCCCGGATCGTGCTCCCGCCCGGCTCGCCGCACGCCGACGAGCTCGCGTCTCTGCGCCGCGCGATCGCCGCTTCGCTCGCCAGGACCGCCGTCCTCGCCCGCAACGTGGACGACTTCGAGTCGGTGATCGACCTGTCCGAGCGTCTCATCGAGCTCGGGGCCGCGCGCGAGGTGCTCCCCGAGTTCGAAGCGATCGCGGCGATCGGCTCGGACGCGCACCGGCACAACCGCGCGCGCCTCGGACTCGCCATGGCGGCGCTCGGGCGCGGCAACATCGGACTCGCCGAGCGTCAGATCGCCGCCGTCCGATCGTCGAACCCTCTCGCGGCGTCCCCGCACTCCCTCCAGGCCGAGCTCTGCATCAACCGGCGCGACCGTCCGGGCGCCCTCTCGGCCCTCGCGCGCGCGATCGAGCTCGCGCCGCTCCGGATCGAGTATCGCCTCGAGCGCGCGCGGGTGCGCCGCGGCGCGAACGACTTCGCCGGGGCCCTCGCCGACCTGGACGTCGCGATCGGGTTGACGCCGTCGAACCCGGTCGCCCACACGTTCAAGGCATCGACCCTGGTGCGAGCAGGGCGCGCGGCGGAGGCGCTCCGCGTGGTCGCGGACGCTCGTCACGCCGCCCCGGACGACAGTCCCCACATGCGCGACCCCGTCATCCGCCGCGAGAACGCCGTGACCGCGGGCATCGCTCACCTCATGCTCAAGGACTTCCCGGCCTCGGAGCGCGAGCTCGACGAGGCGATCGCGCTCGGCGACCAGCCGCGGATCGCGTTCTGCTGGCGCGGAGCGCTCCGGCAGGAGCTCGGTCGCCGAGCGGAGGCGATCGCCGACTTCCGGCACTTCCTCGACGACCCCGGCGAGGAGCCACCCGCCGTGCTGAACCTCGCCCGGCAGGCCCTCCGCGAGCTCGAGGGGCGCTGAGAGGCCGCGGCGGCCAGGACCCTTGCGCCGCCGCGGCCGGCGGGTGATCCTCGATCCCCCATGAGCGAGACGCACTGGACCGACCTCCGCGCCGCGCTGACTCATTGCGCGACCCGCGTCCCCCTCTACCGGGGAGTCGCCGCGCCCGCCGGCGCGGGCGACGTGGAGGTCGCCTGCCGCGCGGCCCTCGAGGGCTTCCCGATCCTGACGAAGGACCGTCTCCGCGGCGCGTTCCCGCACAAGCTCGTCCCGGAGGGCGTCGTCCTCGCCGAGGCGCTCAAGCAGAAGCAGGTCGAGTTCGTGGGCACGAGCGGCACGACCGGCGAGCGCGTGCAGGTGCTCTGGCACCAGCCCTGGTGGGACGCGCAGGAGCGCGACGGCTTCCGCCTCAACCGTCTCACGCGCGCGTGCGTCGAGCAGCCCGGCTACTGCGAGGCGGTGCTCACGACGCCCGTGTGCTCGGGGAACCTCTGTCACGTGGGCAAGCTCCCCATGGCGGAGCGCGAGCTCGACGAGGGGATCCTGTTCCTCAACCAGACGGTGGACCCGAGCCTCTGGACCGACGAGGACGTGAACCGGATCGCCGACGAGCTCGAGGAGTTCGAGCCCGTCGCGATCGAGGCGGACCCGGCTTACCTCGCGTTCTTCCTCGTCCGCCTGAGGAAGCTCGGGCGGCGGCCGTACCAGCCGAAGTTCATCGACCTCTCCTACGAGTTCCCCTCGCGCCTCCACGTGCGCACGATCGCGCGCGAGTTCTCGGTGCCGGTCCTCGACGCCTACGGCTCGACCGAGTGCGGCTTCGTCTTCATGGAGTGCGAATCCGGCCGCCTCCACCACAACGCCGCGTGGAGCCACGTCGAGGTCGTGCCGGTCAAAGGGCTCGACGGGGCGGGCGTCCTCCTCGTCACGCCGCTCCGGAGCTCGTGGCTCAACCTCGTCCGCTTCGACACGGGCGACCTCGTGCGACCCTCGAAGGAGCCGTGCCCGTGCGGCCTCGCGGACGGCCTCGTCCTCGAGGGCATCGAGGGCCGCGCGAAGGACTGCCTGATCCACGCGGACGGCCGGCTCGTCACGGTGCGCACCGTCGATCGCGCCCTCGCGAAGGTGAGCGGCCTCCTCCACTACCGGCTCGTCCAGCGCTCCGCGAAGGACTTCGATCTCGACCTGATCGCGGACGAGCTCGAGCCCCTCGACGCGGATGCCGCCGCGTCGGCGCTCGAGCCCGTCCTCGGCGCGCGGCCCTCGGCGCGCGTCGTGACGAGCCTCCCCGTGGAAGCGTCCGGCAAGTTCCGCCTCTGCCGCGCGACGCACGTGGACGCGGAGAAGGTCGTCAAGGAGGCGAGCTGATGGACATAGCCGGCCTCCGCGCCGAGTTCCCGCTCCTCGACCGCGAGCTCGCGGGCCAGAAGATCGCGTACCTCGACTCGGCCTCGACGACGCCCAAGCCGCGCGTCGTCCTCGCCGCGATCCGGAGCTACTACGAGCAGTACACGGCCAACGTCCACCGGGGCGTGCACCCGCTCGCCGCCGAGGCGAGCGCCGCCTTCGAGGAGGCGCGGCACGCGGCGGCGGCGCACCTCGGCGCCTCGCCCGCCGAGGTCGTCTTCACGCGCGGGACCACCGAGGGGCTCAACCTCGTCGCGGGCTCGCTCGGGCTCCAGCCCGACGACGAGGTCCTCATCACGCGCGCCGAGCACCACTCGAACATGCTCCCGTGGCGCGCGCGCGCGAAGGTGACGTTCCTCCCCTCGCGCGCGGACGGCACTCCCTGCTGGGAGGAGCTCGAGAAGCACGTGACCGCGAGGACGCGGCTCATCGCGGTCCACCACGCGTCGAACGTCCTCGGCACGATCGCGCCCGTCGCCGAGGTCGCGCGCGTCGCGAAGGCGAAGGGTGTCTCCTTCCTGCTCGACGGGGCGCAGGCGGCGGGCCACCTCCCGCTCGACGTGCGCGCGCTCGGGTGCGACTTCTACGCGTTCTCCGCGCACAAGCTCGGCGGCCCGACCGGGACGGGCGTCCTCTACGCTCGGACGCCCTGGCTCGAGAAGCTCGCGCCCTACCACTGGGGCGGCGGCATGGTCCAGAAGGTGGAGGAGGACGCGCTCGAGCTCAAGAGCGTCCCGCACCGCTTCGAGGCCGGCACGCCGAACGTCGAGGGCGTCCTCGGGCTCGGAGCGGCCCTCGGCTTCCTGCGCGAGGCCGGCATGGAGCGCGTCAAGGCGCACGGCGAGGAGCTCGCGAAGGCGCTCCTCGACGGCTGCTCGCGGCTCCCGGGGGTGCGGATCCTCGGCGCGAGCGAGCCGCGGCTGCCGCGGATCCCGCTCGTCGCCCTCGAGCTGCCGGAGGACGGCCTCGACGCCGAGACCCTCGCGCGGACGATCGCGGACACGTCGGGCGTCATCGTCTCCGCGGGGCAGCACTGCACGCACCCGCTCCACGCGCACGTCCGGACGGGCGCGACGTTGCGAGCGAGCGCGTGGATGTTCAACACGCTCGACGACGTGGAGCGCTTCGTCGCCGGGCTCCGCAGCCTGGTCGCCTGAAGCGTCAGGGCGCGACGCCGAACGACGTCTGCACGAAGACGAACGCGCGCTCGCGCGGGAACGCGTGCACGGAGAAGCACTCGAGCGAGCGCTCCTTCGTCTCGTAGTCGATGAGCGAGAAGGGGTCCGGCCCGTCGTTCTCCGGGTGACCCCGGTCGAGGAGGAGGCGCGCGCCCTGGGGCTCCGCGGCGAGGACCTTCTCGTGGCGCCGGGCGAACTCGGCCGCGGAGCACGTCTCGATCGCATAGGCGCACTCGTAGAGGAGGTCGAGCTTCGTCTTCACACGGTCGCGGCCCGCCTTCGCGAGCGGACGGAGGTCCACCCGGCCGGCGCGCGGCAGCTCGAGCGCGCTCGTCGTCACGACCTCGAGGAGGACCGGCGACGCCGGGTGCTTCGTCGCCGCGAACGAGATCGCGTGGCCCGCGTCCTCGAGCAGCATGAGCTTCGCCTTGAAGAGCGCGTTCTTCGCGTCGGCCGCCTTCGCGACCGGGAGGAGCTCCGGGTGGAGCCCGCGCCGGTAGAGCCCGTAGACGAGCTCGCGCGCGCGGGCCGTGCTCACAGGAGCTTCTTCACAGCGGCGACCGCGTCCGCGAGCCCGGGCTTCGCGCCGAGCGCGTCGAGCTGGGCGCCGACGGCGGCCGTGCGCCCGCGGCGCACCGACGAGGCGATGATCTTCGCCTCGAGGGCGAGGTCGTGCCGCTCGTCCTTCGAGAGCTGCTCCGCGTCCTTGACGATCCTCACGAGCGCGTCGAGCGCCTCGTCGAGCTTCGCCTTCTTGTCTCCGACCTCGTCGTCCGCGTCCGTCCACGCGCGCGGCCCGAAGGCGCTCGGCCCGAAGGCATCGAGCACGTCCCCCGAGAGCTCCTCCATGTCGAAGCGGTCGCCGTCGGGCAGCTTCTCGAGGAGCACCTTCGCGAGGCGCCTCAGGTCCTCGGCGAGCGGGTGCACGATCGAGCGCTTCCAGTGCATGAGCCGCTCGTTGAGATGCTCGCCCGGGTAGTAGCTCGCGGTCAGGTGGCGGAGGTCGATCTTCTCGAGGCGCACCTGCTTCAAGAGGTCGAAGCGGAGCGCGATCGCGGCGACCGGGTCCTCGGGCAGCGGGTGGGGCGCGCCCGCCTTCCCCGTCTGCTCGGCCCACGAGCGGCCCGTGATCGACATGCGCCGGCGGAGAGCGGCGATGAGGTGCGTGAGGACGTCGTCCCGCTCCATGTGGTCGACGAAGTCGCGCACGAGGAGCATGTGGTTCGCCGTGTGGAACGGCTCGAAGGTCGCGATCTTCTGCGGGAGGAACCGGAGCGCGCTCTCCGCGCGGCCGCGCGGGACGAATCCGGCCATCGAATCGCCTTAGGACTTCGTCGATGAACTTGGCGGCGGCTCGGAGGGTGGCGCGGCGGCCGAGGGCGGCATCCCGTACGCCGGCGCCGGCGGCGCGGCGGTCGCATCCGGCTTGGGCGCCTCGGGTGCGGGCGCCGGGGGAGCAGGGGCCTGGGTCGAGGCCTGCGATGCGGCGTCGGCCGGCTTGTCGCCCGGCTTGTCCGGAGACGCGGCCTTGTCCTCTTCTTCGGGGATCGCGAAGAAGACGATCACGACGACGGCGACCGCTATGAGAGCGATGATCGTGTCAGACCACATCGGAAGCCTGCGGTGGGACTCGAACCCACGACCTCATCATTACGAATGATGTGCTCTACCGGCTGAGCTACACAGGCGAGGCAGCGTTACTTGGCGTCTTCCTTTTTCAGCATCCCGTCGCCCAGCGCGAAGGCGAAACCGTCTTCGTTGTAGGCCACGAGGCGCGCACTATACTCGATCTTCTCGCCGACGCTCAAGCCCGTGAGTCGCTCGTCCTTGAGGAAGGTGACGATCACGTCGGGTTTGTCCTTGTTGCCCTTGGCCTGGGCGATCTTGCCTTTGAGGGTCGTCGGGTCGAACTCGACGAGGAAGCCTTCCCACGAGACGAACTTCTTCTCGAACTCTTTCGCCCAAATCTCCTGGCGCCGCTCCTCCTTGAAGGCCTTCCGCAGCGGCTGGACCTTTTCATTGAGGCCGTCGAACGAGATCGCGATCGACTTCGCCTGGCGCTCCGCCATGAGCGCGCGCTTCTGGGAGTAGATGACGACGGCCGTGATCGACGAGACGGCGACGATCAGGACCACCGCCCACACGCCCCACTTCCAGAGAGCGGCCGCCGCGGTGTTCGACTTGACCTTCTGGAGCGCGCGCCCGCACTCGCGGCAGCGGATCGACTTCTTGTTGACGGGCTCGCCGCAGAACGGGCACTCGACGAGCTGGACCGGCTTCCCCGGCTCCTCCTCGTCGTCGTCCGGGACCTCGAGCTCCTCTCCGTCGCCCTTCGCGGCGGAGGAGTCGTGGGAGAGCTCGGTGCCGCACTTCCAGCACTTGCTGGAGTCCTGCGGCACTTCCTCACCGCAGTACGGACACATCTCCACGCGCGGTCACTTCTCCTTCGCGGAGCGCGTCGTGACGCGCGCGGAGATCTTGTTCCGCTCGAACTTGTCGCGGTGGAACTCGGCCACGTCGCGCGCCACCCCCGTGAGGACCGGGATGATCGTGCGCTCGGTGAGCTTCATGGCCTCTTCCACACCGACGCCCTTGATCTCCGAGATGAGCTCGGCCGCCTTCAACCGCTTCGACTCGGTCGCGATGCGCGGGAGGACGAGGCCGCACTCGCCCGCGCCCTCGGGGACCGCGCCGCCGCGACGGGGCGGCGGGCTCGCCGCGCGCGTCGAAGCACCGCCGTTCGCGCCGCCACCGCCGCCGCCCTTGCTCGAGCGGGCCGGCGAGCCGCCCTTCACCGGGATCGGGGCCGACGCATCTTCGTCCGAGTCGGCCGGCCGCTTCCTGCTGCCGCCGCCGCCGCCACCCGCGGGGATCTTGTCGCCCGAGGGCGGCTTCTTGGCGCGCGCGAAGGGGTCGGTCACCTTCTCCGAGGCGCCCGGCTTCTTCCCCTTCCCCTGGTCGAGGAAGGCGAAGTCCTCGTCCGACGCCGAGAGCGGGACGAGCTTCGACGGATCGGACGTGCGGCCGTTCTTCATGCGGGGAGGCTTCTTGCCCGGGGGAGCGCCCTTGCTGCTCCGGCCCCTCTCGTCGGGCGTCGCGAGGATCGCGAGCGCGTCGTTCGGGTCGAGCGGCTCGAGCGCGCCTCCGCTCGCCGCGCCCGCGCTCTTCCGGGGCGGCGGCCGGTCGGCCGAGTCGAGGTCATCGTTCTGGTGCGTCTTGAGGATCTGCATCGCCTCGTTCGGGTCGAGCGGCTCGAGGATCGCGCTCGAGCTCGGACGGTCGAACGGGCTCTCGGGCTTCTTCTTCCCGCCCGGCTTGGCGGGCGGGATCCCGGAGACGTCCGACGCGAGGTCGAGCGGCTTGATCTCGGGGACCTCGTCCTCGTCCCCTTCGTCGTCGATCGCAAGGCCGCCCGAGAGCTCGGCCATGGCGGCCGTCTTGCCGGAGCCGCCGGCCGCCGCGTCGAGCGGCTCCTCGTCGCCGTCCTCGAACATGTCGAGGGCGTCCGCGAAGCTCGACTCGCGCGGGATCTTGCTCTTCGGGCCGCCCTTCCCCGCCGGAGCGGGCTTGTCCTTCCCGGCCGGCTTGAGCGCGGGCCGCTCGTCGGACGCGCCGAAGAGCGTCCGGTCGCTGAGAGCCTCCTCATCGTCGTCGCCGCCGTCCGAGGAGGAGAGCGCGGCCGGCTTCTTGGGCGGCGCGCCCTTCTTCGACTTCGGCTCTTCGTCATCGAGGAGGAGCTCGTCCGGGTCGTCCGAGTCCATGATCGGCTTCGGCTCGCGCTCGGGCTTCTTGCCCGGCGAGACCGTCGCCTTGGGTGCCCCGTCGAGGAGGTCGTCGATCCGGCCGCCGTCGAACGAGCCGTCGTCGCCGCTCGACTTGTGCGACTTGTTGCCCGGCTTGGGAGCCGTGCTGGCCGAGTCGAGGTCGTCGAACGGCGAGAGGTCGTCGTCGTCGCTCGAGTCGCGCCTCGAGGAGTGCTTGGAGCTCGCCTCCTTGCTCGCGGCGGCCGCGGCCTTCTTCGCGCGCGGGTCGTCGAGGTCCTCGTCGAGGAGGCTCGCGAGGTTGTCCTCGTCCTCCATGCCCGCGGGCTTGTCGTCCTCGTCGTCGTCGAAGCTCTTGCCCTTCTTCTTGCCGGCCTTGTCGAGCTTCTCCACCGCCTGGAGGTCGCTCGCCTCGTCGAAGTGGACGTCGAGCTCTTCGTCGAGAGGCGACGAGGAGGACGACGACGAGGCCGCCGGGCCCTTGGCGTTCGACTTCGTCGAGTCGAGAGCCGCGAACTGGCTCGGAGGGGGCACCGGCGCCGTGCCGGAGAAGCTCCGCGTGTTCGGGATCGTGCGTTGAGTCCCCGAGGTCGGGGTCGCTTGCGCCGAGCCGGGCGGCGGCGGGGCCGGGAAGCGCGCCGAGCCCGTCGGCGGAGCCGCCGAGGCCGGCGGAGGCTGCGGCACCGGCGGCGGCGCGTTGAAGCGGCCGGTCCCGGGCGTCGCGCGGCCCGACGGCGAAGCCGCACCAAGTCCCGTGACCTGGGGCACCGGAGGCGGTGGCCCCGTGGGCGTCGGCTGCGGCACGACGCTCCGCATGAAGCGGTTCGTGATCGGGCGCGCGACGAGCGTCGTCGGCTCTCCCGTCGAGGAGAACGCGGGCTCGGGCCCGTCGTAGCGCTTGGCCGAC
>CAZYLP010000354.1:0-8665 GCA_964648345.1 uncultured Planctomycetota bacterium
CACGGAGTTCACGGCGACCGGGAATCCGAGTCACATCTGCACAGGGCCAGACGGCAACCTCTGGTACTCCGCGATCAACGGGGGCAAGATCGGGCGGATCACGACCTCGGGAGCGATCACCGAGTTCACGCTTCCGACCCCGAACACCCAACCCGCCGGCATCTGCGCGGGACCGGACGGCAACCTGTGGTTCGCCGAGATGCAGAACGCATGCGTCACTCGCATCACGACCACGGGAGCGATCACGCGGTTCCCTCTCCCGCCACCCGTCACGATCCCGTACGAGATCACAGTCGGGCCGGACCAAGCGCTCTGGTTCAGCGCCTTCGGAGGCGTCACCACGAACATCGCGCGCATCACGACGGCGGGCGCCATCACCGCCTTCCCGCTGCCGTCGACCGCGTCGAGCCCGCGGGGCATCGTCACGGGACCCGACGGGCATGTCTGGTTCATCGACTACTACGGCGACGCGATCGGGAAGTTCGTGACGCCCATGGTGAGCGACACCCTCGTCGAATACTCGTGTCCGACGGCGGGGACACAGCCTCGCTTCATCGTGACGGGACCGGACGGAAACCTCTGGTTCACCGAGACGGGGACCGTGGACCGGATCGGACGCATGAACACCGCCGGCCAGCTCACCGAGTTCACGCTCCCCACGGGGGCCGCGGGCGCCTTCGACATCACGACCGGGCCGGACGGATGTCTCTGGTTCACGGAGAGCACGGCCAACCGGATCGGTCGGATCACGACGACCGGAGTCATCACGGAGTTCGTGGTCCCGACGGCGAACTCGAACCCGTACGGGATCACCGCCGGCCCCGACGGATGCCTCTGGTTCGTCGAACAGCTGGGCAACAAGATCGCCAGGGTCACGACTCTTGGCGTCTTCACCGAGTTCGCAATCCCGACCGCCGCCTCGAGTGCCATCGGGATCACGACCGGTCCGGATGGGAACCTCTGGTTCACCGAGTCCAATGCCAACAAGATCGGCCGGATCACCACGACGGGGGTGATCACCGAGTTCGACATCCCCGACGGCGGCGCACCCTACTGGATCCGCGCCGGCGCCGACGGTGCGCTCTACTTCACGAGGTACGCCGGCAACAAGATCGGCCGGATCACCACGACCGGCTCGATCAGCGAGATCGACATCTCCTCGTCCGGTCCAGCCGGTATCGCGTCGGGGACCGACGGGCGAGTCTGGTTCACGGGCTATGACTCGGAGACCTACGGACGGGTCGTCGTCGAGACCGGCTCGACCGTGGAGTTCGCGGTCCCGACGGCCAATTCGCGCCCCTATGGGATCGCTCCGGGGCCCGACGGGAACATCTGGTTCACCGAGTTCATGGGCGGCAGGATCGCAAAGATCGTCCCTTGAAGCGACTCCTCGTCGCACCGCCGCGCCTCAGCATCCAGCGACTCACTCGCCGCCGAACAGCCTCCGCGCGACGATCGTCTTCTGGATCTCGCTCGTCCCGCCGCCGATCGTGAGGAGCTTCGCGTCCCGGAGCGCTCTCTCCGC
Organism: uncultured Planctomycetota bacterium; assembly: GCA_964648345.1. Taxonomy (GTDB): domain Bacteria; phylum Planctomycetota; class J058; order J058; family JACQDU01; genus CAZYLP01. The sequence goes on from CAZYLP010000354.1 coordinate 1,526, forward strand.
GGCCTGACTCGACGACGCGCCCGCGAGCCCGAGCGCGCGCATGCAATCGACGGCGACCTCGCACGCGATCTCACCGGCCGCGAGCTTGACCGCGCTCGCCGCGACCGGGTCCTCGACGCCCTCGTCGCGAGCCCGGCACACGTCGAGGAGCTGCGCCATGGCGCGGAGGAGCTTCGCCTCCCCGCGCGCGAGGAGCGACGCGGCGGCGGAGTCCGGCTTCGCGCCGCGCTCGCGGAGCTCGCGCCATGCCTCGTCGAGCGCGCGGCGAGTGATCCCGCAGCCGAGCGAAGGGAGACCAGCTCGCTCGTCGTTGAGCACATCGACGGCGTGATAGAACCCGAGCCCCTCCGTCCCGAGGAGACGGTCGAGCGGCACGCGGCAACGGTCCATGAAGACCTCGCCCGTGGGCGAGCCGTGCATGCCGAGCTTCTTCATGGGCGGACCGACGGCGAAGCCGGGGTCGCCCTTCTCGAGGATGAAGCTCGAGATCCCCTGATGCGGATCCTCGCCCTTCTCCGCGGTGCGCGCGTAGACGACGATCACGTCGGCGTAGGGCGCATTGGTGATGAACGTCTTCTGGCCCGTGATCACCCACGCGTCGCCTTCGCGCACGGCGCGCGTCGCGAGGCCCGCGACGTCCGAGCCTGCGCCGGGCTCGGTGAGACCCCAGGCGCCGATCGCCGTGCCTTGGGCGAGGCGGCCGAGGTACTTGCTCCGCTGCTCCTCCGTGCCCGTGCGCGCGATCGCGCCGCCGCAGAGGATCGCGCTCGCGCCCGCGGCCATCGAGGTCGCCGTGCACGCGCGGGAGAGCTCGACGCCGACGATCGCGGCCTCGACGTTCGTGAGACCGCCGCCGCCGTGCTCGCGGGCGAGGCGGCCGGCGAAGATCCCCGCGGCCTTGAGCGCGGCGAAGGAGGCGTAGGGCGAGTCCTCGCCCCGCTCGATCGCCGCGGAGCGAGGCGCGACCTCGCGCGAGCACGCCTCGTTGACGCGCGCGCGGAAAGCCCGGAGCTCGGTCGAGAGCAGCTCGTCCATGTTGGTAGGATCCTAACAGGGGGAGCCATGCGGCCGATCGCGTTCGCGTGCGTCGTCCTGGTGAGTCTCGCGGTCGCGCTCCCGGCGTGCAGCTCGGGCGGCGAGAAGAAGACCGCGCCCGACCCGCACGGAGGCGGGAGCCTCCTCGAGATCACGCAGGCCTGCCAGGAGCTCGCGGAGAAGCTCAAGACATTCGAGGTGAAGGGCGACTCGAAGGGCGAGGCGAAGCCCGCGATCGAGATCCTGAGCGTCAAGAACGAGACCCCTCACTGGATGGACACGCAGACCGTCGCGGACCAGGCCCGCGGGACGCTCCTCGACTCGGGGAAGTTCGTCGTCCTGATCCAGACCGACTCGCCGAACGCCGACTACTCGCTCGTCACGCGGATCAGCGAGTGGCAACCGCTCGAGAAGGGCGTCGGCAAGAAGAAGACCGTCTACCGCTTCGAGATCTTCGACAAGCGCACGAAGACCTCCGTCCTCGCCGCCACCAAGGAGTTCCCCCGATGAGGTTCCACCTCCTCCTCGCCCTCGCCCTCGCCGTGCCGTTCGCCGGCTGCAGCTCGCCCGAGCCCGAGCCCGGCCCCGGCCCCGCTCCGAGCGGCAAGAAGCTCACGCTCAGCGAGGACGAGCTCAAGAAGGCGGGCGACGCCCTGTCCGCCGAGCTCGCGAAGCTCGCCCAGAAGGACCCGCAGCCCACGATCCGCGTGGACCGGCTCCAGAACCTGACGGGCCACCGGCTCGACATGAACAAGCTCCTCGACGAGGCGCGGCGCCGCCTCGTCGAGTCGAACAAGTACGGCGTCAAGACGCAGCCCGACAGCCACACGGACTTCCTCCTCGTGGGCGAGGTGCGCGACGACTCGATCAAGCTCCAGGTGATCGACGCGACGACCGACGCGCCGGCGCTCACGGCCACCGCGAAGTACTGATGCTCCGCCGCGCGCCCGCGCTCGCTGCGCTCGTCGCCGCCGTCGTCGCGCTGCCGGCTGGCTGCAAGACCGGCGAGACGCGCCCCCTCTCCCCGCAGGAGCTCGACGTGGCGGGGGAAGCGCTCGCGGCGAGCTTGAAGACCATCGAGACGAAGCCGCGCGCGACGGTCGTGATCGTGGGCGAGCGCACCGATCCGCTCGTCGAGCGAGGCGACAAGGGAGCGGTCCTGTCGGGGAAGTTCGCCGAGGTCCTCCACGACCGCGAGCGAAAGCCCGACTACGCGATCGTGCCCGAGCGCGACGCGGAGGGGGGCGGGACCTGGGAGCTCATCGAGGTCACCACCAACACACGACTCTTCAAGTCCTCGTGGTCGCGGGCGGGGAAGTGATACAGTAGCGCCCCACTGGGGAGGGTCCCTTGAGGGCCACGACGACTTTCAACAAGAAGGTCGCGATCGTCACCGGGGCCGGACGCAACATCGGCCGGGCGATCGCACTCGAGCTTCACGCACGAAACTGCGCGGTCGTGGTGTGCTCCCGCACCCAGAAGGAGATCGACATAACCGCGGGGATCATCCAGGAGCAGGGCGGCCGCTCCGCGGCGATCCGCGCCGACGTCACCTCCGAAGACGACATGAACCGCGTGATCAAGGCGACGAAGGACCTCTACGGGTCGATCGACTTCCTCGTCAACAACGCGGGCGCCTATCTCTGGAAGAAGGTCGAGGAGACCTCGCTCGCCGACTGGAACGCGCAGATCGGCGCGAACCTGACGGGGCCGTTCATCGCCACGAAGGCGGTCCTGCCGATCATGAAGGCCCAGGGCTTCGGCCGGATCGTGAACGTCGCCTCGCTCTTCGGCATCACGCCCGGCGCGAACGTCGCGGCCTACGTCGCGGCCAAGTCCGGCCTGATCGGCTTCACGCGCGCGCTCGCCCGCGAGGTGCGGCCCTACAAGATCACCGCGAACTGCGTCTGCCCGGGCGCCGTCAACACGAGCGAAGAGCACGTCGAGCTCGAGGACAAGCGCTGGCAGTTCGGCGAGCACCTCCTCCCGCGCGACGTGGCCGAGGCGGTCGCCTACTTCCTCTCCGACCAGGCGAGCCAGGTGTCGGGCGCGGCGCTCGAGATCCCCGGCGGGACCGACTTCGAGGTCAAGGTCCACGCAACCTGAACGGGCGCAACTGGAACCGCCGCAACCGGTCTGTAGCATCGTGCCCCGGTTCGACCCGCGGCGACACGAGACTGAAACGCCCTCCTTCATCGTAAACGCCTGAGGCCAGACTCCTTGAGCGCCGGGCGTGCCACGGCCCCTCCCGTGCTCACCATCGCTCAGCTGAGAGCTGAGAGTAGGGAAACCATGGGACGGTCCACCTCGCGCGGGATGCTCTTCGGAGCATTCGCTGGATTCCTCGTCGGCGTCGCGGCGCTCGTCTCGTCGAGCGGCCTCGTCGCTCCCGGAGTGCGCCTCACCGCGGACACTCCTCTCGCGCCGACCGTCGTCCTCCTCCCCGCGGCGACGGCCTCGGTGGACGAGAAGGGCGGCGAGATCGCCAACGCAGGCGCCAAGCTTCGCGTCCCCGAAGGAGCCCTCCGCGCGCCGGAGACGCTCGCGGTCGCGGAGACCTCTCTCCCCGCGCCGCTGCCGAAGGGCTTCCGCGCGGCGAGCCGCGTCCTCCGCCTCACCAAGACGAACGAGACCGAGCGCTTCGAGAAGCCCGTCTCCGTGACGGTGCCGGTCGATGCGCGCACCAAGCTCGACGAGACGGTCGCTCTCTACTGGGACGTCGAGCACAGGATCTACCGCACCGTGACGGTGATCGGCCGCGACCCGGTCGCGCGCACCGTCACCTTCGAGACGATCCACTTCACCGACTTCCTCGTCACGTCGCCCGACGACGACGACATGGCGAACCCGAACGCGCCGCTCATGGCGGTGGACACGGGCTTCCGCTCGGAGCGCGACGGGTTCGCCTTCACGAACGGCGACTACGACTCGAGCGGGACGTGCCTCGGCATGTCGCTCCTCTCGGCGTGGTACTACGAGACTCACAAGAACGACGACCCGCCGGCGCCGTCTCTCCGCGAGCTCACGGGCAGCTTCAACCCGGTCGCGCCGATGGCCGACCTCGTGGGCCGCGAGATGGCCCTCCTCGCCCAGCGCGCGGCGATCCCGAACGGCGAGTACCTCGCCCGCGCCTCCAAGGAGGCGCTCGCCGAGGCCGCGCGCGCCGGCGCGATCCCGAGCGGCGTCGCGCTCTGGGACCAGCTCCGCGTGACGGGCACGCCCCAGCTCCTCGTGATCCAGGGGCCGCGCGGCGCGCACGCGATCGTCGTCTTCGGCTACAAGGACGGCGCGTTCCAGATCTACGACCCGAACTACCCGGGCGAGACGCACACGATGGCGTTCGACCGCGTGCGCGGCTGGGGCGCGTGGACGGGCACGATGCTCGGCTCGCCCATGGACGTCGCCCCGGTCAGCTTCTCGAGCTACGGCGCCGAGGTGGACTTCCGGTCCGTCTTCGACCGGGCCGTCACGGATCGCGGCGAGACGGGCCGTTACCGGACGATCACCTACGACAGCGTGAGGGACGACGACGGTACGCTCGTGATCCGCGGCCGCGCGACGGGCGGCCTCGAGAACCCGGCGGAGCGCGTGTACGTCGCGAACCTCTACGTGGGCAACACGATCGTCGCCCGAGGCAACGTGGAGCAGGACGGCCGATTCACGATCCGCGCGCCGATCTCGCAGATCTCGGCCGCCGCTCTCTCCGAGCACGCGGCCCCGGCCGTCGTGCTCGGGCGCGAGTGGAGCTTCGCGGGCGCGGCGAGCGTCCCCTGGACTCCGCCCGCTCCGGCGACCGAGCCGAGCAAGACCCCCGGCGCCATCGGAGTCCTCGAGACCGTTCGCTGAAGAGAGGCCGTTGGCCGGCGGGCATCGCCTCCCCTTGAGGCACAAGCACTTCCGCCCGGAGCAGCCGTTGCACCTGGCTCCTCCGGGAAGGGATCTGCATGCGCGCTCGCTACATCATCATCGCCGGTGCGTTTGCTCTCGGAACGAGCCTCGCCGACGCGAGGCAGTCCAAGGACCACGCCGCGATCACGCTCGGCATCGAGTCGATCGAGGCCCCCGACTGCGGCGTCGGGACGCTCGTCCTCCACGGCAAGGAGGCCGTCCCGCTCGTCGCGGCGAAGGCGGGCGGCAGCCTCGCTCCGATCGTCGCCGTGACCTGCCCGGGCAAGGGGCGCGTCGTGGCCTTCGCGCACGAGGGCTTCCTCGTCCGCGCCGCCTTCGCGCACGAGGGGACGCGCCGGCTCGTCGCGAACGCCGTCGCGTGGGCGGCCCAGGGCGCGAAGCACCCGCGCATCGCGGTCCTCGGACTCCCCTCGGCTCCCTTCTCGACCGTCGTCGAGAACGCCGAGATCGTCGCCGCGAAGACGACGAGCGACCTCTCGGGCGCGAACGTCCTCGTCTTCTACCCGCGCGAGGAGGACGAGTCCGAGCTCGCGCTGGTCAGGAAGTTCGTGAACGATGGCGGCGGCCTCCTCGTCGCGGGCCTCGGCTGGGGCTGGCGTCAGGTCCACGGCGACGCGCCGATCACGGGCCACCCGGCGACGCGCCTCCTCCTCCCCTTCGGTCTCGCGATCGGCGACGGCTCCGTCGCACGCTCGCCCGGTGGCGGGTTCAAGATCGAGGAGTGCTCGCCGCTCCTCAACGCATCCGTCGCCCTCGATGCGATCTCACGGGGCAGCGTCGCGGGCGTGGAGCAGCAGCTGGCGACGGAGACCGTCGTGCGCGCCGTGAAGGACCTGCCCGCGGAGGACAAGCTCCTCCGCCCGCGCCTCGCGGAGCTCACGAAGAAGAACGCGGCGCCCGTCCCGTCGCCCGAGCACCCCGTCCTCGCGAAGGACGCCCTCGCGCGCCTCCTCGTCGCGCTCGACGTCCAGACGGCGCTCGCGACGCCCCTCACGAGCCTCAAGGCGAGCCCGGCCGCGGCGCGATTCCCGGGCGCCGTCCCCGCGAAGGCGCCGCGCGTGACGGAGACGCTCACCCTCGACGCGAGCGCCAAGGGCTGGCTCTCGACCGGTCTCTACGCGGCGCCGGGCGAGCGGCTCACCGTCACGATCCCCTCCGAGTGGACGGGCGACGGCCTCGCGCTCAGGATCGGCGCTCACTCGGACGAGCTCTGGCACCTCGACAAGTGGACGCGCTCGCCGGCGGTGAGTCGCGCGTTCAAGCTCGACGAGGAGATTCACTCGGTCGGGAGCGCGTTCGGCGGCCTCGTCTACATCGATGCGCGCGCGGCGCGTCGCTCGGGGAGCCTCTCCGTGAAGATCGAGGGCGCCGTGTCCGCGCCGCGGTTCGTCCGCGGCGTCACGACCCGGGAGATGTGGAAGCAGCTCCGCCGCGCTCCGGCTCCGTGGGCCGAGCTCGAGGCGGAGCACGTCATCATCACCGTCCCCGCGACCGTCGTCCGCGACCTCGACGACCCGGAGTCGCTCCTCGCGTTCTGGGAGAGCGGGGTCCAGGCCGCCTTCGCGCTCGCGGGCCGGCCGCTCCCTTCGCGCCCCGAGCGCTACGTGACCGACGTCCAGATCTCGGCGGGCTACATGCACTCGGGCTATCCGATGATGACTCACCTCGACGTCGCGCCGGTCATGGTGGACCTCGAGAAGATCCGCACGAACAAGCACGGCGGCGTCTGGGGCTTCTGGCACGAGCTCGGCCACAACCTCCAGGAGACCGAGTGGACCCCCGAGGGGACCGGCGAGGTCACGAACAACGTCTTCGCCATCCACGTCATGGAGAAGCTCCACGGGCTCCCGATCGAGCGTCAACACGACGCGCTCACGGCGCGCGCACGCGCCGAGCGCGTGAAGAAGTACGACGCCGCCGGCCGTCCCTTCGCGAAGTGGAAGGAGGACCCCTTCCTCGCGCTCGAGACTTACATCGGGCTCGTCGACGCCTTCGGCTGGGACAACTACCGGAACGTCCTCAAGAAGTACCGCGAGCTCCCTGCGGCGGAGAAGCCGAAGGACGACGCGGCCAAGCGCGACACGTTCTGCGAGATCTTCTCGCGGACCGTGAACAAGGACCTGGGCCCGTACTTCGAGGGCTGGGGCGTGCCGATCTCGGACGCTTCGCGGCGGAGGACGAAGGGCCTGCCCGTTT
>CAZYLP010000355.1:0-8652 GCA_964648345.1 uncultured Planctomycetota bacterium
CCGTCTGCCACGGGACGTACGACTCCGCGATCTTCGCGGCGGCGGCCTCGACCTTGTCCTCCGCGACGCCGGCCTCGCGGAGCGCCTTCTTCCACTGCGGATGCCCGAGCCGGGCGCCGAGCGGGATCACGAGCTCGAGCGTCCCGGTGACGCCGAGGATCACGCTCGTCTTCTCGCGGCTCCACGCCGTCGAGGACGGCGCGTAGCCCGCGTCCTCGAGCGCCTGCTTCGCGACGACGAGGCCGAGGAGCTGCGACGTGTCGGTCGCCTCGAGCTGGCTCGGCGGGATCCCGTACTCCATGGGGTCGAACGGGTACGCGTCGAGGAAGCCTCCGCGCTGCGCGTACGTCATGTCCGGCTTCGTCGGGTCCGCGTCGAAGTAGTCCGCCGGGTCCCAGTGAGTCTTCGGGACGGGGCCGATCGCATCGACGCCCGTGCGGAGGTTCTTCCAGTAGTCGCGCAGGCTCTGGGCGCGCGGGAAGAGGCAGCCCATGCCGATGATGGCGATCTTCATGAGAGCAAGCCCTCGATCTCGTGGAGCGGACGCGGCGCGAAGCGAGGCGACGCGGGCACGCCCTGGGCGCGGAGCGCGCTCGCGCGAGCGAGCACGGCGGCGCCGGTGAGGATGTTGAGTGCGATCGGGACGACGCGGCGGTCCTCGGCCTTCTCGAGGAAGCTGCCCTTCGCCCATTCGTTGAACGCGCCCATCGCGGGGCCGCACCAGACCTGGTAGTCGACCTTGCGCGTGGGCTCGCCCTGGATCGCCCAGCGCGAGGCGAGGCCCAGGTACGCCCTGAAGACGAGCGCCATCTTGTGCTTCGGGTCCTGCTCGGCGCGCACGACCTGCGACGGGTCGCGCTTCTCGAAGTAAGCGCGCGTCGAGGCCCACGCCTCCGCGAAGCTCTGCCGCAGGAAGTCCCGCTCGAGGGTCGCGCGGAGCGGGGCCGGGATCGCCTCGAGGCTCTCGTGCGCGAGGAAGACGTCGTAGAGCTTCTTCGCGCGCACCGCGAACATGGTCCCGAACTTGAGGACCTGGACCTTCACGCCCATCTCGAACATGTCGGCCGCGGGGGCCATCATCACGTCCGCCTGGCTCGAGGCCGCGAGCATCTCCTTCACGGCCGCGGAGGTCCCCGCCTCGACGCACGCCTGGTTGATCGAGCCGGTGAGGACGTAGGCCGCGCCCATGGCGAACGCCGCCGCCGCGCTCGCGGGCGTGGCGATCCCACCGGCCGCGCCGACGCGTGGCCGCCTGGGCACCGCGGTGCTCCCTCCGGTCGCCCTGTCGTACCCTTGCTTCGCGGCGATCTCGTCGCGGAGCGCGATCATGGTCGGGATGAGCGTGATCGCGGGCCGGTTGTCCGTGTGACCGCCCGAGTCGGCCTCGGCGGTCAGGTCCTCGGCGAGCGGGACGAGCGCGGCGAGCTTCGCCTGCTCCTCGGTGAGCGCGCCGGTCGCGACGAGCTGCTTCACGAAGCGCTCGGGCGCCGGCATGAGGAAGCGCCGGGCGACCTCCACGCGCGAGACCTTGGCGATGAGCTGGTTCGGGCGGAGCACTTCTCCGTCGGGCCCGCGGCGGATGCCGTGGAGCGCGTACTTGACGACGGGGAGCGTGAGGTCGAGGTAGGCCGACGCGCACACGCGCCGGATGCCGCGGCGGAGGTAGAGGTCGGCCGTCGCCATCTCGACCGTCGGCTCGCTCGGCGAGTGGATCAGGTTGAAGCCGTAAGGCATCTCTCCGAGCGAGCGCTGGATCCGGTCGATCGCCTGCTCGATGCGCTCGAGCGAGAGGCCCGCGGCGCCGAAGAAGCCGAGCATGCCCGCGCGGCCCATGGCCTCGACGATCTCGACCGAGCCGATCCCGTTCGCCATCTCGCCGGCGACGTACGCGTAGCGGACACCGTGCGCCGCGCGGAACGCGGGGTCGCCGAGATGCTCCGGCTTCATGGCCGGCGCGAAGGCTCTGACCGGGAGCGCGATGGGATCGGGCGAGTCGCCGCCGAACGTCGTCTGTCCGCCGGTCCCGACCGCGAGGGCGCCGTCCAGCTCGCAGACCGCGAACGGTTCCGCGACGCGGAGGAGTGCGCGGTCGATGGCGTCGGCGCCGGGCTCGACAGGGGATCCGTTCGGGATCCACCAACCGAGCGTCCGCGGTCGTTCGAGCTGGGTTTTCAACGGTCTCTCCGGCTCCCGGAAACGGGGGAGCCAGATGACCGTTCTGCGAGCCTAATTTCAAGCCCGCGAACGCGATATCGTGCGTCAAGTTCCCGTCAAACGACGGTCACCCCTTGACGGCGCCTCGTACCGCCCGGACGACCTGGACCAGGTCCACCGGGGTGAAGGGCTTCGCGAGCCAGCGCGTCACGTCGCGGCCGCCGACCTGCGCGACGACGTCGTCCACGATCCGCTCGACGTCGGGGTCGCTCGTGATGACCACGACGGGGACCTTGTCGCCGCCGGGCTTGTGACGGAGGTCGAGGAGGACGTCCCTCCCGTGGACCTCCGGCATGTGGAGGTCGAGGAGCACGAGGTCGAACCGTTGACCCGGGGCGTTGAGCGTCTCGCGCGCCCGCGATCCGTTCTCGACCTCGACCACTTCCACCGGGCCCAGGTCACGGAGGGCCGCGCGGACGAGCTTCCGCATGACACGCGAATCATCGGCGACGAGGACGCGGAGCGGGGCCGCGGTCGGCCGCTCGAGGATGAGCACGAGCTCGAAGTCGCCGAGCTCGCTCGCGAACGGGATGAGGAGCGTCGGCGCGTCCTTGAGGCGGTGGACCTCGTGCTCGCGGCCCATGACGATCGTCGGGAGCGACATGTCGATCCCGCTCGCCTCGCGCGCGAGCGCGGTCTTGGCGCGGCCCGCGATGATGTTCACGATCTCGCCCACGCCGTCGTAGACGACGGAGGAGAGCTCCTCCAGCTGCTCGCCCGCGAAGCGCGAGACGAGGCGGCAAGCGGTCCGCTCGGTGACCGAGAGGATCACGGCCCCGCGGCGCCCGCCCGTGAAGCCGACGACGACCGAGAGGTCGCGCGGCGAGGGCGTGTCGCGTTCGGCGACGCGGCCCGCGCTCACCGCGCAGCCGAGCATCTTCTCGAAGGCCTCCTCGACCGCCCGGATGAAGGGGCCGGCGACCTCGGGCGCGATGGGAGGAGTCCCAACCTTCTCGGTCAAGCGCCTCCCCCGGCGGCCGTCGAGGGCGCGCCCAGCTCACGCCGGTAGCGGCTCACGCGGCGTGCGGCATCGAGGAGCTCGGCCGGATCGAACGGCTTGCCGACGAAGACGAGCGGCGCCGCGCCCTCGGGCGATGCTTCGGCGAGCTTCGACCCCGCCTCGCCCGCCGAGATGCTCGACACGATCGCGATCGGGATCTTGAGCCCGCGCGGGTCCTTCCGGACGTGCGCGACGACGTCGTAGCCGTCCTTCTCGGGCATCTTGAGGTCGAGGACGAGGAGGTCGAGGTCGTAGCCGCGCTGCTCGACGAGCGCGATCGCCTGGCGCCCGTCCGGCGCCTCGAAGAACTCGACGTTGTCGGAGAGACCCTGGAGCGCCGCGCGCTCGATCTTGCGCATGACGCGCGAGTCGTCGGCGATGAGGACGCGGAGCGTGGGCGAGGGCTCGCCAGCGCGCGCGAAGGCGACGCGGAGCGTGAAGGAGCCGACCGCCGTCGCGAAGTCGATCCGGGACCACTCGGCGTCCGCGAGGCCCAGGTCCTCGAGCGAGAAGCCGGTGATGACCGTCGGCACGCTCATGTCGAGGCGCCCGAGGCCGAGCGCGGAGAGGACGCTCTTCGCGCGGCCCGAGACGATGTTGACGAGCTCGCCCACACCGTCCGTCACGTCGCCTTCCTCGACGCCGCCCGAGTCCTGGAGCATGCGCTCGACGGTCGCGCGGGCCACGTCCGGCGGGAAGGTCACGACCCGGGCGAAGCCGCCGGCCACGAGGTCGAGGCCGAACCGCGGTCCGGAGAACTCCACGAGCGCCGTGATGCCGTCCCGGGAGACGAGGTCGCCGCCCTCGATGTCCTCGACGTTCGTGCCGATCGCTTCGAGGCCGAGGAGACCGTCGAAGGTCTCGGTGACCGCGGCGACGAACGGCTGAGCGATGGTCGTCGCCGACGGCGACTCGGACACGGAGCGATCCCTCGGCGCAAAGGTAGTTCGCGGACACCTGATCACGCAATAGGGGGGCGTAGGGGGCGCAGCCCCCAGGAGAAAGCTGCGCTAAGATCTCCGTGACATGCGCCTCGCCGCGATCCTGGCCCTCGCGCTCGTCCTCAGGCTCGCGGTCGTGTTCGCGCCCATCGAGTGGACCGCGACGGACTCGCCGGGCTACGACGAGCCCGCCCACAGCCTCGTCGCGAGGGGCGCCTACCTCGACGCGACCGGACGCCCGACCGCGGAGCGGCCGCCGGGCTACCCCGTCTTCCTCGCGCTCGTCTACCTCGTCCACGACTCGAAGCGCGCCGTCGGAGTCGCGCAGGCGCTCCTCGGGACGGCGACGGTGTTCCTCGTCGCGCTCCTCCTCCGGCGGCGGAAGCCCGAGGCGGAGCTCCCGGCGGCGCTCCTCCTCGCGGTCGATCCGATCGCGCTCGGAGTCGTCCCCTACGTCCTCCGCGAGGCGCTCCTCCTCTTCCTGCTCACCGCTCTCCTCGTCGTCCTCGACCGGACCGAGCGCGTGCTGCAAGCGCTCCTCGCGGGGGCCCTCCTCGCTCTCCTCGCTCTCACGCATCAGCTCTACGGTCCGCTCGTCGGGTTCCTCATCATCGCCGCGAAGCTAGGGCGGCGGCCCGTCCTCCCCCTCGCCGGCGCGATCCTCGTCATCGCGCTCGGGTGGGGCGCATGGACGGTGCGGAACCGCGCGATCGGGAGCAACCAGCTCGTCATGACGAGCTACCCCGTCCCCGCGGGTGAGCTCTGGCTCGTCTCCGAGAGCACGAACGAGTGGCTCCACGACGACCCGACGACCGGCTTCCAGGAGCTCCACTTCAAGGAGATCGCCCGTCTCCAGAGGCTCCACCCGGACGACATCGGCGCGGTGAAGAGCGAGCTCTACGCGCGCGCATGGGCGAACTTCCGACGCGAGCCCCTGACCGTGATCGGACGCGCCGCGCGGATCAATCTCTGGTACTGGCTCGAGGTCCCGGGGAGCGTCCGCATCACGACGAGCCCCCGCCTCTGGGTTCTCCGGATCGGTTTGATTCCGTTTCATTGGCTGCGGCTCTTCTGGGCCATCGTCGCCCTCCGCGAGCTCAGGCGACGAGGTGAGCTGAGCCTGTTCTCCGCCGAGGGAGCGGTGTGGGCCTTCCTGGCCGTAGTGCCCGCGCCGATCCTGCCTATCCCTCGTTATCTCGCGCCTTTGACGGCGGTCCTCGACGGCTTCGCCGTCATCGGCTGGGTCCTCTACCGACAACGAACGTTGACGGCCCCCGCAACGACTGTCGACACCCCACCCCCACCATCCACAGGACTTCCCACGAGCCCGTCAACCAAAGTTGAGAGACTGTAAGGCGGCGACTACGGGTTCCGCGGGCCCTCCGCGAGTCAAGTCCTTGAAGAACCAGCATCGGTGAGCATTGGTCCTTCGCATGCTTACCCTTCCTCGTCGCTCAGGGGAAAGTGAGATCGAACATGAACGATCGCCTCTCGCGGATCTCGACGGTGGGTGTCATGACGAGCGCCAGCACGGTGCTCGCGGGTGCGCTCGTCGTCATGCTGAGCGGCCACCTCGCGTTCGCGGACGGCGGCGCGCCGGTCACGATCGACCGCGACGCCGACCTCCCGATCGACGCGCCGGTGCTGAGGAAGCCCGAGCCGCCGAAGGCGCCCGAGCCGCCCACCCCGCCCGTCACGGTGGACGACACGCCGCCGCCCGTCTTCTTCGGCAAGGACATCCAGAACACGGGCTCGATCGTCTACGTGATCGACCAGTCGGGCTCGATGAGCCTCACGATCGGCGCCTTCACGAACGACCAGGGGGTGGTGGTCACGGGCGGCACGCGCATGGACCGCGCGAAGGCCGAGCTGATCAAGTCGATCAAGGCGCTCCCGAACAGCTTCGTCTTCAACGTCGTCTTCTACGACGAGTGCGTGCGCCCCTGGAAGGGCTCCTCGGTGAAGGCGGACGACGCGAACAAGACGGCGGCCTTCAAGTACGTCGGCTCGCAGGAGCCGATGGGCTTCACGAACACGGGCCTCGGCGTTGCGACGGCCCTCCAGGACAAGGCGAACAAGACGGTGGTCCTCCTCTCCGACGGCGAGCCGAACTTCCTCGACTGCGCGTGCAACTACGTCGGCACCTACGACGAGCACAAGAACCTGATCAAGAGCGCCAACTCGCAGAACGCGCGCATCGACTGCTTCGGGATCGGGATCTCGGGCGACCCGGACGCGAAGAACTTCATGATGTCGGTCGCCAGCTCGAACCAGGGGACCTACGTCGAGATCAACTGAGACAACCAAGTCACGTTCCAACCAACTCAAACTACAACCCCAGAAAACACCGAAATCCAACTCCTCTTTCTTCTTCCGACCAGAAGACCCCGCTCGTCGCGGGGTCTTCTGCTTTTTACGCTGATCGCCGGAGACGGCATGCTCGACATCGTCGCGGAGCTCGGACGGCTCGATGCGCCCTGGGCCCAGCGGCACCCGGAGCTCATACGGCAGAAGCACGAGCGCATGAGGACGAGCGCGCTCGCGTTCCTGCGCGCGACGGCGCCGATCTTCTTCACGCGGCTGCGCGAGGCGCTGCCGTCGCACCTGCCCGTGGCTCGGTGGCTCGGCGGAGATGCGAGCGCGCCCGTGCGCCTCGTCTGGTGCGCGGGCGACGTGCACGTCGAGAACTTCGGCGCGTACCACGCGAACGACGGCCACGAGCGCTTCGGCCTGAACGACTTCGACGATGCGCTCCCCGCGCCGTTCGAGGTGGACGTGCTCCGCCTCGCGGCGAGCGTGCTCGTCGCGGCGCGCTCGAAGCGGCTCGATGGCGTCGAGGGCGTCAAGCTCGTCCGCCGTCTCCTCGCGACGTACGCGAAGCACATCCATGATGATGCGCTCGACCCTGGCAAGAAGGAGCTCAAGGGGAGCGCCGACAAGCTCCTCGACGCCGCGACCGACGCGACCCGCGAGGCCTTCCTCGACAAGCGCGCCCCGGTGCACAAGGGGCGACGCGCCTTCGAGCCGAGCCCTCGCTATCCGGCGCTCGACCCCGCGCTCCGCGCGCGGATCCTCGCGGCGTTCGAGAGCGGTACGCGGGGGCTCGCGGCGACGGAGAAGCACGGCTTCTACTCCGTGGTGGACGTGGCCGGCCGCGTCGCCGGGCTCGGGAGCCTCGGGTGTGCGCGCTACGCCGTGCTCGTCGAGGGTGGCGGGAAGGGCAACGTCCTCATGGAGCTCAAGGAGGCGAAGCCCGCGTCCCTCGCGCGCCACGGTTGCCCCGCGCTCGCGCCGGCCGACGAGGCGGAGCGGATCGTGGCCGCGCAGGTCGCCCTCCGCGGCGAGCGCTCGCCGCACCTCGGCAGCCTCGCGCTCGACGGGCTGTCCTTCTACTTCCGGCGCCTCCACCACCACGAGCAACGCATCGACCTCGAGCACGTGAAGGCCGACGAGCTCGGCGAGCTCGTCGAGGCCGAAGCGCTCGTGCTCGCCCGCTCGCACGCGCGGTCGCGCCACGCGCTCGGCCTCGCGATGCTCGAGGCGCCCGCGGAGAGCGAGCTCGCCTCGTGGCTCCGCACCGCCGCGCATCTCGCCGGCGCCGTGGAGGGGGACTACCTGGCCTTTTGCTCCGGGGCGCTCGCTCCCTCGGGCGCGTGATCGTCGCCGTGCCCCTCGGGCGGCACGGCGAGGGCGTCCACGAGCGCGAAGAAGACGGGCAGCGAGAGCGACGTGATGATCGCCGCGTGCTCGAGGATGCGCTCGCTCCAGAAGATCCGTCCGAGCTCCTGCGCGCTCGCGGTCACGATGGTGACGACGACGAACGCGACGATGCGACTCCGCGTGGTCACGCTCCGATCGTGCGCGAGCATCGATGACACCGTGAACGGTAGCGCGAGCGAGAGGAAGAAGATCACGATCGGGGGCGCGTCGCCCGTCCCGACGACGAAGAGCTCGTGCCAGCGCTCGTGCGCACGGACGATCCCCTGTGGCACCGAGAGGGTCTCGAGGACGGCTCCCGCGTAGACCGCCTGGAAGTGCGCGATGACGATCCCGAGCATCGCGGCGAGGGAGGTGAGGAGAACGCCCGGGCCGCGGCGAAGTTGCGGGCGGTCGGCGGCGAGGACCTCGACCAGGGTCACGAGCGCCGCGGGGAAGGCGAGGAACGCGCCGAAGAGCGGATACCCGACGGCGAGCGCGCTCCGCGCGGTGAGCGGCACGAGCATGCACGCGAGGAGGAACTCGCCGAGGCCGACGACGAGCGCACGGTAGACGATCCGCCGGACCGCGAGGAGCACGGCGCCACTCTACCAGCGGCCCGGTGCTACGATCCCCGGGCGCATGGACCTCCCGCTCACCGAGCAGGCGAACCCGAAGACGCGCGACCTCGACCGGCTCTCGCCCCTCGACCTCGTCGCCGCGCTCCAGGAGGAGGACCGCCGCGCCGTCGACGCCGCCGCGCGCGCCCGCGCCGAGATCGCCCGCGCCGTCGAGCTCGCG
>CAZYLP010000356.1:0-8643 GCA_964648345.1 uncultured Planctomycetota bacterium
GGCGCGCCGGAGGCGCTCGCGCGCGCCGCGCTCGCGCGGAGGCTCGCGACGAGCGCGGGCGGGACGACGGTCGAGTCGAGCAGCGAGTCGCCGCGGCGCCTCACGCTCGGCTCGCTCCGCCTCGCGTCGCACGCGCTCGGCGTCACGGCGACGACGGCGAAGGGCGAGATCGCGTGGACGCACTCCGCGTCCTTCGCCCCGACGCACCGGTTCATCCCGCCCAACTTCCCGATCTCCTTCACCGGCGCGCGGCAGCTCGCGCTCGTCGGGGCGTGCGACGGCCTCGCGTTCGTCACCCTCGGCGACCAGCTCCCGACGACGATCGTCGCCCTGGACGAGAAGGGCGAGTGCCGGTGGCGCGCCCCGCTCCCGTCGCTCGTGGCGCACGGGAGCGGTCAGCGCTCCACGGTCGTCGTCGCGCGCGGGCGGATCCTCGTCGTCCGGCGCGACCGCGCGTTCGCGCTGAGCGCGGCGACGGGGCGCCTCGAGTGGCTCTTCGCGCGGCGCGAGCGCCGCATGCCCGGCTCGATCCCCATGGAGTGCGGCCCGGTGCTGAGGAGCAAGCTCGACGGGCCCGTCGTGAAGGTCGGCCTCGACACCGTCGAGTGGAAGACGGACGGCTTCGCGCGCTGGCACTCGATCGCGCGCGAGCGCATCGAGCGGCTCGACATCCGCACGGGGCTCCCCGTGCCCGGGCCCCGGTGAAGGCCCTCGCCGCGCTCGCGGTCCTCGCGCTCGCGGTCCTCGCGCTCGTCTTCGTGAACGACCACGAGGCATGGACGCCCGACGAGCCGCGCGTCGTCGCGCTCGGGCAGTCGGTCGCGCACGGCTCGTGGGTCGTGCCTTACCTCGGCGAGGAGCCGTTCCTCGAGCAGCCGCCCCTCCACGCCTGGAGCGTGGGCCTCGCCTTCCGCGCGTTCGGCGAGACGACCGCGGTCGCGCGCGGCGTCTCCGTGCTGTGGTCGGTCCTCACGCTCCTCGTGACGTTCCTCCTCGGGGAGAAGCTCGCCGGCCGAAGGACCGGCCTCCTCGCGGCGATCCTCCTCGGGGTCACGGCGCTCTTCTTCACGGCCCAGCACCGCGTGACCGCGGACCCGCCGCTCGCGTTCTTCGTCGCGGGCTCGACGCTCGCCTCGCTCCACGCGCTCACGGCGGAGACGGGACGCGCGAAGTGGCTCGGCCCCCTCCTCGCCTACGCGGGGGCGTCGCTCGCGTACCTCTCGAAGGGCGTCGTCGGGGTCGGCCTCGCGGGCTTCGGGTTCCTCGCCGTCGTCATCGCTCTCCGCGACGCGAAGCTCCTCCTCCGCGCGCACCTCTGGCTCGCGCCGCTCGTGTTCGCGGCGATCGCGGGCCCGTGGCACCTCCAGCTCCACGAGGAGTGCGGCCTCGAGGGGCTGCGCACGGTCGTCTGGGAGAACTCGGTCGGCCGCGCGGGCGGCTCCTCGCACCCGCACGGGCCCGACTACAACTTCTGGAGCTTCCCGGCCTTCTTCGCGCCCTCGACGCTCTTCTTCGCCGGCGGCGTCGCCTGGTTCGCCCGCGAGCGGCACCGCCTCGAGCCGCGCCTCCGGGTCGCGTGGGAGATGCCGCTCGCGTGGTTCCTCCTCGGCTTCGTCGCGCTCACGATCGTGAGGAGCAAGCGCGAGGTCTACCTGCTCCCCGTCCTCCCCGGCTCCGCGCTCGTCGCCGCGCTGTGGCTCGAGCGCATCCTCGACGGCCACGACGAGAGCCGCTTCGCGGTCTACGTGCCGCGGCTCCTCGCGGGCGTCCTCCTCGTCCTCGGCGTCGCGCTCCCCGTGGCCGCGGGGATCTACCTCGGGCAGCCGTGGCTCCTCCCGCTCCTCGGCGCCGCGCTCGCCGTCGCCGCGGCCGTCTCCGCGCCGGCGCTCCTCGTCTCGGAGCGGACCGGGGCCGGCCTCGCGGTCCTCCTCCTCGGCGGCGTCCTCTTCTTCGCGTGCACGGTCCGCTCCGTCGTGCCCTGGGTGGACCGCGAGAAGAAGTCTCTCCGCCCCGCTCTCGTCGAGGCGGTCGCCCTCGTCCCGTCCGGCCGCGCCGTCTACGCGCTCGTCCCCGACGAGACGACGCGCGGCGCCGTGTCGTTCTACACGGGCCGCTCCGTGTTCGGGCTGCCCTCGCGCGTCGACGGCCTCAACCGCCTCGACAACGCGCGCAGCGAGCTCCTCGCTCACCTCCACGGCGAGAAGGAGATGTGGGTCCTCGCGATCGAGAAGCGCGAGGATCACGTCGTCTTCAAGTCGGTCGAGGGGCTCAAACCGGATGTCGTTCGACGGTGGCCTGGTCCGCGCGATGTCCGGCTGCTCCGGTTCAAGGCGCCGTGACTACCTCCTGGGCTTCGCGAAGACGCGGATCGGGACGGTGAGCGTCGCGATGCCTTCGAGCTGGAGCCGCCTCGAGATCGCCTCCGCCGTCTCGTTGTGGAGGAGCCGGGCGAAGAGCTCGACGCCGAGCTTCGAGCCCTGCCAGCTCGGCGGGAAGTTCGAGAAGAGCGCGTCGGCGCCGCCCGCGACCGAGGTCGAGATGGTGAGGACGTAGTCCACCATGAGCGCCGAGCCGGAGACGACGCCCGCTCTCCTTCCGAGGAGGCGCGTCGCGACGACGTAGCCGCCGCCGCCCGACGGGAAGTGCTCGACGATCCGGCTGTAGGCGTAGCTGATGATGAAGACGGTGAGCGCGGTCGCGACCGCGAGCGCGACCGCGAGGTAGCGGTGGTCGCCCTCGTGGAGGAGCGCGCGGAACGCCTCGTCCGGGCCGTAGGCCGAGGACGAGAGGCCGTCCGCTCCGAGGCCGACCCATGCGAGGAACGCGACGAGCGAGATCCGGTGGAAGACGTTCGGGTCCTCCACGTCGCGGGGTTCGCCGACGAGCCGCCGCACGATCCGGCCGATCCAGCCGACCTGCGCGTCTCTCAGCGGACCCACGATCATGGTCCGGTTCAGAGTGCAGCTACCGGACCGCTCCCGTAAGCGCTCGCTCCGCGACGCCAGGCGTTACGAATCGTTCCATCAGTTCTTCGAGAAGCGCGCCGGGTACTTCCCTGTCCCGACCCTGTGCCGGAGCATGGCGATCAGCCCTCGCGCCCGCTCCGCGACCCTCACCTCGTGGAGCAGGGCGAGCCTCTCCTCGAGCTCGAGCTTGAGCGTGTCGGCGGCGAGGTCGAGCAGCGCGCCGAGGGTGAGCTGGGTCATCTCGATGGCGACCTTCAAGCGCACGGGGTCGCGCACGAGCGTCTTCGGCGCCCGTCCGAGGAGCCGGACGACCTCGTCGCGGAGAGCGGCGGACGCCGCATCGTCGAGCGAGGCCGCGTCGTCGTCGAGGACCTCGAGCTTCCCCAGGCGATAGGCTCGCGTGCGGTCCTCCTCGAGCACCTTCGCGCGGCGGAGGCCGGCGAGGAGGAGGTTCGAGCGCCCGTCGGGGAGCGGCTCGTGGGCGACGATCCGGCCGAGGCCGACCCACTCGTCGATCGCCGGGGCGGCCTCGTAGCTCGCCTCGAAGCCGGGGAGGAGGAGCGCCATGGCGATCAGCTTCTCCCCCTCGAGCGCGTCCTTGAGCATGAGCCGGTAGCGCGGCTCGAAGACGTGGAGCGGGAGGAGCGCGCCCGGGAGCAGGACGACTCCGGGGAGCGGGAAGAGTGGGGCCCACCCCGAGAACGATTTCGGTTCGAAGGAGAGGTCCATCAGCCGAGTCGAATCCTCAGGCGCTCGAGCGAGCGCGCGAGGGCCGCGGAGTCGGCGAAGCGCGCCGTCGGGTCGCGCGCGATCGCCTTGGCGATGACGAGGCGCACCTCGGGCGGGACGTGCGCGAGCGTCTTCTCGATCTCGGGCGGCGGTCCGTGGCAGATGCGGTAGAGAAGGACCATGGTGTCCTTCCCGTCGAACGGCGGCTGCCCCGTCAGCATCTCGTGGAGAACGATCCCGAGCGAGTAGAGGTCGCTGAGCGGCGTCGCCGCCGAGCCGGTCACGACCTCGGGCGCGAGGTAGTGCGGCGTCCCGAGCGGCTCGCGGATCGGCGTCACGCAGCGCGCGAAGGCGCGCTTGGCGAGGCCGAAGTCGCCGAGCTTGACGTCGCCGCCGCCGGCCGCCGTCGGTTTGCCGAGGAAGACGTTCCCGGGCTTGACATCGCGGTGGACGATGCCGCGCCGGGCGAGCGCCGCGAGCGCGCGCGCGATGCCGGCGCCGATCCGGCAGACCTCCGTCGGCGGGAGGCGGCCTTCGCGGTCGAGACGCTGGGCGAGGTTCTCGCCCTCGACGAGCTCCATGGCGTAGAAGATCCGGCCGCCCTGGCGGCCGATGTCTTCTATGCGCACGACGTTCCTGTCCTCGATCGCCTGGAGGACGTAGGCCTCGCGGAGGAAGCGGAGCGCGGCGTCCCGGTCCTTCGCGACGTCCTCGCGGAGGATCTTGAGCGCGACCTGCTTCCCCGAGCGGCCGTGCCGCGCCTGGAGGACGACGCCCATGCCGCCGACGCCGAGGAGCCGCTCGATGATGTAGCGGTCGAAGGCGCGGCCCTGGAGCTTCTCCTCGTTGCCCTCGGCCGCGAGCTCCGACACCTTCGCCGCCGAGAGAGCGGGCGTGTCGAGGATGACCTCGTCGTCGTCGCCGAGCTGCATGGGCAAGTCGGTCGCGACCTTGATCTCGCGTCGAGTCGCTCCGTGCGCGCGCGCGATCCGCGCCTCGCCGATGGGCGGCTCGTCGTCGTCGCCATCGGACGTGGTCGGAGGGAGGGCCGGCAGGCCCTTGGCCTCGGTCGCGCGCGTCGGCGCCTCGCGCACGCGCGAGCGGAGGAGCCCCGCCGTCACGCGGCCCGCGAGGTCGGCGGGCGAGAAGGGGACGGCGATCACGTCGTCGGCCCCGGCGTCGAGGCCATCGAGGAGCGCTCGCTCGTCGCCGCGGCCCGGGACGAGGAGGAACGCGAGGACCCTGGGCCCGAGGGCGCGGACGTCGCGGACGAGCTCGCGCGCCGTCGGCTGCGGCGACTCGGAGGAGCCCGCGATGACCGCGTCCGGGGGCGCTTGCTTCAAGGCCTCGAGGGCCCGGCGCGCGCTCTCGAAGCTCTCGACGGCATGGCCACGGCCGACGAGGACGGCTCGGCTCAGCGCCACCATGTCAGGCCGTCGATCGATAACGGCGATGCGTGCCATGAAGCTCCCGGGCCAGCGACCTGGAGAGGCGCCCGACCCCACGTTTCCGGCCCGATCTCTAGAACTTAGCAGCGTCCCGGCCCCGTCGCCAACTTCTTCGAAACTTCTCCTCGCAAACCGCGGATGACCCTCGTAGAAGGGTCAACTTCCTCGGATCACGAGGATCCAGAAGAGTTCGCAGGAGAAGAAGGGTCATGAAGGTCTCGCGCCTCGCACTCCGTGTCCTCCCCGTTCTCGCGTTGCTCGCCGCCGGCTCGGCTTCCGTCTGGGCCGATGATGCCGTCGAGACGAAGTTCACGCGCTTCATCGAGAACGAGGACGAGCAGGCCGGCTCGCACCTCGACACCGGCTACGCGGTCTACACGCACAAGGACACCGAGGCGAAGGTGATCCTCTACGGCGCGGTCCACATCGCGGACAAGGCTTACTTCGCGAAGGTGGACGGCGACCTCAAGAGCTACGACGTGGTGCTCTACGAGGGCGTCACGCCGAGCAAGGACGCCAAGCCCGACGAGGACATGCAGTCGATCGGCGACATCCAGCAGATCATGGGCAAGGCCCTCGGCCTCTCCTTCCAGAAGGACGGGATCGACTACAAGGGTGGCGTCCAGCGGAACTTCGTCCACGCCGACATGACGCAGGACCAGCTCCTCGAGGCGACGGGTGGCGACATGTCGAAGGCGCTCCCCGGCGCGGGCATGCTCAACGGCGACATGCTGAAGCAGCTGAAGCCCATGATGGGCATGCTGAAGGACTTCAAGCTCCCCGCCTCGATGAGGAACGGCCTCAAGCTCCAGATGGCGAAGCAGCTCTCGAACGTCGACATGGAGAACATGCCCGGCGGCGAGAACATGCAGAAGATCATCATCGTCGAGCGCAACAAGGTCTGCATGAAGGTCCTCGAGCAGCAGCTCGAGAAGCGGAAGTCGGGCACGATCGCGATCTTCTACGGCGCGGCCCACATGAAGGACTTCCACGAGCGCCTCGTCAAGAAGGGCTGGAAGCAGGACAAGGTCGAGTGGAACGTCGCGTGGCAGATCGGCGGCAAGCGGAAGCCGGTCCCCGAGAGCCCCGAGAAGAAGCCGACCGCCGAGCCCGAGCGCGTCCCGACCGGCCCGAGCACGGGCGGCAAGAAGCGCTGGCTCTAGAAGACACCAATCCCAGAACCTGTCCCACTCACAATAGACGCCCGGTGCGATCCCCTTCGCTCCGGGCGTCGTCGTTTTCACCGTGAGGACGCTAGACTCCTCGCATGGGGAAGCCGAACGCGGCGCTCCAGAGCGCGGGGGCGCTCTGCGTGTTCATCGGGCTCACGATGTCGTGCTGCTGCAGCCCGATCTGGTCCATGAACGCGGACCCTCCGGGCGACACCCCGAAGCCCACCGAAGAGAAGGCGGACGAGTTCCGCTGGCAGGCGTTTTACATCCTGATCGCCGGCGTCGTCGTCACCGGGCTCGGAGTCTCTCTCAACCGGCGGGCCGTGCGTGCCGGTGACGTGTATCCCTCGTCCGGCCCGCTCGTGGTGCAACGGCGACGGAGACCGGCGGAGGACGACGACGACGAGCCGATCGTCGAGACCGAGCTCCTCGAGCCGGGCCCCGAGCAGCCCCTCCCCCGCGTCTGGGCTCCGATCTCGGAGCCGAGTGTCCCGATCAACGAGTGGCGGCGCCTCTGGGTGAGCGCGGTCGTCTGGCTCGTCCTGTTCGCTCTCGCGAGTGCGATCCCGATCTACGGCTACCTCGATGACATGGCGCCGTGGGAGATCCGGTTCGTCTACTGGAAGGACCTGGAGGAGCGGCTCGAGCTCACCGCCATCGCCACGGGCGTGCTCGCGGCCGCCGTCTACGGCCTCTATCGGCCTCGGCGAGACAAGAGCTCGGGGTCCTGAGGCCCCCGCGCCGGAGTGAGTCCTTCGCGAACGCGTGAGGATCCCAAGCCTTTCGGAAAGGACCCGGACGACTTCGCGAAGCACTCGGAGACATCTGGGCGGGGACACGAGGACCACGAGAAGCAACACGACGACATCGTGAGCCGGTCGTCACCTGACGTCGGGGCTCAGAGTCACGTCATCTTCGGTACTCAGCTCGTTGTCGGGCCCCCGCGACGCGAGGAGATAGTCTGTGGACGACTGCCCTTCGACCCTGCGCGAGTACTCGAACGGGTGGTCCCACGGATCGTTGGGGATGTCCTTCTTGAGGTAGGGCCCGTCCCAGCTCGCGGCGCCACGCGGCTGGGCCCGGAGCTCATCGAGCCGCTCGGGGTAGCGACCCATGTCGGAGTGGAAAGCCTCGATCGCGATCTCGAGTCGCTCGATCTGCCCTCTGGCGATACCGCGGTAGTGGTGGGTATCGTCATGACGATTTTCGCGCACGCGACGTGAAGCCGCGTGGAGCACCCGGAGCAGACCCGCACCGGAGCGCCGAGCGCGTCGTGGCAGAACGCACACCGGAGAGCGGGCCTCGCCCGGAGACGGAGGAGCACGTCGACCGTCACACCGGCCACGGCGCCGGGCGGCGCAGTAGGATGTCGGGCCATGGAACGCGACCAGCTCGTCGCTTACTGGCAGCGCCGGCAGGCCGAGCTCGCCGCGCTGTTCGAGGAGTACGGCGCGAGCCGCTCCGACTTCCGCATCGACGGCGACCGCAACCAGTTCCTCCTCGTGGACGAGCACGGCCTCCCCCTCGTCGCCGCGGAGGCGAAGGCGATCCTCAGCTACGCGTTCTCGAGCTCGTCGATCCTCATGGCGTGGGCGAACGAGAGCGTCCCGAAGAAGTCGGCGATCAAGGCCCAGAAGGACCTGCCGCACTACATCCCCGACGCGTCCGAGGAGGACGCGTGGCACGTCGCCATGATCGCGGCCTACACGGCGCGGGCCGAGTACCTCTACCGGGCGCCGTCGCCCCAGCTCCTCGCGTTCTACGCGCTGAGGAACGTGCGCCGCGCCGGGGCGGAGGACCGCTTCGAGGCGGGCTCGCCGCGCTCGTTCGTCATGAGCGTCCTCGTCTCGCTCGCGCCCCAGCTCGAG
Organism: uncultured Planctomycetota bacterium; assembly: GCA_964648345.1. GTDB lineage: Bacteria > Planctomycetota > J058 > J058 > JACQDU01 > CAZYLP01. Next base: position 8,184 of record CAZYLP010000356.1, read on the forward strand.
GAGAAGATCACGACGCGCGCGCAGAAGCTCTTCCGCAACCAGGGAGCGGTCGTCGCCAAGCAGGCAGACCTGTTCCCCGGCGACGAGAAGATCCAGGCGCTCCTCGTCGAGACGGGCGCGACGCTCGCGCGGATGGGCGACGCCATGAAGGTCGGGAAGAAGCTGAGCAAGGCGCGCCGGACGAGCTGGGACGACGAGCTCGGCGCTCTCTGGAGCCGCTGGAAGCGCGCGCGGCTGAAGCGGCCCCGGCGCCGCTGAGACTCCTTGCCCTCGGCGGCTGCTCGATGTCTGATGACCGGCCGAGGTCAGGCACATGTCTTACCGCGCCCCGGCACTCCTCGTCCTCGGGCTTCTCCTCCTCGCGCGCCCGGCTCCGGCCGACGACTCCTTCGCGGCGAAGAAGAAGGCCGCGATCGACAAGGGCGTCGAGTGGCTCAAGAAGCAGCAGACGGCCGAGGGG
>CAZYLP010000357.1:0-8622 GCA_964648345.1 uncultured Planctomycetota bacterium
GACCACCGAGGAGTACACGTCGCCGGGGAGTTTCTCGGACTCGACGTGCGCGGCCGCGATCGTCACCGTCTTCGAGTCATCGCGAACGGTTCCGCCCTTGGCGATGTCCGCATAGGCCTTCGCCGCGAACTTGCCGCCGCTCTTCTTGGAGAGGACCGCCGAGATCGACGCCGTGAGGGTCGTCTTGCCGTGGTCGATGTGACCGATCGTTCCCACGTTGCAGTGCGGCTTGGTCCGCTCGAACTTCGCCTTCGCCATGTTCCTGGGCTCCGAACTGCGCCTCTCCGCCTCGAGCGAAGCAGGCGCGCCATCAAAACGGGTGGTTGGAGCTGCTGATGGGACTCGAACCCATGACCTCCTCCTTACCAAGGAGGTGCTCTACCGGCTGAGCTACAGCAGCCTGTCTGACTCGTGTTTTTCCTGGGTACTCCTAGCGGGTGAAGGGAATCGAACCCTCGTAAGTAGCTTGGAAGGCTACCGCTCTACCATTGAGCTACACCCGCAAGTTCTGTCTTCCTCTTTCCGCTGTTGGGCAGGGAGGGATTCGAACCCCCGAAGCTGTGAAGCATCAGATTTACAGTCTGACCCGTTTGGCCACTTCGGTACCTGCCCGGCCCAATGCGTCCGTGCGTCTGTTCTCCAGTCCATGACTCGGCAACGGCTTGCGCCGGCTGACATCACTCGGTTCGTACGACGAAATCGAAGCCAAGGGAGACAGCGATGCCGCGCGTAGGACGCGGAGGGCGCCAGGTATACCAAAGTGCAGCAGGGCTTCAAGCGGAAAAGTGTCTCACGGCAGGAGACGATTCCGATGGGCGCCCCTGTCACTGCCGATCGTCGAGTTGAGACGTGCCCTGCTCGATGGGCTCGGCGGAGACGAGGATCGTGTCCTTGCCGACCCGGGCGCAGTGGAGCTTCGCCTCCTTCACGATCCGGGTGAACGCCGCGTCCCACCGCATGTCACGGATCTCGAACGTGGGGCCCGGGCCGTTCGCGTCGTTCTCGAAGAAGACGCGCTTGCCGCTGTACGCTCCGAGGAGCTGGAGCACGGTCCGCGCGGTGGACCAGTCGCCGTCCTGGATCGTGACGAGGGGCGGTTGGTAGAGAACGAGCGTCGTGCCGCGCTCCTCGATCGTGCACTTCGTCATCTTCGCGAGGACATCGACGGCGTCGCGCCACGCGATGTCGTGGAGCGAGATCGTCACCGTCTCGTGGACGCCCTCCTCGAGGAGGATCGTATGGATCACCTTGCTCGAGATCGCGGCGAGGACTTCGCGGAGGTCGGCGTCTTCGACGGAGATGTCGATCCTCGAGAGCGGCTTCGGCGACGGGGGAGGTGTCTCGTCGGTCGTGGCACAGCCAGCGAGCGCGCACAGGAGAACGGCGCATTGGAGCACACGAGACATGGACGCCCTCTTTCCGAGAAGGGTAACTAGAATGCGTGATTGTTACGATCCCGTCGCGCTCCCGTAACGTGAGTGGCCCACGTCCCGCCTTGTAAGCGGGTAACACTGGTTCGATTCCAGTCGGGAGCTTCAGGTCCTGCAGGTCAAGCTCCACGCCGAGAGCGGTCGCCCACGCGCTGGCCCTCGAGGACGAGGTCAGAGGCGGCGCCAGCCCGTCGAGCCGTCGGGCCGGTCCTCGAGCTCGATCCCGCGCTTCTTGAGCTCGTTCCTGAGCTCGTCCGAGCGCGTGAAGGCGGCCTTCATGGCCGGCTTGTCGCCCGCGGCCTTCCTGGCCGCGGCCTCCTTGCGGACGGCCTCGCGTTCGTCGAGCAGCTTCTTCTCCTCCGCGGAGAGGGCGCCCTCGGCCACCTCGATGACTCCGAGCACGCGGTCGAAGTCCACGAGGACGGCGTCCACCTTCTTCGCGAAGGCGGCGTCGAAGTCCTCCTTGTTGAGCTCGTTCACGAGCTCGAAGATCGCCGCGAAGGCCTTCGCCGTGTTGAGGTCGTCGCCGAGCGCGGCCGCGAAGTCGCCCTTCGCCTTCGCGAGGAGCTTCTCCGCCGCAGGCGACGCGGCCTTGCCGGCGCGCGTCTTGAGGCCGCACGGCCTTGCCGTCCGCGTCGTACGTGACCTGGAAGTTGAGCCGCTGCCTGTAAGGCACCTTCAAGAGCGCGAAGCGCACCTCGCGCGCCTTCGCGCCCGCGAGCTGCTCGAGGTCCGCGAGGGTGTAGAAGTTCTTCAGGCGCTTCGACATCTTCGCGCCGGCGATGAGGAGGTGCTCGTTGTGGAGCCACGTCTTCACGAACGGCTTCCCCGTCGCGGCCTCCGTCTGCGCGATCTCGTTCTCGTGGTGCGGGAAGATGAGGTCCACGCCGCCGGCGTGGAGGTCGATGGTCTCGCCGAGGTGACGCATCGCCAGAGCGGAGCACTCGAGGTGCCAGCCTGGCCGTCCCTTGCCGAGCCGCGTCTCCCAGAAGACGTCGCCGTCCGCGGCGTCCCAGGCCTTCCAGAGCGCGAAGTCCTGGACGTTCTCCTTGTCGTACTCGTCCGCCGCCACGCGCCCGCCCGCGCCTGCTTGCAGGTTCGAGAGGTCGAGGTGGCCGAGCTTCCCGTACGACGGGAACGCCGCGATCTTGAAGTAGATCGACCCGTCCGCCGCCTTGTAGGCGGCGCCCTTCGCGAGGAGCTTCTCGACGAGCTCGACCATCTTCTCGATCGCGTCCGGGTCCGTCGCGCGCGGCATGACGGTCGGGCGCTGGATCCTCAGCGCGTCGAGGTCCTTCAAGAACAGGTCGAGGTAGAACGTCGTGAACTCGTGGAGCGACTTCTTCTGCTCCTGCGAGCCCTTGATCGTCTTGTCGTCCACGTCGGTGATGTTCATGACGTGGCGCACGGCCAGCCCCTGCCACTCGAGCGACCGGCGGAGGAGGTCGTAGAACAGGAACGCCCGCAGGTTTCCTATGTGGACGCGGTTGTAGACCGTCGGGCCGCAGGTGTAGAGGGAGATCTTCCCCGCGGTGAGCGGGACGAGGTCTTCTTCGCGACGCGTGAGGGTGTTCCAGAGTTTCATCGAGCTATCTCGGGACCTCGGAGAGGATCACGACGGCATCCACGGCGATCGCCTCGCCGCGGCCGATCGCGTCGAGACCCTCGTTCGTCTTGGCCTTGATGTTGACCCGCGACTCGGGGAGCGAGAGCGCGCTCGCGAGCGCGGCGCGGAGCGCGGGCTTGTGCGGCGACATGCGCGGAGCTTCGGCGCGGATCGTCACGTCCGCCTGGCTGACCTCCCAGCCGGCGGCGCGGACCTTGGCGAGTGCTCCGAGGAGGAGCTGCCGCGAGTCGGCGCCCTTCCAGCGCGCGTCCTTGTCGGAGTACATCTCGCCGATGTCGCCGAGGCCCGCGGCGCCGAGCGCGGCGTCGATCACCGCGTGGAAGAGGGCGTCGCCGTCCGAGTGGCCGAGCAAGCCCTTCTCGAAGGGGATATCGACCCCCGCGAGGAGGAGCTTCCGCCCCTCGACGAGGCGGTGGATGTCGGTCCCGAGACCTACGCGGTATGGAGCCCCGACGAGCGCTCCGTCGAGCTGGCCGCGGGACATGGAAGCCGTCTTCTTCCGGGAGAGCTCACCGGGGTCGTTCCTCTGCGAGTTCGGGGTTTCGCTCACCGCGCGCTCCTGCTGCCGCCGGCCGAGCAGGCGTGAGACGACCGGAAGGTCGTCCGCTGTCGTCAGCTTCAGGTTCTCGTAGCTCCCCTCGACGACGGCGACCTTCTGCCCGAGACGCTCGAGGGCGCTCGCTTCGTCCGTGACCTCGCTCGCGCCGGCCTTCTCGAGGGCCTCGATGAGCTGCCCGCGACGCGCGATCTGCGGCGTCTGCGCGAGCCAGAGCTCCTTGCGAGGAGGGGTCTCCTTCACGATCCGGTCGCCGTCCACGCGCTTCACGGTGTCCTTCGCCGGGACCGCGAGGAGCGCGGCGCCGACTTCACGCGCGCGAGCGAGCGCCTTCTCGACGTGGGCGCCCTCGACGAGCGGGCGAGCCGCGTCGTGGACGAGGACCATCTCCGAGCGCGGGTCGCTCGCCTTTACCCCCGCGAGCGTCGAGTCCTGCCGGCGCGCGCCGCCCTTCACGAACTTGGACGCCCCCGCCGCGCGGAGCGGCTCCTGGGCCGACTCGAAGTCGTCCTCGTGGAGGACGACGACGACCTCGGTCACGGAGGGGACCTTCGCGAGCGTCTCCACGCTCCACGCGACGAGCGGCTTGCCGGCGACCTCGAGGAGACCCTTCCGCGGCGCGCCCGCTCCGAGCGCGGCGGCGAGCCGGGAGCCGGTCCCCGCGGCGAGGATGACGACACTCGCGCTCATGCCTTGGCCTCGGCCGGCGCGCCCCCCTCCCGGCCTCCCCCCGCTTCGCGGGGGGAGGAGGCCGGGAGGGGCGCGGGCGCCGCCTCCTCGAGGCGGCCGAAGAGCATGCGGCCCGCGCTCGTCTGGATCGAGCTCGTGATGACGAGCGGGACTTCCTGGCCCTGCTTCTCGCGTGCGCCGTCGATTACGACCATGGTGCCGTCCTCGAGGTATCCGACGCCCTGCGCGGCCGACTCGCCGGGGCGCACGACCTTGAGGACGATCCGGTCGCCGGGGATCGCGGGCGCGCGGAAGGCCTGCGCGAGGTCGTTCAGGTTCAGGACCTCGACCTTCTCGACGGCGCACACCTTCACGAGGTTGAAGTCCACCGTCACGAGGCGGCCGTCGCGCGAGCGCGTGAGCTCGACGAGCTTGCCGTCCACCTTCTCGACGGTCGGCACGGTCGTCTCCGAGAGCTCGAACTCGATCTGGGGCAGCTCCTGGAGCGCCTTCAACCGGTCGAGCCCGCGCCGTCCGCGCGCGCGGCGAGTCTTGTCGCCCGAGTCGGCGACCCTCTGCAGCTCCTCGATCACGAAGCGCGGGACGACGATCGGCGCGTCGAAGAGGTTCTTCTGCGCGAGGTCCACGACTCGCCCGTCGATGAGCGCGGAGGTGTCGAGGACGAGGGGCCGCGGGCCCTTCACGCGCTTCTGGAACTCGACGTAGGGGACGATGAACCGCACGTCGTCCTTGGTGCGGAGGATGTAGGTCACGCCGAGGAAGCAGAAGACGAGCGTGAGCGCGAGCCGGATGTAACGGAGCGCGGCCTGGCCTTCCTTCGTCTCGAAGTCGCCCATGAGCGAGACGACTCCGATGAAGAGGTTCGCGGCGAGGAACCCGATGATGAGGCCGAAGACGATCGCGGAGACCGTCGCGATCGACGAGCGCGCGGAGAGCGCCTCGACGATGATCACCACGCCCGCGAGCGCGCCCGCGATGATCATCGAGAAGAACGGGTCGATCGTCGGCTCGACGCGCGAGACGTAGACGCCGATCCCGACGGCCGAGGCGAAGAAGATCGCGCGGAGGACGTAGATCGTGATGCGCTGCGAGCGCTCGCGGTCGGTCGAGGGCTCCTTGCGCGGCGGTGAGTCGTGGTTCTCCGAGTCGGGCATTGCTCAGGTCTGCTCGAAGGGGTGAAACAGTTTCTCGTACTCGCGCTGCGCGTAGCGGTCCGTCATGCCGGCTATGTAGTCGGCGACGCCGCGATGCACGCCCTCGCGCGCGACCCACTCCTGGAACTCCTCGGGGAGCTCGTGCGGGTGCTTCACGTACTCCGCGAACAGCGCCTGCACGAAGCGCTTCGCCTTCTCCGCCATGCGCATGACCCGGTAGTGGCGGTAGACGCGCTTGAAGAGGAACTCCTGGAACTCGTGCTTCTTCGCGTCGAGCGCGGACGAGAGGCCGACGAGCGGCCTCTTCGCGTTGCGGACGTCGTCGAAGCTCTTGATGCCGTTCTCCTCGATCCGCTTGCGCGTCGTCGCGACGAGGTCGGTCACCTGGAGGTCGATCAGGAAGCGGATCGCCTCTCGCTTCCTGATCCGCGGATCGGCGTCGGCCTTCTCGCCCGCCGCCTTGATCCGCTCGTCGGCCGCGCCGAGCGCTTGCTGCCAGAGCGAGATGTTCGCGAGGTCGGCGTCCTGGATCATGCCCGACTTCAAGCCGTCGTCCACGTCGTGGTGGTCGTAGGCGATCGAGTCCGCGGCGTCCGCGACCTGCGCCTCGAGCGTCGCGCCGAGGCGCTTGTCGAAGCCGAGCGCCTCGGCCTTGTCGAGCGAGTCCGAGCGGCGCTTCCAGATCCCCTCCCGGACCTCGTGCGAGAGGTTGAGACCGCGGTACTTCGCGTAGCGGCGCTCGAGGAGGTCCACGATCCTCAAGCTCTGGAGGTTGTGCTCGAAGCCTCCGTGCTCGTGCATGAGCTCGTGGAGCGCGTCCTGCCCCGCGTGCCCGAAGGGCGTGTGGCCGAGGTCGTGCGCGAGCGCGATCGCCTCGGTGAGGTCCTCGTTCAGGCGCAGGGCGCGCGCGACCGTGCGCGCGATCTGAGCGACCTCGATCGTGTGCGTGAGCCGGGTCCGGTAGTAGTCGCTCTCGGTCGCGACGAAGACCTGCGTCTTGTGCTCGAGCCGCCGGAACGCGGAGGACGCGATCACGCGGTGGCGGTCTCTCTGATACGCGGTGCGATAAGGGTGATCGGGCTCGGGGTACCGCCGGCCCTTCGTCGCGGCGGTGAGGACGGCGTACGGAGCGAGGTCCGTCTTCTCTCGCTCCTCGAGCTCGTCGCGCATGGCGAGCATGGAGGAGCATTCGACCATACCCGGCCCGTTACCTGGGCCCCTTCGCGAAGTCGCCCGAGAGGCCGAGCTCCCAGATCTGCTTGCCGCCCTTCAGGCTCACGCTGAAGGTCTGGCCCTCGCGGTAGACCTCGAACGCGACCGTCGAGGTCTCGTCGCCGTTCGAGGTGTCCTGGAGCTGCTGCCAGTTCTTGAGGGGCTTCCCGTCGAGCGTCGTGAGGACGTCGCCGGGCTTCAAGCCCGCGGTCTCGGCGTCGGACTTGGGCGTCACGTAGTACACGTAGTAGCCCGCGACCGGGCACGCGCGGACCTTGAGGCTCAGGTCGTACTGCTGCTTCGTCTGCGGGTCCGTCTCCGCGGCGGCGAGGACTCCGAGCGCGCGCGTCGCGTCGTCGCCGCGCATCTGCGGGAGGGCCCAGACGAGCGACTGGCGCGTCTGCTTGTTCTTGTTGTTGTTGATCGCCTCGAGGAGCGCGTCGGCCGTCCCCGCGGGCGGGTTCGGGTTCTGGGCGAGGGTGCCCGCGATGTACTGGAGCATGCGGGTGTCCTTCTCGACCTTGAGCGCCTCGAGGAGCGCGGGCGCCGCCGTCTTCTGGTCGCCCATGGAGATGCCCCAGATCGCGAGCTGACGGAAGTTCTTCTCGTAGCCGTCGGGGCGCGTGAGCGCGTCCACGTAGAGCTCGGAGAAGTCGGCGGCCGTGAAGGCCTTGAAGAACTCCATGCCCTGGATGCCCCAGTCCTCGCCCGACTCGTTCATGCCGCCGAGGACCGCGCCGATCTTCTTCGCGAGGGGCCAGGCGTCCTTCCCGCAGGCCGCGAGGTCGGCGTAGAAGGCGAGGAGCTTCTTCCCGTCCTTCGCCGCGATCGTGGAGTCGAGCGCGGCCTCGATCTCGCGGAGGCGCGCGGCGACCTCCGCCGGGTGCAGCGCCTTCTTCGCGCTCGGAGCAGCCGCCGGCGCCGCTGCGGTCGCTCCCTCGGCCGGCCGAGCGGGCGGCGGAGAGGACGCGGCGGGCTGGCTCCGCGCCTTCGCGAGCTCCTCCTCGACGGCGGCGACGCGAGCCTCGGCCTGGAGGCGCGCGGTCCGCTCCTCGCCGAGCGCGCGCTCGACGGACTCGAGCTTCGCCTCGCCGCCCCCTCCCCGGCCCTCCCCCGCTTCGCGGGGGAGGGAGAGGGGCGGGGCGTTCGGCGCGGTCGTGGTGGCCGCGCCGTTCACGAAGGCGAAGGTCCCGACGACGCCGATCGCCGCGCCGGCGAGGATCATGAGTGCGTCGCGGGTCGAGGAGCTCACCGGGCTCTTTTACTTCTTCGCGGCCGGCTTGACGACCTGGCCGCTCACGCCGATCTGACCCGCGCGGAGCATGACCGTGAGGAGGACGCCGTCGCGCCAGACGCCGACCGCGACCGTGGCCTCGGGTGCCACGTCCTTCTTGATGCGGGCGAGGTGCTTCGTCGACTTCACGTCGATGCCGTTGTAGCTGACGATGATGTCGCCGTCGCGCATGCCGTTCTTCTCGGCCTGGGAGCCCGGCGTGACGCCCGAGACGAGGTAGCCCTGGACGGGCGGGTCGCGCGAGAGGATCGACTGGCGGAGCATGCCCTGCACGGCGGGGTCGCTCTCGACGCGAGCGACGTCGCGGAGCGTGTCGAGCGAGACGTTGGGCATGGAGACGAGCGACTGCGCCATGGCCATGCGCGCCTCGGCGGACGCGCCGCGCATGGCGCCGACGAGGCCGGGGCCGTCGAGCGAGCCCGCGTTGACGAGCGCGCCGACGATCGCGCCGCAGACCGAGGCGTCCTTCTCCGTCGCGAGGAGGCGGAGGAGCTGCGCCTGCTCCTCGGGCGTGGGGACGAGGCTGTAGACCCCGACCGAGAGGAGCTCGCGGAGCTCGGCCGCGTGGCTCTCCGGGTGGAGGATCGCATCGAGCGCGAAGTCGCGGAGCTCGCCCTGCCCGACGAGCCGCAGGATCTCCTGCTGGAGCTGCCAGTCGC
>CAZYLP010000358.1:0-6120 GCA_964648345.1 uncultured Planctomycetota bacterium
GTCGTAGCGGAGGTCCTCGTTGAACGCGCGGACGACCCAGTCGCGGTACGCGTAGGCGTACGCGTAGCGGCGCTCCTCGATGAACACGTAGCCCTTCGTGTCCGAGTAGCGCGCGACGTCGAGCCAGTGCCGCCCCCACCGCTCGCCGAAGTGAGGCGATGCGAGGAGACGATCGACGACCTTCTCGAACGCGTCGGGCGAGGAGTCGTTCGCGAACGCGTCCACCTCCTCCTTGCTCGGAGGGAGACCCGTGAGATCGAAGCTCGCCCGGCGGAGGAGCGTGCGCCGGTCCGCCTCCCGCGACGGGGCGAGCCCGTTCGCCTCGAGCTTCGCGAGCACGAACGCATCGAGCGGGTCGCGGACCCACGCCGCGTCCTTCACGCGCGGAGCGGCCGGCGCGCGCACCGGCTGGAACGCCCAGTGCGTCGCGACGGCGGCGACGACGGCTCCCTGCGGCATCTTCGCGCCGCGGCGAATCCACTCCTCGATCGCGGCGACGGTAGCGTCCGGCAGCCTCTCCTTCGGCGGCATCCGGAGAGTCTCGTCGGTCCAGCGGAGCGCCGTGACGAGGAGGCTCTTCTCGGGGCTCCCCGGCACGATCGCGGGGCCCGAGGCTCCTCCGCGGAGGAGCCCCTCGCGCGAGTCCACGCGGAGCCCTCCCTTGGGCTTCGCGACCGCGTGGCACTTCGCGCACTTCTCCGCGAAGACCGGCCGGACCTTCTCCTCGAACAGCTCGACGTCCCGGTCCTGGGCGGCGGCGCCGCTCGCCATGGCGACGAGGACGACGGCGATGAGGCGGCGCTTCACGCCGCCCAGGATCTCACGGGGCCGGCACCGGAGCTAGGCGGCTTCCCGGCGCCTCTGCGGGTCGGACGTCTTCGCCGCCTTGGCCTCCTCGATGCGCCGGCCCAGGTCCGCGAGCTCGTCCTTGTCGAGGACCTTCTTCAGCTTCGGGAGGAGCTCGTCCTCCTCCTCCTCGACGTGGTGCTCGATGGCCTCGCACAGGACGCAGACCTTCGCGTCGAACATCTCGTCCGCCGGGGTCATGTTCTCGAGCTCCGCGAGCGTGCGCTTCACGAGGTGGTGCTCCTCGTACGCTTCGAGGACATCGTCCTCCATGTCCTCCGCCTTCTGACGGAGGAGCGGATAGACGAGCGTCTCCTCGATCTCGGCGTGGACGCTGAGCTCCTCGATCAGCTTCCGCACGATCTCCTGCTTCGTCGTCGTCGCGCGCTCTCCCAGCTCCTCGAAACGTTCGAAGAGCTCCTCGACCTTCCGGTGGTCGTCCTTGAGCATCTTGATCGGGTCCACGAGTTCCTCCGCGCGAGGGACGCGCAAGGCCCGTGCCCTACGGTCGGGCGAGCGCTCGGCGGACGATCACGGTGTGCCCGAGGTCGCGGAAGCTCTCGAAGCCCGCTTCCTGGTAGAGGGCGAGCGGACCGCGGAAGGCCTGCGCGTCCGTCTTCGCCTGCTTGCCGCCCGGATAAGCCTCCGCGAAGGCGAGGCCCTTCTTCGCGAAGCCGTCGAGCGCGGCCGCGAGGAGCGCGCGCGCGACGCCGTGACGCCGGTAGGGGGCCGCGACCACGAAGCAGACGATCGAGCCGACTCGCTCCGCGTCGTCCACCGCGAGGTCGGGGAGCTTCGCGAAGCCCTCGAGCGAGGAGCGGGGCGCCGCGTTGCACCAGCCCGCGGGCTCGCCGTCCACGTAGGCGAGGTAGCCCTGCATGCGCCCGCACTCGACGAGGTCCGAGGAGAACGCGCGGTTCTTCGCGGCGTCGCCCGTCTCGTCGGCCGCGCGGTGGAAGACGCTGCAGTAGCAGATCCCCCACGCCGGGTTGTCCGCGAACGCCGGCCCGTCGAAGAAGCGGAGCCAGTCCGCGAGGAGCTCCTTCGTGAGCGCCTTCACGACGGGCGCGCCCACCTTCTCGCGGCGCGCGGGGCCCGACCCCTCGGCCGCCAGCTTGAGGCCCTTCATGAGAGGCGGAAAGCCGCCCGCCGCGATCCCGGACGCGACCGTGTCACCCCCCGAGTCATCGGTGCGAAAGTCGTCGCAGGTCGCGCGCACGCGCGAGCCCGTCCCCGTCGGCTCGACCTCCCAGAGGACGCGGTGAGGCGCCTCCTTCGCCGCCGCCGGGTCGAAGAGGAACCGCCCGCGGAGCTCGAGGCGCCGCGGCGCCTCGGCGGCGATGACCGTCCCCACCTCGGCCGGGTCCTGCTCGGACCCGTAGCGATAAGGAGCGCCGGCTACGAGCGCGGACTCGAAGCGGCATCCGAAGTAGTAGCGCTGCGTGATCTCGGGGTCGGTGAGCGCGCGCCACACCGCGGCGGGCGCGGCCGCGACCTCGATCTCGAACACGTGTCGCGGTCCGGCCATCCCCCTCGACCCGCCGAGATTGTAACGTAGCCCTCCATGAGGGACGCGATCGCCTCGGCCCGACGTCTCGTGATCAAGCTCGGGAGCGGTGTCCTCGCCCCGGACGGGAAGTTCGACCGGCCACACTTCGCGCGGCTGTGCCACGACCTCGTGAACCTCCGCGAGGCCGGCAAGGAGCTCGTCCTCGTGAGCTCGGGCGCGATCGCGCTCGGAGTCGAGCGCCTCGCCTGGCCGAAGCGGCCCACGGAGATGGACCGGAAGCAGGCCGCGGCCGCGGTCGGCCAGTCGCTCCTCATGGAGCGCTGGCAGAAGGGCCTGGGCGCCTTCGACGTGAAGGTCGCGCAGATCCTCCTCACGCACGACGACGTGCGGGACCGCCGGCGCTACCTGAACGCGCGGCGCGCGCTCCTCGTCCTCCTCGCGGAGGGCGTCGTCCCCGTGATCAACGAGAACGACACCGTCTCCGTCGAGGAGATCAAGTTCGGCGACAACGACACGCTCGCCGGCCTCGTCGTCTCCGTCGTGGATGCGGACGCGCTCATCGTCCTCTCGGACGTGGAGGGCCTCTACGCGGCGGACCCGCGGCAGGACCCGAGCGCGAAGCTCCTCCCGACCGTCGCGACCGTGACTCCGGACGTCGAGGCGCGCTCGGGCGGCGCGGGCTCGAGCGTCGGCACGGGCGGCATGATCACGAAGGTGCGCGCCGCGAAGCGCGCGAGCGAGCTCGGCGTCCCGACGGTCATCGCCTCGGGCCGCAAGCGCGACGTCCTCCCCGCGGTCGCGAAGGGCGACGAGGTCGGCACGCTCTTCCTCCCGCAGAGCGCGCCGCTCCGCGGACGCCACTGGTGGATCGCGCACGCGCTCAAGGCGGCGGGCAAGCTCGAGCTCGACGCGGGCGCCGTCTCCGCGGTCGTCGAGCGCAAGAAGAGCCTCCTCGCGTCGGGGATCAAGGGCGTGAACGGCCACTTCGAGGAGGGCGACGCCGTCGAGCTCGTCGGCCCCGACGGCAAGCGGATCGCCCAGGGCCTCTGCCGCTACGGCGCGAACGAGGTGAGGAAGATCCTCGGCAAGAAGACGACCGAGATCGAGGCGGCGCTCGGCTACAAGGACTCGGACGAGGTCGTGCATCGAGACGACCTCGTGGTGCTCGCGTGACCGACCAGGAGATCCGCTCGCGCGTCCGCGCGGCGAAGGGCGGGTCTCCTGGCGTCTCGGAGCGACACGTCATCCTGGGCGACCTCAACGGCTTGCGTGTGTTCGACCACGACGGCCGATTCCTCCGGGGCGCACCGCACACATCGAAGCAGTGGGTCGGAGATCGCGATCTTGTTCTCCTTGTTTTCCGTCGGCACCGTAGTGAGATCGTGGCCTATTCGGCGGACAATGGAACCGTGCGCTGGAGTCGCCCAGGGCGAGCACTCGCCCGGGCACTGACCCCCACGAGCGTGGTGATCTCGACCGAGTGCGATCTCCTGGAGATTCTCGACCGGTCGTCGGGGAAGACCACCGGCCGTCTTCCGGTCGAGTGGACGACCTCGCTCACGGCGGTGAGGGACATCGTCGTGCGTGTGGTCCAGCCACGCCCCCACGCGCCGGCGGACCGCGAGATCATCGCCCGGTCGTTCGCGGGAGACCTCCTCTGGCGTCTCACGCGCCGCGACGTCCTGCATGGCACGCCACACAGCATCGGCGCGGGCCCTGGTCGGGTGTACGTGGCAGGCAACCGCTTCGTGGCCTGCTTCGAAGAGACCGCCGCGTGAGCGCCGAGGAGGTGGCATCGGTCCTCGCGAAACGCGCCCGCGAAGCCGCTCGCGCGCTCGCGCGCGCGACGACCGCCGAGAAGGACGCCGCGCTCCGCGGCATGAGCGACGCGCTCCGCGCATCGAGAGAAGCGATCCTCGCGGCGAACGCCCGCGACCTCTCCACGAACGCCGAGCTCTCGGCACCTCTCCGCGATCGGCTCCTCCTCGACGCGAAGCGGCTCGACTCTCTCGAAGCATCGCTCGGAGACGTGATCACGCTCCCCGATCCGATCGGAGAGATCACCGAGACGAGCACGCGCCCGAACGGACTCCAGGTCTCGCGCGTGAGGATCCCGCTCGGCGTCATCTTCATGATCTACGAGTCGCGGCCGAACGTGACGGTGGACGCGGCCGCTCTCTGCGTGAAGGCGGGCAACGTCGCGATCCTCCGCGGCGGCAAGGAGGCGCTCGAGTCGAACCGCGCCCTCGCGGCCGCGCTCCGCTCCGGACTCGCGAAGGCGGGGCTCCCCGAGGACGCGGTCCAGCTCGTGGACACGCCCGACAAGGACGTCCTCCTCGAGCTCCTCGCGCTCGAGGGACAGATCGACCTCGCGATCCCGCGCGGCGGCGAGGGGCTCATCCGCTTCGTCGCCGACCACGCGAAGGTCCCCGTCGTGAAGCACTGGAAGGGCGTCTGCCACGTCTTCCTCGACGCGACCGCCGCGGAGGAAGACGCGGTCCGGATCGTCGTCAACGCGAAGACGAGCCGGCCGGGCGTCTGCAACGCGGCCGAGTGTCTGCTCGTGCACCAGTCCGCGGCGAAGAAGCTGCTCCCGCCCGTCGCGCTCGCGCTCGCGGCGAAGGGCGTCGAGCTCCGCGCCGACGACCTCGCGCACGCGATCATCCACAAGACCGGGACGGCCGTGAAGAAGGCCACGCCGGAGGACTTCGGCTTCGAGTTCCTCGACCTCGTCATGGCGGTCAAGGTCGTGAAGGACCTCGACGGCGCGCTCGAGCACATCGCGCGTTACGGCTCCCTCCACACGGAGGCGATCGTGACGCGCGACGCCGCGAACGCGAAGCGCTTCACGCGCGAGGTCGAGGCGAGCTGCGTCGTCGTGAACGCCTCCACGCGCTTCAACGACGGCGGCGAGCTCGGGCTCGGCGCGGAGATCGGGATCTCGACGACGAAGCTCCACGCGTTCGGGCCCATGGGTCTCCGCGAGCTCACCGCGCAGAAGTTCGTCGTCCACGGCGATGGACAGGTGCGCTGACGTGAAGAGGCTCCTCCTCCTCGCCCTCGTCCTCCTGGGGGCGCTCGTCTCCGCGTCCAGTGCCTGCACGAGCGTCCTCGGGATCCCGGGCGAGTGCCGCGTCGAGGTCCATCGCGTGCGACTCGACTCCTCGGGCGCGGTCGTCGAGACGAAGACGCTCTCCGAGGTGCGCGTCCCGGGCATCTGGACGACGCGAGCCTGCCTGACGTCCTGGGACGGGCGCGCGACAGTGGCGTATCGCGGAGCCACGTGGAGCCGCGAAGGGATCGTCTTCGCTTCCTACGCGGACATAGGCGCCCGGAAGAAGCTCCGAGGAGGTACGTCGAGATGAACCGGTCCGTCCTCATCGCCGCGCTCATCGCGCCGGCGCTCGGCTCGGCAGCGCTCGCGGGCACGGACATCTTCGGCATTCCGGGCGAGTGCCGGGCGCGATGCCACCGCATCGAGCTCGACGCCAAGGGCGGCGCCGCGAAGGAGACCGAGCTCTCCGAGGTCACGATGCGCGGCGCCTGGTCGCCCCACGGCTTTCACGTCTCCGGCGATGGTCAGACCCTCGTCATCGACACCTTCGACGGTCTGCGGGTCGTCCGCGGCGGAGAGACCCGGGACTTCAAGGTCCAGCTGCTCCGCCGGTGCCTCTGGTGGGCCCCCGACAGCAAGAGCTTCCTCACCTGGAGACCGGCGGGCATCGCTCTGGCGAGCATCGCGAGCCTCCACTCGGACCTCGAGG
>CAZYLP010000358.1:6130-8604 GCA_964648345.1 uncultured Planctomycetota bacterium
AGGTGAAGCCGCGCTACCTCTACAAGCCGGGGAAGGACACCCTCCCGTCCGGCGTGTTCTGGGCGCCCTCGGGACGGCACTTCTACGTGAGCGAGTTCGTCGAGTCCTTCGATCTTCGCTTCGGTCCGGTCGCGATCGCCCGTATCGAGTCGAGCACGGGATCGCGGCTGCGAAAGGTCTCGGTCGCCGACGGGTCGAGCGTCACGATCCTCGAGGCTCCGACCGAGATCTACTTCTTCATGCCGCAGGAGCCGCGCTCCAGGAACGGCCCGGGTGCCGCGAAGGAGCCGTCCTACATCGTCGTCGGGGCGAAGGACGGTCTCTGGGTCATGAACGGCTCGGGCCGCGAACGCATGAAGCTCGTCGGTGTCCGTCCGGAAGGCGTGGGCGACGTGCTCTGGGACCCTTCGGGTGAGCGGCGTTTCCTGATCTCCTTCCGACAGCCCGTCCCTTCGGGGAGCGGCGATCGACCCCTCAAGGGCGTCTACCTCGTGGACGCGTCGCGGCCGTGCGAGCTCGAGCAGCTCTCTGCCGCGACCGACATCCACACCCTCTTCTTCTCTCCGGACGGGAGACGGATCGCGTGGGCGACCGAAGACGAGCTGAGCGTGCGCGACTCCGACCTGAGGAAGCTCGCGAGACGGGTCCGCCTCCCCGAAGGCAAGGTGAAGGGCTTCGCGTGGTCGCCCGATGGCAAGAAGCTCGCCGTCGCGGTGGACGGTCAGCTCGTCTCTTACGACCTCGCCAGGGCGGAGCACATCCAGCTCGCGAAGGCGCCCGCGAAGACGTTCATCGCCCACCCGGTCTGGAGCGCGGACGGTATCGTCTACACCTCCTACCAGAGGCTGAAATGAAGATCGAACGCCGCGGCACCGTCGCGCTCCTCCAGATGAACGCCGGCAAGGCGAACGCCCTCGGCCCCGCGTGGCTCGAGTCCATGGAGAAGCTCATGGACGAGATCCTCGCGAGCGACGCGAAGGCCGTCGTCGTGACGGGCTACGAGGGCTTCTTCTCGGCCGGGCTCGACCTCCCCGCGCTCGTCGGGCTCTCGCGCGAGGACATGACCGCGTTCATGGACCGCTTCTCCGCGACCATGCTCCGGCTCTTCGAGCTGCCGCGCCCGGTCGTCGCCGCGATCAACGGCCACGCGATCGCGGGCGGGTGCGTCTGCGCGCTCCAGTGCGACGTGAGGATCATGGCGAGGGAGTCCAGGGCGACCGGAGGGAGCACCGCGGTGATCCCGAGGATCGGGCTCAGCGAGGTCGCGCTCGGGGTCGGCCTCCCCGCGGGCGTCGTCGAGACGCTCCGCTGCCAGGTGCCCGCGAGCTCGCTCGTGCCCATCGCGCTCGAGGCGAAGGTCGTCCCCCCCGAGGAGGCGCTGCGGCTCGGGCTCGTGGACGAGCTCGTCGCGCCCGAGGAGCTCATCGCGCGCGCCCTCGCCCGCGCGGAGCAGCTCGGCGCGCTCTCGACGACGGCGTTCGCGCACGCGAAGGGCCAGGTCCGGCGCCCGGTCGCCGACGCGGTGCGGGCCGCGCTCGCGAGCGGAGACTCCGCGCGGTGGACCGACACCTGGCGCTCGCCCGCCGCCCAGGCGTCGATCCAGGCCGCGATCGCGAAGCTCTCGAAGAAGGGGAAGTAGGGCCCGGGCCGCGTGCGCCTCGGGAGCTACGAGACCGTCCGGGAGCTCGGGCGCGGCGGCGCCGGCGTCGTCTTCGAGGCGCGCGGCGCGGACGGCGCCGCGGTCGCGATCAAGGTCCTCGTCGCCCCGGGCTCCGCGTCCGCGGTCGCTCGCTTCGAGAGGGAGCGCCGGCTCCTCGCGGGCCTCGGAGCTCCCGAGGGGTTCGTCCCGCTCCTCGACGCGGGCCAGTCGTCGGGCGGTCCGTTCCTCGTCATGCCGTTCCTCACCGGCGGCACGCTCCGCGACCGGCTCGAGAAGGGGCCGCTCCCCGTCGAGGAGACCGTGCGGCTCGGACGGTCGCTCGCCGCGGCGCTCGGACGCGCGCACGCGCTCGGGATCGTGCACCGCGACATGAAGCCCGAGAACGTCCTCTTCACCGCGGACGGCCAGCCGCTCATCGCGGACCTCGGCCTCGCGAAGCACTTCCGCGGCGACGTGACCGGCGCGAGCCAGTCCGTCTCGCTCTCGCGCGACGGGGGCTCCATGGGGACGGCGGCGTACATGCCGCCCGAGCAGCTCTCGGACGCGAGCGCCGTGGGGCCCGAGGCGGACGTCTTCTCGCTCGGAGCGGTCCTCTTCGAGTGCCTCGCGGGCAACCCGCCGTTCGCGGCGGACAGCATGCACGGGACGTTCGGCAAGCTCGCGACGAACGACCGGCTCCCCGTCCGGCGCGCGGCGCCCGGGACCCCTCGCTGGCTCGCGGACGTGATCGAGCACGCGCTCGCGCACGAACGCGGCCGGCGGCTCCCGACCGGCGCGGCCCTCCTCCGCGCCCTCGACGAGGGCGCGAAGGCGA
>CAZYLP010000359.1:0-8595 GCA_964648345.1 uncultured Planctomycetota bacterium
GGGAGGAACTCGGCCGTGCTGCAGGCCGCGCAGCGGAGGCTCTCGCGCCAGCACGCCTCGTGGTGGCGCGCGAGGCACGCCTTGCAGACGACCCAGTCGCTCGCCTTCGGGCTCACGTCCGCGTGACAGAACGGGCAGCGCGTGACGCTGTCCGCGACGATGACGCGCGGCGGCCCGGCCGACCGCTCTTCGATCTCGGCCTGGAGGATCGTCTCGAGCCTCGCCTGTCGCAGCATGAGCGCCTCGAAGAGTGCGGGGGACGCCGCGCTCGCCTCCCGGACCCACGACGGGTCCGGCCTCGGCGGCGGCGCGAGGTTGGCTTCGAGGAGGCGATCGAGCTCCTCGAGCTCGCGCTCGGACTCGCTCATGACGTCACCTCGTGATTTGCGGGGGGCCGCACCCACCGGCCCCCCGCAGCCCCCCCTACGACTTGCTCGAGCCGACCGCGGACGAGACCGACGACGAGGGTCTCCCGCGCCCGCTTCAAGCGGCTCTCGACGGTCGTGACGGGGACCGCGAGCAGCGCGGCGATCCGCGGCGCATCGAGGCCCGCCTCGTAGCGGAGGAGCACGGTCTCGCGGAGCTCCTCGTCGAGGCCCGAGACCGCTCTCTGCACCCGCTCCCTGTCCTCCCTCTCGCTGGCCGCGAACCCGGGCGCCGGATCCGACGAGACCGCGGAGGGCGCGAGAGCCGCGGTCGTCTTCCTGTCTCTCAAGTGCTTCCAGACCTTGTTCCGCGCGATGGCGAAGAGCCACGGCCCGGCGTCGCCCTCGGGGACTCCGCGCGCGAGCGCGGCGAGGAACACGTCCTGGCAGAGGTCCTCGACGACGCCCGTGTCGGAGAGGCGCGCGCGGAGGAAGGCCCGGAGAGCGCGCTCGTGCTCGCGGTAGAGCGCGACGAGGAGCGAAGGCGACGGCACGCGCAGCTCGCCCGGCGACCCGATGCGTCCCTCCAAGCTGAGAGATCCCCCGACCGCCCCGGCTCGGCTCCGGAACCCGAAGATTCTCGCAAGTTGCGCCAGGGCCTGGTGTCCGGCCCGTCGTCGCCGAGCACTCGAGCGGGCGATCCTCCAGGCGCGGCGCGACGCGCTCGTCTTCTCGGTGCTGACGATCGTCCTCACGCCCTTCATGGTCGCGGGGGCCGGCCTCGCGATCCTCTTCTTCTTCGGGGGCGCGGGGCGCGGCGGTCTCAGGCTCGACCGCGCGGGCCTCGGCTCCCACTTCACGCTCTCCATGACCGCGCTCGTCGGTGCGATCGTCGTCATCAGTCTCCTCGACCGGCGCGGCGGGCGGTCGCCTCGCGTCCTCGAGGTCTTCGGAGCGATCGGATCCCTGCTCGGGCTCCTCGCCCTCTCGCTCGCCGCGACGAGCCACGGGACGGGCTTCTGGGTCGTCTTCGTCCTCCTCTCCCTCGTCGCGCTCGGCCTCGCGGGCCGCGCTTACACGCCGCAAGACGACTACTACCTCGGCTGGTGCAACGGCTGGGTCAACGACCCCTTCACGCTCCGGGACGACCTCGACCGCGCGCACCTCGGCGCCGGCTTCGCGATCGCGATCCCGCGGCACCTCGTGGACTCGTACGCCGTGATCTTCTCGAGCGTGCGTCTGTTCCGGCCGATCCCGGACCGCGAGCTCGCCGCCGCCGGGGGGATCTTCCAGGCGCTCGCCGCCGACGACGAGCAGCTCCTCGAGGAGAGGCTCGACGCCGCGAAGAGCGACGGCGCCGCGGCGCTCCGGCTCCTCCACGAGCTCGAGCTCGTGAAGCCGGGCCAGAAGCGCCTCCACCTCACGGGCCGCGGCCGCGAGGTCGTGAAGTCCTGCGCCCGGGACGGCCGCTTGGTCTAATCGTGGGCCGAGGAGGCCCCGCGTGAGACTTCTCCCCCTCGCCGCCGCGCCCGCGATCGTGCTCGCTCTCGCCGCCACGTCCTTCGCGTCCGACGCTCTCGTCGGCGAGTGGGTCGGGAAGAACGGCGGCGTGGACATGCGCGTCGTCTTCCGCCAGGACGGCACGTTCGAGCTCGCGGACATGAAGGGGAAGTGGCGCCGCGACGGGACGAAGCTCGCGCTCGTGGACGAGGACGGCGACGCCGAGACGTACCACGTGGAGCTCCAGGGCGACCGCCTCTCGATCTCGGGCGGCGACCTCGAGGGAGCGCTCACGTTCACGCGCCAGGGCAAGCGCGAAGCGGTCCCGGGCCCGACGCCGCCGCCGAAGAAGGCGGGCTTCCGCGAGGCGCTCGAGCGCGCGCTTGCGGACGCGGCGACGAAGCCCGCGGCGCCCGAGCTCTCGCGGCGGCCGCAGGAGAAGCTCGAGGGCGTCAAGAAGTACACGCCGAAGTTCAAGTCGGCGACCAAGGAGATCAAGGACGCCGAGGGGAAGTACACCTTCAAGGTCCCGGAGAAGTGGACGATCCTCAACTCGGGCCAGGACGCGAACGCGCGCTGGGCCGCCGTGAACCCGGGCTACGGCCCCATGGACACCGCGAAGCACCAGATCGTCTTCTGGCAGGTGCCCGTCCTCCCCGCCGACGCGGGCAAGGGCTTCAAGGAGCGCGTCGAGGAGGGAGCGCGGAAGCTCGACCAGCTCTACCCGACCTTCAAGCGCGGGAAGACGGAGATCTTCGACGCGCCGAACGGCCTCATCGGACGCGTCGAGTACTCGGGCAACCTGACGAACGAGATCGTCCAGAACGCGGCCGTCGTCTCGTCGGTCGCCGTGCGGCAGGTGAAGCACTATTACCTCGCCTGCACGATCCTCTCGCTCAAGGAGGCGGCGGGCGAGCTCGACGACGACGCGCTCGCCGTCCTCGACGCGGCCGTGCTCGTCCTCAAGGACCGCGACCCCGAGGCGGAGAAGCGTCTCGTCGGCACGTGGGTCGTGCCCTCGAAGAGCACGAAGGAGCACTCCTCGCTCGAGACCTACCAGTTCAACGCCGACGGGACCTACCGCTGGGACTTCGAGGGGAGCGTCCTCGTGACCGCGAAGAGCTCGGACGGCGACTACCTCGGGCACGCGGGCGCCGCGAGCGTGGACCACGAGCAGGGCCGCTACGAGGTCCGCGGCGACACGATCTACTTCGTGAGCAACAAGGGCGAGCAGGGCTGCTTCTACCGGACGTGGGCCGACGAGAAGCGCCGCTACCTCCAGGTCGGCCGCGCAACCTTCGTTCGCTGAGGGGGTGTGGGGGGCCCGCCCCCCACCCGCAGCGGCACGGGTTCGGGGGCGAAGCCCCCGAGAAGTAAGGGGCTGCAAGAACTGTCCGGGCTCGCTACGCTGGATCCTGCATCGGCTGGGTTCGTCGCGCTTCTGTGAAGGAGGCACGCCGTGCCCGACCAAAGAGAACAGGGTCCGCTGGATCCCGCGTTCGCGAAGTTCCGCGAACAGAAGCTGGTGGAGAAGCTCACCGAGAAGGTCAACTCGAAGATCCCGCCGAAGGTCGCCGAGCGCATCGCGCCTGCCGCGAGCTCGGTCTCGGTGAAGGATCTCCCCGACCCGGGGAAGGCGATGGAGATCGCCGTCGACGACCCCGAGCTCGGGAAGTTCCTGACCCGGAAGATCAACGAGGCCCAGGCCGACGAGGCCGAGAAGGACGACGCGCGTCTCGTCTTTGGTGCCTCGCTCCCGCGTCCCGTGTCCCCGAACGAGGGAGGGTCGCCTCGCCCCGTATCCCCGAGCGAGGGAGGGTCGCCTCGCCCCGTATCCCCGAGCGAGGGAGGGTCGGCGAGGAACGAGCCGACCCTCCCGAGTCGAGGGGCGGTCTCGCCGAAGCCGCCGACCGCGACCCTCGCCAAGCCGCCGGCCCCGAAGCCACCCTCGGGCGGCGTCGCCAAGGCGGGCCCCGTCCTCCCCTCGACGAAACTCCCGCCGCGCCAACCCGCGGCCCCTCAGGGGGACGTCGTCTCGCAGCTCGTCGCGATCGGCACCGGTCTCAACGCGATCCTCGGTGAGTCGGCGCAGCGCAACCTCGAGCTCAAGGTCGCGAACAACGAGGGCATGGGCCGCGCGCTCGAGGCCCTCGAGGCCGAGGCGCGGCGCGTGCGCGAGTACGTCGCGCGCGGCGAGTCGATCGCCGCCGAGACGGCCCAGGCCGCGCGGAGCGTGGACGAGAAGGCCGCGGCGCAGGACGCGCTCGAGGAGCAGGTGCGCCAGATGCGCGCCCGCGCCGACGGAATCGCGGCTCGCGTCGCCGGTCTCCGCGCGGCGATCGACGAGCTCGAGGCCATGGCCGCGAAGTCCGAGACCGAGGTCGCCGAGCTGGGCTCCGAGGTCGAGACGAAGCGCGGCGAGGTGAACGCTCTCACGGAGCGGCTCGCCTCGGCGTCGGACCAGGCGGCCGAGCTCACCCGGAACCGCGACCGGATCCAGGAGAACGTCGAGCGGCTCTACGGCCTCTGCCAGGGGCACAAGGACGCGATCGCCCGGCTCAAGGACATGAAGGACGGGCTCACGAAGCCGGTCGCGTGACGGCGAGCCCTGCTTCGCGCCCTACTTCACGAGCGTGAGCCCGTGGGGCGCGGCCGTCGTGCTCCCGCACTTCACGTCGGGTCCGTTCACGGTGAGCCTCCCCGTGGACGGATCCCGCGTGAAGCCCGTGATCGTGTCGGCGAAGTAGTTCGGTACGAAGACGAACTTCCCGGCTTGATCCATGGCGGCCTCGAGCGGCCAGTCGCCGCCCGCGACGAACGGGGGCGACAGCGGCGTGAGAGAGCCGTTGGCCTCGATCTTGAACTGGTTGATCCCCGACGGGTTCACGCCCGTCGTCTCGTCGCAAGCGACGTAGAGGTGCTTGCCGTCCGGGTCCGTGACGACGCCGTAGACCGGCCCCGTCACGGTCACGGGCGAGCCGATCGCGGCGACGGCGCCCGTGATGGGGTCGCGCGAGAAGGCAGCGACCTGCTTCACGGACGTCGAGCTCGAGCCCACGTAGACGAACTTGTTCGTGCCGTCGACGCAGAGCGTGCGCGCCGACATGAGCGCGGGCGCCGAGCTCGCGAGGCTGAGGGCTCCGGTCACGGGCTGGATCGAGACGACCTCGATGGCGCTGGCGGTCGAGGCCGCGACGTACGCGAAGCGCCCCGTCGAGTCGCACACGATGTCCCGGAGCCCGGCCCCGGAGATGTTGACGCTCCCGGCGTTCGCCAGCCGGCCGTCGCTCGCGACCGTCAGGGAGTAGACGTTGTCGCCCGCGGTCATGAGAACGAACGCGCCCGTCGGGTCGCACGTGATCATCCAGGTGGTCCCGGTGAAGGACACCGTCTGCCCGAGGATCTGCTGGAGGTCGCCGTTCGCGGGGTTGATCGCGTAGCTCGCAATGTCCGTGCTCCCGAGGACGTAGAGGAACTTCCCCGACGGATGCGCGGCGACGGCCCACGTCCCTCCGACCGACGCGACCGCGCTCTTGAGCGTGGCAACGCTCGTCGTCGGGTCGATCGTGAAGGCGCTCACCATGTTCGCCGAGTTGTCGGCCGTGTACGCGAACCGCGACGACGCGAGCGGCGCCGGCGGCGGAGGAGGAGCGGGCGGCGGTGCCGGCGGTGCGGGCGGAGGAGGCGGGGGCGGAGGAGGCGGGGGCGGAGGAGGAGCCCCTGGCCCCGGCCCGGGCCCGGGCGGCAAGAAGCCTCCCGGAGGGGGCCCACCGCCGCCGCCACCCCCGCCGCCACCGCCACCGCCCCCCCCCCCCCCCCCCCCCCCGCGGCCCCCCCCCCCCCCCGCGCCGACGCCGACGGCGAGGCCGATGAGGATCGGGCCCGGCCCGCAACCCGCGAGGGACAAGGCGGCGACGAGGACGGCGATCGATCGGAGCGGCCGGAGCACGGCGGCCATCCTAGACGCCAGCCCCCGAGACTTCACCGTCGGAGTGGATGAATGATGACGCGCCCGTCGAACATCCCGATCGCGACGGCGTTCGAGTCGGCCGTGAAGGCGAGCGTCAGGACGTTCTTCCCCGAATCGACGGGGATCCGCCGCAGACGCTTCCCCGTCGCGAGCGAGAAGACCTCGACGCAGATCGTCGACCCGGCGCTCGACATCGAGGTCGCCGCGAAGAGGCTCCCGTCGGGCGAGATGTCCATGTACTCGAGGTCGTTCTCGAGCCGGAGCTCGCGGACGAGGGTCGAGTCCGGCAGCGTGCGGACGACCGCGAGCACGAACGCGACGGCGCTCGCGCCGAGCGCGAGCCGTGCGCGGCGCGAGGTCTGGGCCTCAGCGCTCAAGAGAGTGGATCTCCACGCGCCCGCTCACCATGCCGATCGCGAGCCGGTCCGCCGCCCTCGTGAAGGCGACCGCCTTCGGCTTCTCGTGGTCGAACGCGAAGCGCCGGATGCGCTTCCCGTCCTCGAGGGCGAACAGCTCGACGCACGATGCCCCGCCTTCGAGCAGCGTGATGCAGGCGAACCGCGTCCCATCCGGCGAGAGCCCGACCGTGCCGAGGTCGCCGTCGAGCTCGATCGTCCGGACCGTGGTCCCGCTCGGGACCGACCGGACCACGATCTTTCTCGGAGTGTCGCCCCGGAGCGCGAAGAGCGCGCACGAAGGCGAGACCGCGGGGTTCGCGTTCTCGACGCCGTCGAGGTATGCGACGTGCCGGCCGGACGCGACCGCCCGCACCTCGAGATGCGCCGCGGCGTCGATCCGAGCGAGGAGGAGGAAGTCGCTCCCCGCTCGTTGCAGGGAGTGAAACCTCTCCTCGACGGGGATCGTGGTCGTGATCGCTCCGGTCGCGACGTCGCGGATCGCGATCGCCTTCGGCTCCTGCCCCTCGAAGAGGCGCCGGCCGTCCGGCGTGAAGGCGATGCCGCGCGTCGAGGTGACGGGCCAGGCGCCGAGACGGCGGGCGTCCCGCACCGACCAGACCTCGAGCGAACCGGGCGGGTCCGTGCGCGGGCTCGCGAAACCCGTGCAGCACGCGAGGAGCTCGCCGTCGTCCGAGAAGGCGAGGCCGTAGACGAGGTCGCTCAAGTTCGGGACGCCGAACGTCTCGTGGCCCGACTCGACGTCCACGACGCGCAGCGGAGTCGTCTCGTTCACGGAGGAGACCACCACGAGGCGATCGGCCCGCTCGTTGAAGTGGAGCTGCAGGACGGGACCCGTCGAGACCTCGAAGATCCGAGGGAGCGATCGCAGGTGCCGGTAGTACGCGCCTCCCGCTCCGCCCGCGGCGAGGAGCGCGAGCAGGAGAAGGCTGGCGGAGAGCGCGAAGCGGGCCCTCCGCGTCACCGGACCCTGAGACCGGTGACGAGCTTGGCGACGAGGACGCGGGACGACCGCTCGAACGCCGCGTCGAGGGCTCCGCGCTGCCGCACCCCCGCGAGACGGTCGTAGTCGAACGCCATCTGCTGCTCCTCCACGTGGACGGTGGCCGCCGTCTCGTAGACGGCCATCGGCGCACCGTCGAGCGTCGAGACGACGAGGCTGTAGCTCACCTCGAGGTCGGGCTCGCACTCGCGGTACTCGTAGCTCTGCGCGACCCACACCGGGATCAGCAGGAAGCCGAAGCCGAGGAGGAGAGCCGAAGCATGGCCCGTGAAGCAGTGGGGCCAGGGCGCGTGGCCGACCTGCGTCACCCGCTCCTCGATGCGGAGACGGAGCGGCATGTCGCCCGGCGCGCCGGTGAACGCGTTCGCCTCCTCCAGAGCCCGCGCGAAGCGCTCCGCGCGCGTCGAGAGGAAGTCGTCGCTCGCCGGTTTCTCCAGCTCGGGATGCGAGAAGGTCGCCGAGCAGAGAGGCCGCGCGGGGATCGGACGCTCGGAGCGGATCTCGAAGCGAGGAGCGGGCTCGCGGGAGACGTCCTTGAAGCGCGAGCCCGCGCCGCAGCCGAACTGCGCGGCGACGACCAGGAGGACGAGCGACCGCTTCATCGCCGCCCCCTCTCGAGCCGCCGCGAGCGCCCCTGCATGGAGCCGATCAAGAGTCCCACCACCGCGAGCGCGATGGCCATCGGGACGACGCACGTGTTCTGGGGCCACGTCTGGAACCGCGCCGCCCAGAGGCCCGTCGCCCCGAACAGGTAGACGGGGACGATGATCCCGCACAGGCCCGTCCCCATGAGCAAGATCGGGAGAACGCGGAGGACGATCGGGCCTTCGGCGCGACGCACGTGCTCGACGACCGTCTCGAGACCCTTGAAGACGATCGCGAGGAGTACGACCCCGCAGCCGCCGAGCGTGACGGCTGCCCCCGCCTGTCGCAGGCTCTCGCCAGCCATGAGGACGAACCCGACCACGATCGCGAGGGCACCCAGCGCCGCGGAGATGATCGCCGCCGTGTTCAGGACGCCGCGCGCGGCGGGGACTGCCGCGCTCTCCCGGGCCGGTGCTCCGACCTCCACCCGCACCGGAGCCGCGCGCGCGAGGGAGTCCGTGAGGACCGCAGTCGTCGGCCCCTGCTCCACGCTCGTGGCGCATCCGAGGAGCGTGCAGCGCCCGTTCTCGTGGGCGCACGACTCGTGGTGGCGCGTTCCGCAGCGAGGACACTCCCAGACTCGCTCGACGCCGAGGTCCGAGTGGCAGTAGGGGCACCGCGGCGCTTCTTTCGCCGCGAGCTCGCCGACGCGGATCTCGGAGGACATGGAGCGAGTCTACTCAGACCCTGTCCATC
>CAZYLP010000360.1:0-8590 GCA_964648345.1 uncultured Planctomycetota bacterium
CCCCCCGCGGAGCGGGGGGGGGATTGGGGGGGGGCCCGAGCCCGCGTGCCCTCTTCGACGCGATCCTTTCGGGAGCGCGCCGTGAAGCGAAGGGTCCGCTCGCGCTCGCGATCGACGTGACCATCGAGGAGACCTGCACGAGCTTCGCGCTCGCGGCCCCCGAGGTCGAGCGCGTTCACTCGCACGCGAGCGTCTCGATCCGCGTCGAGGGCGAGCTCGCCACGGAGAGCGCGCAGTCGCGTCTCGGCTTCGTCCACGAGCTCGCGTCGAGCGCGGACTGGCCACGCGCCCTCCGCGCGGCCCGGGCCGCTGGCCGCGAAGGCGTCCGCCGCGCCGCGGCGCAGAGGGAGCCCGCGCGGCTCGGCTCTCCGCGCACGGTCCTCCTCGCGCCGGAGGTCGTCACGTGGATCCTCCACGGCGCGGTCGTCGATGGCTTCGCGCTCGCGCGCCCCGGCGAGACCGCGGGCGTCGCGCCCTGGCTCGAGATCGACGACGTCGCCGATGCGTCGCACGGCCCCGACGAGCAGGGAGTCGTCCCCGCGCGCGTCGCGCTCGCGCGCGGCGGCGTCTGGCTCCGCGGCCCGTTCCACCCGTTCGACGGGAGCGGCCGCACGCGCCGCGACGGCCGCTCCGCGCTCCCGCGTGCGCCGCTCGCCGCGCTCTCGTTACGTCCAGGCCGCGGCGCGCCGGTCCTCTCGCGGGCGGCGCTCTCCGCGAAGGCGGACGCGCTCCTCGCCGAGGTCGCGAGCGCCGACCCGCTCCCCGGCGGCGGCGTCCACGTCGTCGCCCACGCCTCTCGCCGCCGCGGCCGCCGCTTCCTCCCCGCGGGTCTCGCCGGCTTCCGTCTCGACGCGGGCGAGCTCTTCGCGAAGACCGTCGCGGCGTCGTGCGAGATCGAGGGAGTCATGGCGCAGAACCTCCCGGTCCGCGCGCCGTGGCTGTTGGTCCGCGGCGTGAAGGTCCGCCCGAGCTGACCCGAACGCTCGCTCCCTCGGGCGTGGGGCCGCTCTCAGTTTCCCACCTCACGAGGGTTCGGCCGCAACTCCTTCACGCGCGGCAAAAGTCATTTCATTCGTTGCAACGACCCGCCGCGTGGGGTGGTCCGGTCAGAGCGCTACGCAGTAGGTGTGACGTCACTCGACCTCGACCTCGACCGCGTGTCGCCCCGGCGAGGGAAACTCGTTGCGCTCGTTGAAATGAGTTCTCGCGGTTCTCCGGGGCTTACGAACGAAGCCTTCTGAAGAACGAAAAGTGCGGAGGCCCCGCGCCTCGAAACCAACCCGGCACTCCCGCTCAGCGCGGAGGGCGCGGGGCGTCGGGAGCAAGCTCGATGCGCGCGGCCGCGCGCCAGGCTTTGCGCAGCTCCGAGGCGCGCTCGTAGATGAAGCGCTGCTGCACCTGGCCGCGGTGCTTCTCGAAGGCTGCGGGCTCGAGGAAGCGGGTGCCGGTCACGAAGACGATGTAGTAGCCGCGGCGCGTGCGGATGGGCTTCGGGACGAGACCCTTCTTGCCGCGGGCGTAGCAGGCCTCGACGACCTCGGGGGGAGCGACGCCCGAGCCGGCGCCGAACCAGTCGAGGTCGCCCGAGTCGAGCGGCGCGTTCGACTCGTCCGAGAGGTCGCGGGCGAGCGCGGCGACGTTCGAGCCGTCGGGCTTCACCTTCGCGAGGACGGCGACGGCGCGCTGGAAGGTCGCCGTGTCGTCGCTCCCGGGCCGCGGAGCGATGAGGATCTGGGTCGCGCGGAGCTGGCCCGCGACCTCGAGCTCGTGCTTCGTGAACCAGGCGCGGAGCGCGTCGTCCGTCGCGTCCTTCTCGACGCGCTTCTTGAAGGCGAGGGCGATCCTGAACTTCGCCTTCACCTCGTCGAGCGTGACGCCCTCGGCCTTGAGCCGCGTGTCGAGGTCGTCGCCCATGCGCTTCGCCTGCTGGCGCTGCTCGTCGAGGAGCTTCTCGATCTCGGCCTCGGTGACCGACGAGGCGGCGCCATCGCGGTCGAGTCCGGCGGCGAGCACGACCTCGTCGATCATGCCGTCGAGCACGATCCCCGCTCGCTCCTCGGGGGCCACGAAGGCGGGGAGGAACTTCGTCTTCCTCAGCACGTCTTCCTTGGTGATGGTGCGGCTGTCGACGGTCGCCCAGGTCGTCTGGAGGATGACGAGGAGGGGGATGACCCCGAGGCTCACGCCTGCGGGCCGCCGTAGTTCGTGAAGACGTTCTGGACGTCCTCGTGGTCCTCGAGCGACTCGATCAGGCCTTCGACCTTCGCCGCGGCATCGGCGTCCACCTGGATCGTCGAGGTGGGGACGTAGGCGAGCTCGGCCTGGGCGAGCTCCCAGCCCTTCTCGAGCAGCGCCTTCTTCACGTGGACGAACTCCTGCGCGCCCGTGGTGACGTGGTAGGCGTCCTCGCCCGTCTGGATGTCCTCGGCGCCGGCCTCGGTGGCGACCTCGAAGATCTGCTCCTCGGTGCACTTGTCCTTGGCGACGGCGAGGAGGCCCTTCCGCTCGAAGAAGCGGGCCGTCGAGCCCTGCGCGCCGAGCTTGCCGCCCTTCACGTCGAAGACGCGCCGGAGCTCGGGCGCCGTGCGGTTGCGGTTGTCGGAGAGCGTCTCGACGAGGAACGCGACGCCGCCGGCGCCGTAGCCCTCGTAGGTGAGCTCTTCGTACTGCGCGGCGCCGAGCTCTCCCGTCGCCTTCTTGATGGCCTTCTCGATCGCCTCCTTGTTCATGTTCTCGGCGCGCGCCTTGTCGATGGCGTACTGGAGCTTGAAGTTGTGCTTGGGGTCTCCTCCCCCGTCGCGCGCCGCGATCATGAGTGCCTTGGAGCACTTCGAGAAGATCTTGGATTTCCGCGCGTCCGCCGCACCCTTCTGGTGCTTGATGGACTTCCAGTGGGAGTGACCGGCCATGGCTTATCCCTTCTTAGCGCCCTTGGGGGCCTTCGCCGCGCCGTTGGTGTCGGCCTTCGCGGCACGCGCACCCCGGCGGAGGTAGTACTCGCAGTCCTTGTTCACCGGACACTTCGGGCACTTGGGCTCGACCTCGACGCAGGTCTTCTTCCCGTGCTCGACGAAGAGGTGGTGGAGGCGGAGGACCTCCTCCGGCTTGTCCGCCTGGAGGGCGGCGCGGAGGAGCTTCTTCCGCTGCGGGAGCGGCGCGTTCGGGTCGAAGAAGCGGATGCGCGCCCCGACGCGCTCGGTGTGCGGGTCCCACGGGAGGGCCGTGTCCATGCCGAGCGTCACGAGCATGTAGGTGATCGCCCACGGCGGGACCCCCTCGAGGACCGAGAGGAACTTCTTCGCCTTGTCGGTCTTGAGCTCCTTCAAGGGCTCGAGCGCGGTGTCGTCGAGCTCCTCGAAGACGTTCTGGAGGAACGTCTTGATGCGAGGCGCGAGCGCCTCGGCATCCTCGATGCGCGCCTCCTTGAAGACGTTCTCGAGCTCGCGCTGCGTCGCGACGCGGACCTCGTTCCAGTCCCCGAACACGTCCGGGTCGAGGAGCATCTTCACGGCCTTGCGCGCGTTCGTCACGGGGTTCGTGAAGAACAGCCAGTAGAAGATGAGCCGCTCGAGCGGGTCGTCCCCTTCGGGGAGGACGCTCCGCGAGTAGAACTTCTCGAGCGACTTGAGGACCTTGTCGAGCTTCTTCGCCTTCTCTTTGATGGCCATGTGGGAGGCTGATTCTCACCCGGAGCGCGACCGGCGTCAACGCGCGCGGGGCCGCCGCAGGTAGAAGTGGACGATCTCGTTCTTGTCCCTCACGGCGGGGAGGACCTGGACGAGCTCCCAGCCGTCCTTCGCCAGGTGGTTCAGGATGTAGGCCTTGAAGGCGGGGTCGGCGCGGAACTCGTTGCCGCCCTCCTGCTCGACGACCGCCTTCCAGTCCTCCTTGTCGCGGAACTCCCGGATGTCCACGAGGAAGACGCGGTACTCCCACGGCGCCGGCTCGCGGGCACCCGCCGCGGGCTTCGGATCCTCGGCCTTCGCGCGGGTGGCGATGACCCCGGTCGCGATCGTGCCCAGAAGGAAAGCGAAGGCGAAGAACAGGGCGCGCTTCATGGTCAGGCTCCTCGGGCTCAATGGTACCCTCGTTCGGTGCTCGCGCTCGACTTCGAGATCGATCCCACCGCGCCCGTCCCGCGAGCGGTCTTCACCGGGGACCACCGCCGCATCGAGGGCTGCGGCGAGGTCCTCGAGCCGCCGTTCGAGCGCGCGGGCGTCTCCGTAACGGCGCACCCGTCGGGCTTCGCGCCCGGCGCGCGCCAGCTCCGCGTCGCGGCCGCGGGAGAGACCTGGGTCTTCACGGGCGACTTCAAGCGCTCGAAGGACCCTCTCGGCGCGGCCTTCGAGCCGGTCCCGTGCGACGTCCTCGTCCTCCGCGCGCCCTTCGCGCTTCCGATCTTCCGCTGGGAGGAGGTCGCCGCGCTCCGCGCGTGGCTCGAGGCGAACGAGCGATGCACGCTCTTCGCCTCGCCCGTCCTCGCGCTGAGGCTCCAGGCGCAGCTCGCGGTCCCGCTCCGCCGCCACGAGGACCTCGAGCCTCTCGCGCTGAGGTACGACGCGCTCGGCGCGAAGGTGCCTGCGAGCGACCCGTCGAGCGAGCGCCTCCTCGCGCCGCTCGCGGCGCGTGCGTCCGTGAAGCGCCGGGGGCCGCGCGCGATCGCGGACGGCTCGGCGCGGATCCGCGGCACGCGGCGCCGGGCGAACGTGGACATGGGCTTCGCGCTCTCGGAGCACGCCGACTGGGAGGAGGTGCTCGCGACCGTGGCCGACTCGAAGGCCCGGCGCGTCCTCGTCCAGGGCTCTCACGCCGAAGCTCTGGCGCGCTTCCTCCGCGAGGAGCGCGGCCTCGAGAGCGCGCCCGCGTGAAGCGCTTCGCCGGGCTCTACCTCGCGCTCGATGCGACGACGAAGACCGGCGCCAAGGTCGACGCGCTCGTCGAATACTTCCGCGCCGCTCCTCCGGAGGACGCGGCGTGGGCGCTCTTCTTCCTCACCGGCCGGCGCTTGAAGCGCCTCCTCCCGATGGCGGTCCTCGCGGAGGCCGCGCTGCGGCTCTCGCGGACCCCTCCGTGGCTCTTCGAGACGTGCTTCCACGAAGTCGGCGACTTCGCGGAGACGATCGCGCTCCTCCTCGACCGTCTGGTCGAGCCGGGAGATCCGCTCGCACTCCACGTCTGGGTCGAGGAGCGGCTCCTGTCGCTCCGCGATCTGGAAGATGCGCGCCAGGTCGAGACCGTCGCGTCGTGGCTACGAGAGCTGACGAAGGACGAGCTCCTCGTCTTCGCGAAGCTCCTCACGGGCGAGATGCGGGTCGGCGTCTCGGAGAAGCTCGTCGTCCGGGCCGTCGCGAAGGTCGCGGGCGTGCCGGAGACGGTGATCGCTCACCGCCTCATGGGCAACTGGGAGCCGACGCGCGAGGGCTACGCGAGCCTCCTCTCCGGGGATGTCGCGGCCGTCTCCTCGCAGCCCTACCCGTTCTCGCTCGCGACGCAGCTCGACGAGGCGCCCGTGGCCCTCGGCCCGCGCGAGGAGTGGCAGGCCGAGTGGAAGTGGGACGGGATCCGCGCCCAGCTCGTGAAGCGAGCGGGCGAGGTCTTCATCTGGTCGCGCGGCGAGGAGCTCGTCACGGAGCGCTTCCCCGAGGTCGTCGAGCGCGCACGGGCGCTCCCCGACGGCACCGTCCTCGACGGCGAGCTCCTCGCCTTCCGGGACGGGCTCCCGCTCGGCTTCGGCGTCCTCCAGAAACGGATCGGACGGAAGAAGCTCTCGAAGGCGATCCTCGACGAGGCTCCGGTCACGTTCATGGCCTACGACCTCCTCGAGTCGGAGGGCGCGGACCGCCGCGAGGAGCCGCTCGTCGAGCGCCGCGCGCGCCTCGAGAAGGTCGCCGCGCCCGTCTTCCCGCTCTCCTCGGCCGTCGCGGGGAGCTGGGAGGAGCTCGCCGCGCTCCGCGAAGGCTCGCGCGAGCGGCGCGTCGAGGGGCTCATGCTGAAGCGCCTCGCGTCGCCCTACCGGACCGGCCGCAAGCGAGGCGACTGGTGGAAGTGGAAGATCGAGCCCTTCACGCTCGACGCGGTGCTGATCTACGCGCAGCCCGGCCACGGCCGGCGCGCGACGCTCCTCACCGACTACACGTTCGGCGTGTGGGACGGCGAGCAGCTCGTGCCGATCGCGAAGGCGTACTCGGGCCTGTCCGACGCCGAGATCGACGAGTGCGACCGCTGGATCCGCGAGAACACGAAGGAGAAGCACGGCCCCGTCCGCGTCGTCGAGCCCGTGCACGTCTTCGAGCTCGCGTTCGAGGCGATCATGGAGTCGAACCGCCACCGCTCGGGGATCGCCGTGCGCTTCCCCCGCATGAAGCGCTGGCGCCGCGACAAGAAGGCGGCCGAGGCCGACACGCTCGAGCGCGTCCGGGCACTCCTGAAGGCGTGGGACCGGAGGTAAGATCGCGCGCTCATGAAGCGCGTCATCACCGCCGAGGACGTGGAGAAGGTCCCGCCCGGGCAGCTCGTCCCGATCCCGGAGGGAGCGGTCCTCACGCCGCTCGCCGCGGACCTCCTCCGCAAGAGAGGCCAGCTCGTGACCACCGAGAGGCGCGGCCCCATCGTGACGCCGCTCGTCGTCGCGAACTGGAAGTCGTACAAGACCACCTCCGAGGCGCGCGCCTTCGCGAAGAAGCTCCTCGCGGCGCTGCCGCGGGGCCGCGCCCGCGCGGTGATCTGCCCGCCCTTCACCGCCCTCCACGACCTCCAGGCCGAGCTCGGCGAGGCGGCGGACCTGGGCGCGCAGGACGTGTCGCCGTTCGAGGAGGGCGCTCACACGGGCGAGATCGCCGCCCGCCACCTCACCGAGGTCGGATGCCGGTGGGTGATCGTCGGCCACTCCGAGCGGCGCGCGGAGTGCGGCGAGGACGACGTGCTCGTGCGCCGGAAGGTCCGCGCGGCCCTCGCGGGCGGCCTCAAGCCGATCCTCTGCGTCGGCGAGACCAAGGAGGAGCGCGAGGCGGGCCGCACGTCGCAGGTCGTGCGCGGCCAGCTGCGCGTCGTCCTCGAGGGCTACGACCCCGAGCGGCGCGGCGACCTCGTCGTCGCGTACGAGCCCCGCTGGGCGATCGGCCGCGGCGTGACGCCGACGGACGACGAGATCGTCGCGGCCATGAACGACGTCCACGAGGAGGTCGAGAAGTCGCTCGGCGCGCGCGGCCAGGTCCTCTACGGCGGGAGCGTCGCCGCGGACAACGCGGGCCGGATCTTCCAGCTCGCGGGCGTGGGCGGCGGGCTCGTGGGCGGCGCGAGCCTGAACCCCGAGACGTTCGCCAAGCTCGTCGCCGCCGCCGGCTAACGCGGGGTCAGCTCGAGGTCAGCGCGGAGTCAGATCGACGACTTCGTTCAGCTTCGGGACGTGGACGCCGTCCACCTGGAGCTCCTTCAACCGCTCCGCGAAGCCGAGGGCCGTCTTCTCCTCGCCGTGGACGACGAAACAGCCGCGCAGGCCCTCGATGTTCTTCACGTAGCTCGAGAGCTCTTCCCGGTCCGCGTGCGCGGAGAGGCCGTTGATCTTCTCGACGCGGCACCGGACCGGGATGTCGTCGCCGAGGATGCGCACGGGCGACTCGCGCTCGAGGAGGCGCCGCCCGAGCGTGTGGTCCGCCTGGTAGCCGACGATGAGGACGACGTTCTCCGGCCGCGCGACGGAGTGCTTGAGGTGGTGGAGGACGCGCCCCGCCTCGCACATGCCGGACGCCGCGATGATGACGCACGGCCCGCGCTTGTCGTTGAGCGCGCGCGACTCGTCCTGGGTCTGGACGTAGGTGAGGAGCCCGAACCCGAACGGGTCGCCCTTCGCGTCGAGGAAGCGGAGCGTCTCCTCGTCGAAGCACTCGGGGTGCTTCCGGTACGCGTTCGTCGCGTCCACGGAGAGCGGGCTGTCCACGTAGATCGGGATCCGCGGCAGCTCGCCTTCCTGGAACAGCTGGTTCAGGAAGTGGACGACGTTCTGCGTCCGCCCGACCGCGAAGGCGGGGATGATGACGCGGCCGCCGCGGTCGAACGCGGCGCGCACGATCTCCTTGAGCTTCTTCTTGAGGCCCGGGATCGCCTCGTGGACGCGGTCGCCGTACGTGCTCTCGGTGATGAGGTAGTCGATCGGCCACGGCGGGCGGACCGGGTCGCGGATGATCGGCTGCCCCGAGCGGCCGAGGTCGCCGGTGAAGGCGACCGTGACCTGCTTCCCCTTCTCCTCGAGCTCGAGGAACGTGACCGCCGAGCCGAGGATGTGGCCCGCGTCGTAGAAGCAGACGTTGCAGCCGGGCACGACCTCGAAGGGCTCGCGGTAGGCGATCGGCCGGAAGAGCTGGACGGTCTCGTCCACGTCCTTCTCGGTGAAGAGGGGAGGCATGGCCTTCCGCTTCGGCGCGAAGGGGTCCTGGGGCAGCTTGGCGAGGTGCTTGTTGAGGTACTCGGCGTCCTGCCTCTGGATCTGCGCCGAGTCCTTCATGAGGGACTTCCCGAGCGAGATCGTGGCGGGCGTCGCCCAGATCGGGCCGCGGAACCCGTTCTTCACGAGCGAGGGGAGGTTCCCCGAGTG
>CAZYLP010000361.1:0-8571 GCA_964648345.1 uncultured Planctomycetota bacterium
GCGAGCTTGATCGTCGAGCCCTCGACGGCGGGGACCCGGCCGCGGAGGACGCCGTCGGGTCCGCGCTCGAGGTCCTGCGCCTCGGCGCGCGCGGCGACCTGGAGCGTCTTGTCGCGCGCGGTGACCGTGACGTGGATCGCGCCCGACGCGAGCCGGTGAGCGGTCGCCGCGACGTCGAGCGTCGCGCGCGGCGCGACGAGCGCGCTCGCCTGCGAGCCCGCGGTCCCCGAGACCTCGAGCGGCCCGTCGGCGTCCACGATCCACGCGCGGCCCTCGTGGTCGAGCGAGATCGCTCCGGGCGCGGACACCTCGAGCCTCTTCTCGCCGAGGAGGACGACGCGCGAGCCCGGCGCGGCCGCGATCGTCCCCTTGCCGCCCTCGAGGGCGAGGCTCGTGACCGCGGGGAGCTCGACGCCCGCGAGCTCCTTCGCGAGCGCGCGCGTCGCCTCGAGCGGCTTCGCCAGGTCCACGACGCGCGCGCCGAGCGCGTCGAGGAACGGCACGGTCCGCGCGGCCTCGGGGAGCGGCGTCCTCAGCGCGACGACCTTCCCCTCGAGCGGCTTCACCGACTCGACGATCAGGGCGCGCGCCGCCTCGTTCACGGCCTTCCGGTCGGGGCGCGGGTTCGCCTCGCGGGCCTTCTCGAGGATCTCGGAGGGCACCTTCCCCCGCGCGTCCACGACGTCGAGCTCGCCCGACGAGTAGACGACGAGGAGCGACCCGCGCGCGGCCGCGTTCTTGAAGACGGGTACGAGGTCCGCGCCGCCGGGCGCCGGCTTCCCGACGACCGTCTTGAGCACCGAGGCGAGGCTCGCGAGCGTGAGCGCGTCGCCCTCGACGGGCGGGTCGAGCGCGGGCGCGAAGACGACGACGCGCGACCCGGGCTTCGCGGTGAGCGCGAGCGCGAAGGCGAGCGCGAAGCGGCCCTCGCCGTCCGGGTCTCCGTGCGCGACGGC
Organism: uncultured Planctomycetota bacterium; assembly: GCA_964648345.1. GTDB lineage: Bacteria > Planctomycetota > J058 > J058 > JACQDU01 > CAZYLP01. The sequence goes on from CAZYLP010000361.1 coordinate 957, forward strand.
GCCGGTCCGGTCGAGGAGGACGACCGTCGTCTTCTCGTCGGCGCGGGCGGCCGCGAGCGCGGCGGCCAGCGCGGCGAGCAGCACGGCCACTCGCAGCAGGGGGGGGCTGCGGGGGGGCGCAGCCCCCTCGCAAATGGTGCCGGTCCTCACCGCTTCACCTCGAAGGTGAGGGGGATCGTCCGGTCGTTGCCGCCGACCGACGCCTGGATCGTGCCCGTGTAGCGGCCGCCCGGGAGCGACGCCGGCGCGAAGACGCGGAGCTCGTAGCGTCCGCCGCCGAGCGGCTCGACGCGCATGTCGAGCTCGGGGTCGAGAGCCGCCTTCATACCCGCGAGCTGAAGCGGTTCTAGCTTGAAGGTGGCCTCGCCGCCCATATCGAGGACGGTCTTCGTCCAACCCCAGCTCCCTTCGAGGACGAGCTTCGTCGGCGCCGGGCTCTCGATCGTCGCGAGGACCTTGATGGTGCGGACGGCCGAGCCGCAACGCGCCTCGACGGTCCCCTCGAAGGGGCCCGCCGCGAGCGCGCTCGCATCGAGCACGAGGTCGTTCTTCTCCACGGACAGGGGAGCCTTCGCCGAGAGGCGTATGTTCCGTGCCTCGACGACGATCTTCTTTTGCTCGCCCGTCTTCACGACGCCGAGGTTGATCTGCTTCGGGGCGAGGCCGCGCTCGACCGAGATCGACACGTCGCGCCGGAAGGGCTCGACGCCCGCGGTCGCGGGCGCGGCCGAGAGGCCGAGCGTGCCGCCCGTCGCGCTCCCGCTCGCGCGGAGCGAGATCGTCGCGCGGGCCTTCGGCGCGAGCTCGACCTTCGTCGGATTCGCCGTGAAGCCACGCGGCGCCTCGACGGTGACGACGAGCGCCGTCGCCGGGTCGCCCTCGAGGGTCACGCTCCCGTCGAGCTCGTCGCCGGCGAAGCCCGCGTAGCTCGTCGCCTGGACGCCGAGCTGGGCCTTCTGGACGACGGCCGCGCCGCCCTTCGTCACGGAGACGGCGACCGAGCGCCGCGTCTCGAAGTCCTTGCCGCCCTCCGCGACCGTGGCGACCGCGGTGATCGTGAGCGGCTCGGGCTCGGGCGGGGCGAGGAACGCGCCCTCGAACCTGACGTCCGCTCCCGGCACGCGCGCGAGCGGGACCCGGGCGAGGATCTTCTCGGCGCGCTTCACCTCGAGGTCGAGGCGCACGCTCCCCTTCACGCGGCCGAGCTCGGCGTCGTCGCCCTTCAAGCGGACGACGACCGGCACGCGCGCTCCGCCCTCGACCGAGGGCGGCGGCGCGGCGGGGTCGAGCTCGATGGTCCAGCCGGGCTCGATGAGCGTGAGGCCCGCCGTCGCGCCGCCGGACTCGACCTGCCAGCGGCCGGGCGCGGGCTCCTCGACGAGCGCGGCCGCGAAGGGAGCGTTCCGCGGGAAGCGGACGACGCCCGTCTCCTCGGCGGGCTTGCCGTCGCACGAGAGCGCGCCGAGGTCGCCCGCGCCCTCGAAGCGGCCGAGGAACGCGAGGCGGCGCGTGCCGGGCGAGAGCGAGACGCCGTCGCTCGCGGCGAGCCGGTTCGCGGAGAGGTAGCCGAACGCCTGCACCGAGACGCCCTGGAAGGCGTCGAGGAGACCGCTCGAGTCCTTCGCCTCGACGACCGAGCCGCCCGTCGGCCCCGTGAGCTGGGCGAGGTACTCGCGCGTGAGCGGCGCCTCGGGGCCGAAGGTGATCGCGAAGATCCGCCAGCCCTTCGCCGCGATGCGCGCGACGGCCTCGGGGACGCCGAGGTTGACCGTCGTCTTCCGCGCGAACTCGCGGAGGCGGTTCACGTGACCGGTCGGGAGGCCGTCCGTCAGGAAGACGATCGCGGAGCCGCGCGGCGCGTTGCCCTCGGTGAGCATGGCCTCGGCCGCGTCGAGCGCGGCGCCGAAGTCCGTCGAGCCCGTCGTGCCGACCTCGTCGATCGCCGCGCGGAGCACTTCGCGCGTCGCGGCCGAGCCGGCCGGCGCGAGAGGCGCGAGGACCCTCGCGCGCGCGTTGTAGGCGATGACGCCCACGTTGTCGTGCGTGCCCGCGAGCGCCGCGGCGAGGGTCGCTCCCTGGACTCGGGCCCGGCCCGGGTCGTTGTCGGCCATCGAGGCCGAGCCGTCGAGGACGAGGACGAGCGAGCGGCCCTTCGGGTCCACGTTCTCGGTGAGGGGCCGCGACGTGCAACCCGCGAGGAGCGTGGCGGCGAGGGCGATGGCGAGGTGCGCGGCGCGCGGCAGCATGGGGGTGAAAGGATACCTGGAAACTGCGGGGCTAGGGGGCGCAGCCCCCGCCGCAGCGGCGTAGCCGCGAGGACTCTCGGGGTTTGGGGGCGAAGCCCCCAAAGAAGAAGACGCGCCCCCCGTCACCGGTGGAGCGCGTCCCTTCCAGCTCACGCCATGCGTGAGAGAGCGACTACGCCTTGAGGTGCTTGTTCACGAGCGAGGTCATCTCGAACATCGTGACCTTGCTCTTGCCGTTGAACACCTTCTTGAGCGACTCGTCCGCGTTGATGTTGCGGCCGTCCTGGCAACCGTTCTTCTTGATGTACGCCCACACGCGCTTGGTGATCTCGGTGCGCGGGATCGGCTTGTCGCCGACGATGGCCGAGAGGAGCTCGTCCGGCTGGACGGGCTTCATGAACGCCGCGTTGCCCGCGCCGCCCTTGCCCTTCTTGGCAGGCTTCTTCGCCTTCGCCGGCTTCGCCGCCTTCTTCGGAGCCTTCGCCTTCGCCTTCGCCATTGCATTCCCCCTGATTGGTGCGTCCTGGATGGAACAGCATTCGGGAGTTGAAGCCGGGCACGTCCGGCTCCCTGACCCTCGTGAGATGCCGGAGGAACATGCCAGGATCCCGAGCACGCTTCAAGCACAAACGCTCGAGATTCCTCTCGGGGGCTTCGCCCCCGAACCCCGAGACCGGTCCTCGCGGCACCGCAAACGGCGCGGTGCCGCTGCGGCGGGGGGGCGACCCCCCCCGGCCCCCCCCTGATGCTATAAAACGCCCATGCGAGCCGAGGACAAGGAACGAGCCGTTGCGGAGGTCGTCGCCCGGATCGTCGCCGGCGCCGGGGTCGGTCCCGGGCTCGACGCCGCGATCGCGGACACGATCTACCAGGAGCGCCGCCGCTACGAGAAGGAGCGCGGCAAGTCTCGCGACGCCGGGCTCAGGAAGTGCGACGACCGCCGCCGCGCGCTCCTCGCGGCGACCTCGCCCGAGGAGAAGAAGGCGCTCCTCGCCAAGATGGCCGAGGAGTTCGCCCGCGAGGTCCTCGGGAACTTCGACCCGAAGGTGCACCGCTTCGCGACCAAGGTCCTCCCCTTCGCGCTGAGCGGTCTCCTGAACGCCCTCTCCCCGACGCGCCTCGTGCGGAGCTTCCCCGAGATGCCGTCGGTCCGCGAGCGGATCACCGTCGACGGCATGGTGGACGAGGCGCGCGAGCTCAAGGACCGCGGGACGGTGATCGTCTGCCCGACGCACCTCTCGAACCTCGACTCGATCGTCCTCGGCTACGCCTTCTTCGACGCGGGCTTCCCGCCGCTCACGTACGGCGCCGGCCTGAACCTGTTCACGAACCGGCTCATCTCGTACTTCATGCACAACCTGGGCGCCTACAAGGTGGACCGCCGGAAGACGGCGCAGGTCTACAAGGACGTGCTCAAGGAGTACGCGACGATCACGCTCGAGTACGGGTACCACAACCTGTTCTTCCCGGGCGGGACGCGCTGCCGCTCGGGCGCGATCGAGAGCAAGCTCAAGCTCGGCCTCCTCGGCTGCGGCCTCCGCGCCTACATCAACAACCTCCGCGGCGGGCGCGACAAGCCGAACATCTACGTGATCCCCGTCACGATCACCTCCGAGCTCGTCCTCGAGGCGGAGACGCTCATCGACGACTTCCTCAAGGAGACGGGGCAGTCGCGCTACATCATCGTGGACGACGAGTTCAGCCAGCCGACCCGGATCGTCTCGTTCCTCGAGCGGATCTTCGAGCTCGACGCGCGGATCTACATCACGCTCGGCCAGCCGCTCGACCCGTTCGGGAACGCCGTGCGGCGCGACGGCGTCTCGATCGACGCGCGCGGGCGTCCGATCGACATCTCGCGGTACGTCGTGGACTCGAACGACAAGCCCGTGCCGGTCAAGGCGCGCGACGAGGAGTACACGCGCGAGCTCGGCAACAAGATCGCCGACCAGTTCCACCGGAACTCGACGGTGCTCGGCTCGCACCTCCTCGCCTTCGTGGTCTACGAGGCGCTCCGCGAGCAGCAGCCGGGGGCGGACCTCTACCGCTTCCTCCGCTCGGTGGACGGCGAGCTCACCTTCGCCGAGACGAGCAAGCGCTGCGAGCAGCTCCGCGCTCGCGTCGAGATGCTCGCCTCCCAGGGCAAGATCCGGGTGGACGAGCGCCTCCGCGGCAAGAGCGGCGACGAGCTCGTCCTCTCCGGCCTGAAGGCGCTCGGCATCTTCCACAAGCGGCACGTCGTCGAGCGGAAGGGCGACAAGATCCTCGCCGGGGACCGGAACCTCCTCTATTACTACCGGAACCGTCTCCTCGGGTTCGGCCTGGAGGAGTCCATGGGCGGCGACCGTGCGGCCAGGGCCGTCGCCGAGGGCGCGAGCGCGCGCCTCCCGAAGGTGCAGGCGTGAGCCTCGAGGGAGCCGTTCGATGACTCTGGAGAAGGAGAAGGTCGCCGTCCTCGGCGCGGGCAGCTTCGGGACGACGATCGCGAACGTCGTCGCCGGCGCCGGCCGTCCCGTCTTCCTCTGGGGCCGCGACGAGGAGGTCGCGAAGGGGATCAACGAGACCAAGAAGAGCACCAAGGTCTTCAAGGACATCCCGCTCTCGGCGGGGATCCGCGCCACGACCAGCCTCGAGGAGGCCGCGAAGGGCGCGCCGGTCGTCGTCGTCGCGATCCCGTCGAGCAGCTTCCGCGAAGTCGCGCGCAAGCTCGGCGACTTCGTGACGGGCGATCAGGTCCTCCTCTCGGCGACGAAGGGTCTCGAGCCGCGCACGCACAAGCGCATGTCCGAGATCCTGAAGGAGGAGACCTGCGTCAAGAAGGTCGGCGCGCTCTCCGGTCCGAACATCGCGAAGGAGATCATGCTCGGCCAGCCCGCGGCGACCGTCGTCGCCTCGCGCTTCAAGGATGCGATCGAGCTCTCCTCGCACCTCCTCTCGGGCCCGCGCTTCCGCGTCTACGGGAACAACGACCTCCTCGGCGTCGAGCTCGCGGGCGCGCTCAAGAACGTGATCGCGATCGCCTCGGGAGTCGCGACGGGTCTCGAGCTCGGCGACAACACGCGGTCGCTCCTCATCACGCGCGGCCTCGCCGAGATCCAGCGCATGGGCGTCAAGCTCGGCGCCGACCCGCTCACCTTCTCGGGCCTCGCGGGCATAGGCGACCTCTTCGTCACCTGCATGAGCCCGCTCTCCCGCAACCACCGCGTCGGCGCCGCTCTCGCGAAGGGGCAGAAGCTCGCGACGATCCTCGAGGGGCTCGGAGAGGTCGCCGAGGGCGTCAACACGGCCAAGGTCGTGAAGGACCTCGTCCTCGAGCACAAGGTCGCCATGCCGATCTCCGAGGCCGTCTACCGCCTGCTCTACGAGGACGTGGCGTCGAAGGACATGCTCGAGGATCTCATGACCCGGAGGCAGCGGTACGAGATCGACTTCGACTACAGCTTCGAGATGCCATCGAGAGGTCGCTGAGAATCCTGACGTGAAGGAGCGTTCCTTTCGTTTCTCAACGCAGAGACGCAGAGGCGCAGAGACGCAGAGGGGCTGACGTATTCATCGCGGCTCCTCTGCGTCTCCGCGCCTCTGCGCCTCTGCGTCGTCGACGAGACGAACGCTCATCCACGTCAGGATTCACTTCCTGATCTCCGCTACCACCTTGGCCCACGAAGGGCTGTCCTTGATCGTGGCGAACGGCATGTCGAGGAGGAGCGCGTTCCGGGTGCTCTCATCCGCGGCGGGGTGCCGGATCGAGCGCAGAGCTAGATTCTCCGCGCTCTCCAGGTCGCCGATGGAGACATAGGTCGCCGCCGCGAGCCAGAGGTCCATGGGAGAGGGCGAGCGGCGGCCGAGGAGACGGTCGAGGTCGCGGCGCATGCTCGCCGTCTGACCGTTCCGCGCGAAGTGGATCGAGCGCGCGGCGTAGAAGGACGGGACGTGCGGGACCGTCGCCGCGAGCTCGGCGAGGTCGGCGTGGAGGTCGGCGAGCGGCAGGCGGCGGAGGCGTGTCACGTAGGCCGCGCCCTTGTCCTGCGGGTAGAGGTCCCACGTCGCGGAGACGAGGGCGAGCGTGAGGAGGAGCTGCGAGCGGAGCCCGCCGCGCGCGTCCTTCGAGCGCTTGCGCCAGAGGTCGATCAGGTCCTCTCCGTACGACGAGCGGAGCCCGTAGACGTGCTTCACGAACTCGGAGACCCCGCGGCCGTCGAGGAGCGCGAGGTGGACCGACTCGGAGAGCGGGTCGCACGTCGGGTCGATCGAGGGGTCGTCCGCCTGGGTCTCGGTGCGCTCGACGAAGGAGCGGTGGACCCGCCGGAAGCCGCCGGCGCAGTAGCTCACGACGTCGAGGTCGTCGGGCTCGGCGTGCAGCGCGCGGAGCGAGAGCGCCGCGCACTTCGAGCGGTCCTTCCCCGACGCCGCCTCCGCCTGGCGCCCGAGGAGGCGGGCCGCGTCCACGGCCTGGTCCTCTTTCTCGAGACGTGCGCGCAGCTCGCCCGAGCGGCCTTCGCCGGCGCGGACGAGGAGGTCCACGGCCTTCGCGAGGACCTCGCGGTCCACGCGGTCGCCGGCGAGGGCGGCGTCCTCCGCGAAGAGGGCCGCGCGCCGGAGGTCGCCCGCGCGTTCGAGGAGCGAGGAGAGCGCCTCGCGGAGAGGCGCGGCCTCGGCCTTCGGCGCGGCGGCGAGGGCCGAGGCCGTCCTCTCGATCACGGAGGACGCGTCCTCGGGCTTCGCGACGCGCGCGAGGAGCGCGCCCGCGGCGATCGAGAGCGGGTCGCGCGCGACCGCTTCGCCCGCGACGACGCGGGCCTGCTCCGCGTGGCCCAGCTCGGCCTCGAGGCGCCCGAGGAGGACGCGCGCCTCGGTCAGCCCGGGGTCGAGCGCGATGGCGTAGCGGAGGGACCGCGCCCCGCGCTCGAGGAGCTCCTTCGAGGGAGTCGTGTCGCCGGTGCCGCCCTCGAGGCGGCCGGACGCGGGCCGGCGCTGCTCCTCGCGGACGCGCCGCTTCACGACGTTCAGCGCGTCGAGGGCGACGAGCGCGTCCTGCCGCCCCTCCGCGAGGGCGATGAGCTCGGGCGCGTCGAGGCGCGCCGGCCCTTCGAGGAGCGGCCGCGCCGCCTCGTGCTGGGAGCGCGCCTCGACGAGCTCGCCCGACTTCGCGTCGAGGAGCGCGCGCACCTGACGCGCGCGCCGGCAGCCGCGGTCGAGGCGGAGCGCCTCGTCGGCGTGCTCGCGCGCGCGCGCGGCGTCGAGCGGCGCGAGGGCCGCTCCGAGCTCGGCGAGGAGCGCGGCGCGGAGCGCTCCCTGCGCCTTGCCGGCCGCGGCCTCGAGCGCGGCCGGCTCCGCGCCGAGAGTCCGCGCGCGGAGGAGCGCGGCGAGCGGCG
>CAZYLP010000362.1:0-6579 GCA_964648345.1 uncultured Planctomycetota bacterium
CGAGGCGTGGCCCGTGCCGGTGATCCGGAAGGTCTTCGACGCGCTCCTCGAGGTCCGCGAGACGCGGACGCGCTCGCCCGAGCACGAGGCGCGCTGGCTCAACCTCGCGGGCTTCACGATCCGGCCGGGCTTCGGCGCCGCGCTCGACGAGCACCGCTCGGCCGAGCTCTGGAAGCTGAAGCTCCAGGGCCTGGCGAACCCGAGCAAGGACGCGTGCCGCCTCGAGTGGCTCGTCTGCTGGCGCCGCGCCGCGGGCGGGATCGGGAAGGGGCAGCAGGAGGAGCTCTTCGGCGAGCTCCAGCCCTACGTCCTCGGCGGCAAGAAGCACGGCGTCCCGAAGCAGGAGGCGGCCGAGCTCTGGCGCACGACCGCGAGCCTCGAGATGCTCTCGCCCCGCAAGAAGACGGAGCTCGGCGAGACGCTCCTCCGTCTCCTCGAGGAGGGGAAGGCGCCGCCGCGCTGGGGCCCGTGGGCGCTCGGCCGGCTCGGGGCGCGCGAGCCGCTCTACGGGCCGCTCGACCGGCTCGTGCCTGCCGACAAGGCCTCCGCGTGGCTCGAGCGTGCGCTCGCGCTCCCGAAGCGAGACGTGGACGAGCTCGCCTTCGCGCTCGTCCAGCTCGGGCGGCTCACGGGCGACCGCTCGCGCGACGTCCCGGATGCCCTCCGCGCGAAGGCGCGCGCGCGCGTCCTCGAGCTCGTGAAGGACCCGCGCATCGCGCGTCCGCTCGAGGAGGTCGTGACCACCGAGCGCCGCACCGAGGGCGCGTTCTACGGCGACTCGGTGCCCGTGGGCCTCGTCCTGGCGAAGTGACCTGACGCCCGTCAGGATCTGCTTCATGCAGCTCGGCGGCTACGAGCTCGAGGGCTCGCTCGGGCAGGGCGGGACGGGCCTCGTCTACCGCGCGCGCTCGGCGCGCGGCGACGTCGTCGCGGTCAAGGTCTTCCGCGGCGCCTCCCCGGACGCGCTCGTCCGGTTCCAGCGCGAGCGGCGCCTCCAGGAGGGGGTCGGCGCGGACGACGGCTTCGTGCCGGTGATCGACGCGGGCGAGTCGCCGAGCGGACCCTTCATCGTCATGCCGCTCGTCGACGGCGGGACGCTCCGCGACCGCCTGGCGCGCGGACCGCTCGGCGTCGAGGAGGCCGTGAAGCTCGGCCGCGCGCTCGCCCTGGCGCTCGGGAAGATCCACGCGCGCGGCGTCGTCCACCGCGACCTGAAGCCCGAGAACGTCCTCTTCACGTCCGGCGGAGCGCCGCTCATCGCGGACCTGGGGCTCGCGAAGCACTTCCAGGCGGACGCTCCGGGCGCGAGCCAGAGCGTGGCGCTCTCGCACACGGGGACCTTCCTCGGGACGCCCGGTTACATGCCGCCCGAGCAGATGCTCGACTCCTCGAAGGTCGGGCCGACGGTCGACGTGTTCGCGCTCGGAGCCGTGCTCTACGAGTCGCTCGCGGGCGTCGCGCCCTTCGCGGCGACCGGGGGCGTCCTCGACGTCATCAACCGCACGGAGCAGCTCTCGTTCCGCCCGCTCCGCTCGTGGCGGCCCGACGTCCCGCGTGCCCTCGCGCGCACCATCGAGCGGTGCCTCGCGCGCGCGCCCGACGCGCGCTGGGCGGACGGCGCGGCGCTCGAGCGCGCGCTCGCCGTGGCCGGCGCCGGAGGGTCGAGCGCCGGCCTCGTCGCGGCCGCCGTGGCCGCGGCGGCGCTCGGCGCGTGCGCCCTCATCCTCTGGTCGGGCCGGGCCGTCGCTCCTCCCGGGCCGCCGGCGCCGTCGCCCGCGGCGCCGTCGGCGAGGAGAGCGTCGGAGGTCGCCGAGCTCATCTCGCGCTCGGAGGCGGCGCGGATCGCGAACGACGTCGACTACGCGCTCTCGCTCGTCACGCGGGCGGCGGCGATCGACCCGCGGAGCGTCGCGGTCTCCGCCGAGCTCGCGTTCTGTCGCCTCGCGAAGAAGGACGTGGCGGGGGCCCTCGAGGCCGCGGAGCGGTGCATCCAGCTCGGCCCGCGCGACCCGGAAGCGTGGGCCGCCCGGGGCCGCATCCACCTCGTGCGCGGCGACGCCGACGCCGCCCTCGCCGACTTCAACCGGGGCATCGACGTCGCGCCCGGGTGGGCGCGCGGCTACTCGACCCGCGCCATGGCGCGGGTCCTGCTCCGCGACTTCGAGGGGGCGCGCGCCGACGCGGAGCGCGCCGTCGCGATCGACCCGCGCGACGCGCTCACGTGGAGCAACCTCGCCCTCTACGCCGCGCAGGTGGGCGACACGGACCGGGTCATCTCCGCCGCGACGCGCGCGATCGAGCTCGACCCGAACAACGAGGCCCCCTACACGAACCGCGGCCTCGCCCTGGCGACCAAGGGCGACGAGCGCGCCTACGCGGACCTCGACCGCGCGGTCCAGCTCGCCGGGACGGCGCAGACGTACGGGAACCGCGCGGCCGCGCGCAAGATGCTGCAGGGCGATCCGGCCCTCGCCCTCGCCGACGCCGACCGCGCGCTCGAGCTCGACCCGAAGAGCGCGGGCATGCGCCGGTTCCGCGGTGTCGCCCGCGTCCAGACGGGCGACGATCGGGGCGGCATCGAGGACCTGACGAAGGCGATCGAGCTCGGCGCCGACATCGCCGAGGTGCGCTTCATGCGTGCCGTCGCTCGTCTGAAGCTCATGGACTGGCCGGGCGCCATGGAGGACTCGGAGTGGCTCATCGAGCACGCCCCCGGGGGACGGCCCTACGTCTTCCGCGGGCGCGCTCACATAGGTCTCGGCCGTCTCGAGGAGGCGCGCCGCGACTTCGACCGCGCCGTCGAGCTCGACCCGAACGACGTCGAGGTCTACATCAGCCGCGGCGCATACTTCGCGGCGACGGGCGACCGGGCGGCCGCGGTCGCCGACGCGCGCAAGGTCCTCGAGATCGGCCCGGAGACCCCGCAAGCGCTCAAGGCGCGGGAGCTCCTCCTCCGGTTCGGCGAGACGTTCTGAGCGCGCGACCGCCGAGCTACTTCTTCTCGTCGAGCTTGAAGCTGTCGATCGCCGCGCGGAGGACGGCCTCGTCGCGCTTCCAGTCCTCGGTGCGCGCCATGGCGACCGCGCGATAGATCCGCGGCGAGTCGTGGACGACGAGCTCGAGCACGGTCGTCTCCGTGCCCTTGTACGGCCCGTCCCCGCGGAAGAGGAACGCCTTCCGGCCCGAGACCTCGAGCGCCTTCTCGTCGCGGACGTGGAAGCCCTTCTTGTCGAGGGAGACCTTCGCGGCCTCCCGGATACGGTCGAGCGTGTACTTCGGGCGCACCTCGACGCTCACCGTCACCACGGAGGGCGCGCGGAGCGGCGCGGGCATCTCGACGATCGTCGCCTGGTCCTCGGCGCCGAGCTTCGGGAACGCGGGCGCGTCGATCGTGAAGCCGTACTGCGCGCTGTGGAACGAGCCCGCCGTCTTCGACTCGTCCTCGGCCACGGAGAGGCCGGCGAGCGCGACGACGAGGAAGACGGGGAGCCCGAAGCGGACGAGCGCGAGCGCGATCGCGCCCGGGACGCCCTGCACGATGATGATCGTCCCCTTCGCGGTCAGACCGCCGAAGATGCCGGCGACGACGACGCAGCCCAGGAAGAAGGTGAGGAGCGGCGTGCTCTGCTCCCAGATCCCCCACGCGAGGCCCGCGGCGAGGAATCCGTTGTAGAGGCCCTGGTTCATGGCGAGCGGCGCCGAGGAGTCGGCGAGCTCCTGGGTCATCTTGAACATCTTGCGGCCGAGCGGCTTCCTCCAGAGGAACATCTCGACGACCAGGAAGAGGACGTGCTGGAAGGCGACGAACGCGCAGAGCGCGAGGGCGGCTGTCTTCATGCATATCTTCTTAACACAGGCAGTTACAGGAATTCACTTCGTGGGCGCGTCCGGATTCGGTCCAATGGCCGCCTCAGGGAGTGTCAACCCAATGAACTTGCGCGCGCGCGGCGCCGTACTCGGCGTCCTCATCCTCGGCGCGGCCCTCGGCTGCAACAACATCAAGTCCGGCGGCTCGAAGAAGTCGAGCTCGACCGCTCCGGCGTCGACGACCCCTCCGACGAGCTCGACGACGACGAACCCGCCCGTCACCGTCTCGAAGGCGCCCACGATCGCCACGCTCTCCACGTCGAGCTGCATGGTCGACGGCGGCGCGAAGATCACGATCACCGGGACGAACTTCGCCGCGACCGGCGCGGGCGTCACGCTCGTCCTGTTCGGGACGTACGGCTCGGAGGTCCGCCCGACGAGCGACACGCAGATCGACATGAGCGTGCCCACCTCGTTCAAGGCCGGCCTCGTCGACGTGCGCGTCGTGAACGCGAACGGCGTCGGGATGCTCCCCCAGTCGTTCACCTACACGCCGCACGCGGCGTCGGTCGCCTTCACGCCCGCCGTCGGCCACTTCGAGCTCGGGCTCACCGGCACGAAGATCACGCTCGCCTGCAAGGACTTCATGCCGATCACGAAGGCGACCGCCGTCTCCTTCGGCTCCAAGCCCGCGGCGGCGATCGCGCTCATCGACTCGAAGACGCTCGTCGCCGAGGTCCCGGACGGCCTCGCCGCCGGCCCGATCACGATCACGGTCACCGAGAACGGCCAGTCGGTCAGCGCGGCCAACTTCCTGATCCAGGGTCCGCTCAACTACGCCGACCTCACGATCAACGAGTTCGCGCCCGACCCGTCGGGCATGGACTGCAACAACGACGGCGTGCGCAGCTCGACCGCCGACGAGTTCGTCGAGATCGTCAACACGACCGCGAACCCGATCGACCTCTCCTACCTCACGATCCGCGACGCGACCGCGGTCGAGCGGCACCGCTTCCCGAACCCGACGACGCTGCCCCCGGGCGGCGCGCTCGTGGTCTTCGGCGCGGGCTGCCCCGACGGCTTCGCCGAGCGCCACAGGTCGGGTCACGCGCAGACGGCTGCCTCGGGCGACCTCGGCCTCAACAACACGGGCGACACGATCGAGATCCGCGCCCTCCCCGGCACGGCCGCCGTCGGCAAGACGATCCACATCGTCAACTTCACGGGCACGGTCACCGCGACGTCCTTCACGAGCGTGAACGACGGCAAGGCGATCACGACGAACCCCGCCACGGCCGCCGACTACCGGCCGCACAACACCGCGCCCGGCGCGAAGGGCCCGATCTCTCCGGGGAAGCGCGTCGACGGCACGGGCTTCTAGCCCCGCGTCTTCAGGCTCTCCTCCAGGCCTCGAGCACCCCGGCGAGGAGCGCGACCGCCTCCGCGCCGAGCGCGTGGCCGATCGACTCCGTCGCGACCTGCCGCTCCTCGTCGCCCACGTCGACGAGGAGCCGGCGCCCGACGTGCACGACCTCGCCGACCTCGGCGCGCGTCGCCTGCACGGTGAAGAAGCGCCGCGCCTCGAGGGCGACGAACGTGACCCCGTCGGGCTCGAGCCGGAGGAAGCCCGTGATCGGGACGAGCGCGAGGCCTTCCTTGGCGAACAGCGGCCACGTGTAGACGGTCGCTTCGCCGACGCGCTCGACCGAGAGGCCGCCCGTCTCCTGCGGGGGCGCCGCGGCGGCCGCGGGAGGCGGCGTGTAGACGAGGAGCTCGACCGACGCGCAGATCGCGCATCGCCCGTGGGTCGCGCGGCACTCGGAGTGGTGGCGCGCCCCGCACGACGCACACGCGACGACCTCGCGGACGTCGTCGATCGCGTCCTTGCAGTAAGGGCAGCGGCTCGGCGACCGGTGGATGTGGATCTCGGGGCTCACGGCGGTCCGCGGCGAGGATATCAGGGCGCCGCCCTCGGTCAGAGCGCGAGCTCCCACGTCTGCCCCACGAGCGCGGGCCCGAAGCCGTCGTGCTTCTCCTCCTTCACGAGCTCGAAGCCAGCGCGCTCGTAGATCCGCCGCGCCGCGACGAGGACGCTGTTCGTCCAGAGGGTCATCCGCTGGTAGCCGCACCGCCGCGCGAAGGCGATGCACTCGTCCACGAGGCGAGTGCCGAGCCCGAGGCCGCGCGCCGACGGCTCGACGTAGAGGAGGCGGAGCTGCGCGACGGTCTTCGACTTGGCGACCACGAACACCGACCCGATCACCGCGCCGTCGCGCTCGGCGATCCAGCAGCGCTCCCGGGCCGCGTCGAAGCGCTCGACGAACTCCGCCACGATCTTCGAGATCAGCGCCTCGTAGCGCCGGTCCCAGCCGTGCTCCTCGTGGTAGAGGACCGCCTGCCGGTGCACGATCCACCCGAGGTCGCCCGGCCGCGGGTCGCGGAGGTCGACCGCGCTCGACGGGCGCCGCGCGCCGAGGATCTCCGCGACCGACTTGATGGCCTCGACGAGGCGCGCCTGCGCCTCCTCGGGGAGCGGCGCCAGGAGTCCGGCCACCTGCGCCGACGCCCGCGCGTCGAGCGGCGCGAAGACCTCGCGGCCTTTCTTCGTGAGCTCGACGTCGACGCGGCGCTTGTCCTCGGCGCTCGGCCGGCGGCGGACGAGGCCGCGCTTCTCGAAGCGCGCGAGGACGCGGCTCATGTAACCCGCGTCGTGGTCGAGCTGCGCCCGGAGCTCGGTGGCCGTCGCGCCGCGCTGGGCGAGCTCGTAGAGGA
>CAZYLP010000362.1:6589-8562 GCA_964648345.1 uncultured Planctomycetota bacterium
CACCTCGGAGAGCGAGAACGGGCCGCCGAAATGACCTTCATCGAAAAAGCCGAGGAGCTGCGTGTAGAAGCGGTTGAACGCGCGGATCATCCCGATCCGGTGGTCGAGCGCGGACGGGGGCGCGGCCTTGGTCTTCATGGGGGACCTCTCGTGGAGGGTTGCCAGAGTCAACTAAATGATTGCCTGAGTCAACGAAATGGTTGCCTGAGTCAACTAAATTGTTGCCTGAGTCAACTGATGGGTTGGGCCGGGCGCCCGCCCGCTCTCGGTGCGCCGAGGCGGGGCCCGGCCTGCCCCAAAGCGACGGGGATATCCCCGTCGCTTTGGAAAATGCTACGGGGAGGCGCGAGGAGGTCCGTGAGCGTGAGCCCCGTCGAGACGGCGTCCGTGAAATCCCAGGTCAGCGCCGCCGAGTGGGAGCAGCGCGTGAACCTCGCGGCGTGCTACCGGCTCGTCGCGCACTTCCGGTGGGACGACCTCATCTTCACGCACATCTCGGCGCGCGTCCCGGGGCCCGAGCACCACTTCCTGTTCAACCCCTACGGGATGCTGTTCGACGAGATCACCGCCTCGAGCCTCGTGAAGGTGGACCTCGCGGGCAAGAAGGTCGTGGAGAGCCCTTACGACATCAACCCGGCGGGCTTCACGATCCACGGAGCGATCCACGCCGCGCGCGAGGACGCGAAGTGCGTGCTCCACCTCCACAGCCTGAACGGCGTGGCGGTGTCGGCGCAGAAGGAAGGGCTGCGGCCGCTCTCGCAGCAGTCCATGTTCGTGCTCTCCTCGCTCGGGTACCACGACTACGAGGGCGTGGCGCTGAGCGAGGACGAGAAGCCGCGGCTCGTGCGCGACCTCGGCGACAAGAACTTCCTCATGCTGAGGAACCACGGCCTGCTCACGGTCGCGGACAACGTGGCGGATGCGTTCGTCTTCATGTACCTGTTCGAGGCCGCGTGCACGATCCAGGTGCGGGCGCTCTCGTCGCCGGGCGAGCTGATCCCGGTCGACCCGCGGCTCATCGCGGGCGCGAAGGCGCAGGCGAAGCAGGTGACGCGCGGCGCCGGCGGGGGGCTCGCGTGGCCGGGGTTGCTCCGGCGGCTCGACCGGCTCGACCCGTCCTACAAGTCCTGACCCGAGACGCGAGCGCCGCGGCGCGGTAGGATCCGGGCCATGGCCGCGGTGACACGGATCCTCCTGAACGGCGAGGCGCGCGAGCTCGCGACGGGCGCGACGGTCGCGGGCCTCCTCGCCGAGCTCGGGCTCGGGGAGCGGGGCGGCGTCGCCGTCGAGGTGAACGCCGAGGTGATCCCCCGGAGCGAGCACGGGGCGACGACGCTCCGCGAGGGGGACCGGGTCGAGGTCGTGACCATGATGGCGGGAGGCTGACGGTGAAGGACGCGCCGCTCGAGATCGGCCGCCACGTGTTCCACTCGCGCATCTTCCTCGGGACGGGGAAGTTCGCGACGCTCGACCTCATGGACGCCGCGCTCGCCGCGTCGGGCTGCGAGCTCGTCACGGTGGCCGTGAGGCGCGTGAAGCTGGGGCAGCAAGACGGACCGCAGATCCTCGAGCGGCTGAAGGGCAAGTACGAGCTGCTCCCGAACACGGCGGGCTGCACGACCGCCGAGGACGCGTGCCGGACGGCTCGGCTCGCGCGCGAGGCGCTCGGGACGGACCTCGTGAAGCTCGAGGTGATCGGGGACCCGCGGACGCTCTACCCGGACAACGAGCAGACGCTCGCGGCCGCGAAGGTGCTCGTGAAGGAGGGCTTCACGGTCTGCCCCTACACGCTCGACGACCCGATCGTCTGCCGGAAGCTCGAGGAGGCGGGCTGCGCCGCGGTCATGCCGCTCGGCGCGCCGATCGGCTCGGGCCTCGGGGTCCAGAACCCCTACAACCTCAAGATCATCCTCGAGCAGGCGAAGGTCCCCGGGATCGTGGATGCCGGCGTCGGGACGGCGAGCGACGTCGCG
>CAZYLP010000363.1:0-8558 GCA_964648345.1 uncultured Planctomycetota bacterium
GGCCGGCGGTCTCTACGCGGAGCTCTACCACCGCGAAGAGGTCGTCGAGGAGCTCATCATCACTCGAGTCGAGGTCGTCGCCGAGGTCCTCGTCGTCCTCGAGGACCTCGACGCGAGGCGCGGAGAGGCCGACCCCCTCGGCGACCATGGCCTGCTCGAACGCCTCCGCGTGGCCCACGCCGCGTTCGCATCGTTCGTCGATCCCGCGACCCACACGGGTCACCTTGCGGAGCATGTCCTGGTGGTGCGCCTCCCAGTCGGCCTCCGTCTCGAGGTGCGGGACCGGCGGGTGCTCGAGGGGCCGGAAGAAGGAGCGCTCGACGAGCGCCTCGTGGTCCGTGAAGAGCGGCGCCGGCTTCGGTCCTGGCCTGGGCTCGTGCCAGGGGCGGCGAGGGATCACGGCGAACCGGTCGCGGAGCGCGCGCAGGTTCCGGCTCTCGAAGAAGCCCGTGTCGTCGCGGACCTGGAGCCCGGGGCAGAACCGCTGCCGCACGGCGCCGAGCAGGGTCGCAAGGAGCGCGTGCGCCTCGGGGCCCGCATGGAGCGTCTGGATCCCTTGCGCCCTCCGTCCTCCGAGCGGCCCACGCGCGACGTCATCGAGAAGCTGGAGCGGGACGAGCCAGCCCTCGGGGCTCGCGACGAGCCCGATCGAGGGCAGGCCCGGCGCGAGGTCGAGGATCGCGCCCCGGAGGACGCGGCCGGTCCCCTCGTCGCGACGTCTGTAGACGCGCCCGTCGCCGCCGGCGGCGAACGCGAGGTCGATCGCGCGATCCTCGAGCTCTTCCATCATCTTCAAGTCGGCGATCCGTCCGCCGTAGGCGATCCTGGTCCCCATCGCTTCTCCATCCTTCCGCGCGGCGTCGAGCAGCCCGCGCGCCATCGAGCGCTCCACGCCGTTCCGCGGCTGGCGGCGATGGAGGACCGGCGGTTCGTCTCGGATGGGAAACATCGCCGTGCGCTCCCCGAACAGTCCCCTATCACCCGGCGATGGGTGGGCGCGCGTCAGAACTGACGCGCGCCATCACTGGCAAGGAGGCTTCCAGATCGCCGCAGCTTTTCCCGAAATGCGGGCCTTCGGTGCGGCGTCCGCCCACCGCAAGGCGCGTCGAGCCCTCGACTTCACTCCCGTGGCGCCACGCATGCTCTAAATCGCGGCAAGCGGGGACCCCGAGAGAGCGTCCCCCGAGGGAGATTCAAAGTGAGAGAGATCATTCGGTCCTGCGGGACCGGCTGGGGCGTCGTCTCCGGCTTCGCCGTGCTCGCGGTTCTCGGATGTAACGGCGGCGGAGGCAACCGGAAGTCGGCCTCGACGAGCCCGCCCGCGGCCGTGAACACGAACACCAATCCGCCCGCGCCGGTCAACACGGGCACGCCGCCCGTGACCGTGAACGCGCAGCTCAAGATCGTCTCCGCGACGATCGAGGACGCGAACGGCGACCACGTCGTCTCGAAGGGCGACCTGCTCACGGTTCGCTTCACGCAGGCGATCAAGGTCACGGCGACCTCGCCGATCGACGAGCTCGAGCTCATGAACCCGGGCGACTCGTTCGGCATCGGCGCGACGATCGCGGGGATCACGACGCAGGCGACGGACGCGCTCGTCGTCCTCGGCGCGGACCCGAAGATCAAGGTGACGGGGATCTTCTCGGGCACGAGCACCGGCCCCTACCAGTCGAGCGGCATCGACGTGGACGCCGCCGTCTCCGGCATCAAGGACGCGAAGGGTCTCCTCCCCGCCGCCGGCACCGGCGTGGACATCGTGAGCCCGACGCTCATCGAGGGCTGCTACACGCTCGGCACCCAGATCCTCAAGTACCACCGCGGTCTCCACACGGCGACGCTCCTCGATGACGGGATGGTCCTCATCGCGGGCGGCGTCTCGGCGACCGGCCCGGGCACGTCGAACTACCAGCGCGAGAACGAGCTCTACGACCCGCTCACCGGCGTCTCGACGCCGCTCAGCTCGGCCATGCTCGGCGGCACGTCGGGCGGCTACATGCTCCGCAAGGCGACGAACGGGATCATGCTCAAGGTCGGCCGCTTCGCGCACACCGCGACCAAGCTCGCGAACGGCAAGGTCCTCATCGCGGGCGGCAGCGGCTTCGAGGACAACACGGCGACCGGCGCGATCGTCTACAGCGTCCTCAAGTCGTGCTTCGTCTACGACCCGATCGCCCACGTCTTCAGCGAGGTGGCGCCGCTCGCGACCGCTCGCCGCGACCACGGGGCCGTCGCGCTCGCGGGCGGCACCAAGGTCCTCGCCTTCGGCGGCCGCAACGCGAACGGAACCATGGCGTCCTCCGAGATCTTCGACGTGGCCACGGGTCTGTGGAGCGCGGGCCCGGCCATGGTCGCCGGCCGCTACGACGCGGGCATCGTCTCGACGCCGCTCGGCATCTCGGTGATCGGCGGCGCGAGCATCAACGCCGCGGGCACCTACACGGCGATCGCCGACGACGAGGTCTACGACCCGGCGACGAACGCGTTCGCGACGGCGCCTGTCTCGATCGCGCCGCGGACCTACCGCCACACGGCGACGCTCCTCGACACGGGCGACATCCTCGTGACGGGCGGCGTCTCGGGCGGCGTGCTCCAGAAGTCCTGCCTCATCTTCAACCGTCTCCTCGGCCAGTGGCTCCCGGCCGGCAACCTCCAGGACGGCCGCGAGCGCCACGTCGCGACCCGTCTCGAGGGAGATGTGCTCGTCTCCGGCGGCTCGGTCGTCGATGCGGCCGGCAACGTGAAGACCGTGGACACGGTCGAGACCGTCGGTCCGAGCGGCGTCATCAAGAGCTCGCCGCTCGGCTTCCCGCGCCTCAGCCACACGGCGACGCTCCTCAAGGACGGCCGCGTCCTCATCATCGGCGGGTTCAGGAACCCGGTGAAGGACCTGCGCGGCATGGACGGGACGAGCGTCGGGAACATCGAGGTCTTCGTCCGGCCGTAGCCCACGGCCTCGGGCCACCACGATAAGATCGCCCGCACTTCGTTCTCGTTCTCGTTCTCGTTCTCGTTCTCGGTGTCGCCAAGACCGAGAACGAGCACGAGAACGAGAACGAGAACGAGTGTTTGGAGGAGCTTCCGTGGAAGACTTCGCGCTCGCGACGGACCGGACGAAGGTGCTGGAGAAGCTCATCCCCGGCACGGAGGAGCACTCCTACCACACGTGCCTCCACCTCCAGCACACGGGCAAGCTCGACGAGGTCGAGAAGGTCCTCGTCGGCTGGATCGAGCGCCACGGTCAGACCTCTCTCGTGGAGGAGATGCGGAACCGCCAGGCGCTCCTGCGCTGGCCGAAGGACCCGAAGGCGACGCTCAAGCGCGTCAGGGAGCAGCTCGGGGTCTCGTTCCACCACGAGCGGGAGGACGAGGGGCAGAAGACGAGCTACCCGACCGAGCTCGACCCCTCGTGGGTCGAGGAGGCCGCGTGGCGGCAGCGCGCCTTCGAGCAGAGCGCCTCGAGCAACGTGAGCGGCTTCCACGACCGCGCGCTCGAGAGCCTGCTCGACGACGACTCGCTCGACCCGAACCGGCGGCGCGACGTCCTCGGCCGCCTGCGCCGGCCCGATCACCCGCGCCTCGTCGGACGGATCCTCGAGGACCTGAAGCACCGCCACTCGGGGGGCTTCGGCTCGCTCGCGATCCACCGGCTCCTCCTCGATGCGCAGCTCGACGAGCTCGCGCAGAAGAAGCCCGAGCTCGCGACCGACGCGAACTGGATCAACGAGAAGCTGAAGCGGATGCGCCCGGGCCCCGACTCGGCGTGGGAGGACGACCCGGCGCTCCGCGAGGCCTACCTCGAGAGGCTCTGGCGCTTCGTGGGCGCGCTCCCGTCCGCGTACAACTCGCTCAAGGCGGTCGTCCTCTACCACCGGCTCGACCTCGACCGCTCGAAGGGCGTCTTCGAGCGCGGGCGCTTCCTCGAGTACATGAAGCTCCCGCGCACGGCGTCCTACTCGGAGCCCGAGTACTACGAGAAGCGCGAGAACCGCGACGTCCTCGTCAACTTCGGCGTGGACTACCGCGCGTGGACGCTCCTCCCGCCCGTGGGCGACGACGAGCCGCTCGTCCGCGACTACCTCGAGGCGTTCTTCGAGAAGGCGGACGACTGGAAGCCGTTCGAGACCTACATCCGCGACGATTACCTGAAGCGCGTCTTCGCGACGGCGAAGATCCTCGCGGGCGCGAAGCCGCTCGAGCCGTGGTTCGCGATGCTCGACGACCCCTCCGCGTACCAGGCGCTCAACGACCGCGTGGACATCGAGTTCGCGCGGACGAACCGGACCGCGTTCCGCGCCGACGACTCCGTGTCGATCGACGTCTTCGTGAAGAACGTCTCGACGCTCGTCGTGAAGGTCTTCGAGGTGAACGCGCTCAACTACATCCTCGCGACGGGCCGCGAGCCCGACACCGCGATGGACATGGACGGCCTCGTCGCGAGCGAGACGCAGACGCACGAGTACCCCGAGCCGCCCCTCCGCCGCGTGAAGCGGACGTTCGCCTTCCCGTCGCTCAAGAAGCCGGGCGTCTACGTCGTCGAGCTCATCGGAAACGGGAAGTCGTCGCGCGCGCTCATCCGGAAGGGGCGGCTCCGCTTCCTCGAGCGGACGGGCGCCGCGGGCCACGTCTTCACGATCCTCGACGAGGCGAACCGGCCGCTCCCCGAGGCGACGCTCTGGCTGTCGGGCCGCGAGTACAAGGCCGGCGAGGGCGGGACGATCGCCGTCCCCTACTCCACGCAGCCGCGCACCCAGCCGATCGTCCTCCGCCACGGCGAGCTCGCGACGCTCGAGCGGTTCCACCACCAGGGCGAGGTCTACTCGTTCCGCGCCGGGATCTTCGCGGACCGCGAGAGCCTCATCGAGCGGCGCGAGGCGCAGGTCGCGGTGCGCCCCGAGCTCACCATGGCCGGCGGCAGGGCCGCGAGCGTCGCGCTCCTCGAGGAGACGGCGCTCCTCATCACGTCCGTCGATCGCCACGGGACGAGCTCGACGAAGGAGGTCGCGCCGTTCGAGCTCTACGACGACAAGGAGTCCGTCTTCTCGTTCCAGGTCCCGGAGGAGCTCTCGTCGATCACCTTCGCGGTCCGCGCGAAGGTGTCGAGCATCACGGCGGGCGGCAAGGTCGCCGTGTCCGACCAGCGCTCGTACTCCCTCAACGCGATCGACTCGACGGACGAGATCGAGGCGCTCCACCTCGCGAGCACCGACCACGGCTACGTCCTCTCGCTCCTCGGGAAGACGGGCGAGCCGCGCGTGGACCGGCCGGTGACGCTCACGCTCCGGCACGAGAGCTACACGCCCCAGTGGTCCACGACGCTCCAGACGGACTCGCACGGGCGCGTCTTCCTCGGCGAGCTGCCCGGGATCGACTGGCTCATGGCCGAGGCGCCCTCGGGCACCTCCGAGGGGTGGGCGCCGCGGCGCGACGCCGCGCGCTGGCCGGCCGCGATCCACGCGCGCGCGGGCGAGGCGATCGCGATCCCGTACATGGGCGAGGAGACGGAGGCCACCCAGGAGTCGTTCTCGCTCCTCGAGCGATGCGCCGACACGTTCGTCCGCGACCATCGAGCGAAGCTGTCGATCAAGAAGGGCTTCCTCGAGCTCACGGGTCTCCCCGCGGGCGACTACCACCTCCTCCTCAAGGAGCCGGGCGTCGCGATCGACGTGCGCGTCCTCCCCGGCGTCGCGCAGGCGGGCTGGATCACGGGCGAGCCGCGCTCGGGCGAGACGCGGACCAAGAAGTGGCTCCAGGTCGTCTCGGTCGCCGCCGAGGGCGACTCGATCGCGATCCAGGTCGCGAACGCGACGAAGGCGACGCGCGTCCACGTGACGGGGACGCGCTACGTCCCGGCGCACCCGATCTTCGACGACCTCGGCGCGATCGCTCATCCGCCGCTCCGCGGGTCGATCGCCCCGAAGTCGCCCTCGGCGTACGTGTCGGGGCGCGAGCTCGGCGACGAGTACCGCTATGTCCTCGAGCGGAAGTTCGCGAAGAAGCTCCCCGGCAACACGCTCACGCGCCCGGGGCTCCTCCTGAACCCGTGGGCCATGCGCAAGACGGACACGGGGACGCAGGACGCGGCCAAGGGCGGCGCGTACGGCTCCGCGGGCGCGCCGGCCATGGCGCAGGCCATGAGCGCTCTCTCCTCCGCGGACGTGGGGAGAGGCGGCGCCGGCGGCGGCTTCGCGAACCTCGACTTCCTCGCCGAGTCGTCGGCCGTCGTCCTGAACCTCCGCCCCGACGAGAAGGGCATCGTCCGCGTGTCGCGCGACTCGGTCGCGCACGCGAACCAGATCACGGTGCTCGCGCTCGACTCGCACGACGCGGTCACGCGCTCGGTGTCACTCCCCGAGGTGCACAAGCCGCACACGGACCGGCGGCTACTCCTCGGTCTGGACCCCGAGAAGCACTTCACGCAGAAGAAGCAGGTGACGTGCCTCCTCCCCGGCGCGGGGCTCGACGTCGCGGACATCACGACGACGAAGCTCGAGACGTTCGACACGCTCGGGCGCGTCTTCGGGCTCCACTCGACGCTCTCGGGCGACGCGACGCTCCAGCAGTTCTCCTTCGCGCTCCAGTGGCCGAAGCTCACCGACGCGGAGAAGGGCTCGAAGCTCTCCGAGTTCGCGTGCCACGAGCTCCACTTCTTCATCAGCCGGAAGGACCGCGCCTACTTCGAGAAGGTCGTGCAGCCATACCTCCGCCACAAGCGCGCGAAGACGTTCCTCGACCTCTACCTCCTCGGCGAGGACCTCTCGGAGTTCCTGAAGCCCTGGGCGTACGGCCGCCTGAACGTCGTCGAGCGGATCCTCCTCGCGTCCCGGCTCAGGGGCGAGGCGCCGGCCACGGCGCGGCACGTGAGCGACCTCCTCGACGTCCTCCCGCGCGACGTCGAGCGCGAGCTCCACCTCTTCCGCACCGCGCTCAAGGGGAGCGCGCTCGACACCGAGGACTCGATCGGTCTCGCGGGGAAGGCGGAGGCACTCCGCGACGAGATGCTCGAGGAGGGGACGCGCGGTTACGCGCGCTCCGGGATGGGGCCCGGCGGCGGCGGCATGGCCATGCGCGCGGGCATGATCCCGCCGCCCATGTCCGCCCCCGCCCCGCCGCCTCCGCCGCCGCGCGCGAAGATGGCGAAGGAGTCGGCGAAGAAGAAGATGAGCCGGCGCGCCGAGAAGTCGGCCATGGACATGGATGACGACTCGCCGGACATGTTCATGGCGGCGGAGGAGTGCGAGGCGCCGGCGCCCGCCGACTACGAGGAGTTCGGCGGCGCGGACGCCAAGTCCGACATGGCCGAGCGCTCGCGGGTGCGGGCGTTCTACAGGAAGCTCGAGATGACGCAGGAGCTCGGCGAGAACAACTACTGGCACAAGCTCGTCGAGGAGCAGGGGCCCGGGCTCGTCACGGTCAACGCCTTCTGGCGCGACTACGCGCGGCACGTCGCGACCGGAGAGACGAAGCCGTTCCTCTCGCAGCACGTCGCGCAGGCGTCGCGCAACTTCACCGAGGTCATGTTCGCGCTGTCGGTGCTCGACCTCCCGTTCGAGAAGGCGGCGCCGAAGGCTTCGTACCAGGGCGCGAAGCTGCGCCTCGAGCCGGCCAGAGAGACGATCGTCTTCCACGAGGAGATCAAGCCCGCGACGCCGTCCGAGAAGCCGGTGCCGATCCTCGTCAGCCAGAACTTCTTCCGCTCGGACGACCGCTACCGCGAGGAGGACGGCGAGCAGGTCGACAAGTACGTGACGGGGGAGTTCGTCGTCCACACCGTCTACCTCGCGCAGGTCGTCCTCACGAACCCGACCTCGTCGCACCAGCGCCTCGAGATCCTCCTCCAGATCCCGCGCGGCGCGATCCCCGTGAGCTCGGGCTTCAAGACGAAGGGCGACACGCTCGAGCTCGCGTCCTACGCGACGGAGTCGATCGAGTACGCGTTCTACTTCCCCGCCGCGGGCGACTTCGTCCACTACCCCGTCCACGTCGCGAAGGACGAGGCCCTCGTCGCCTCCGCGCCGCCGGTCACTCTCCACGTCGTGGACCGGCCGAGCCAGGTGGACAAGACGTCGTGGGCGTGGGTCTCGCAGCACGGGACGTCCGAGCAGGTCCTCGAGTTCCTCGAGAAGAACAACGTCGAGAAGCTCGACCTCGAGCGGATCGCGTGGCGCATGAAGGAGCGCAAGGTCTACGACCAGGTGCTCGCGCTGCTCGCGAAGCGGCACGCGTGGCACGCGGAGCTCTGGTCGTACGGGATCCACCACGGAGACCTCGCGGGCATGCGCGAGTACCTCCTCCACCAGGACCAGTTCCTGAGGCAGTGCGGCCTCGCGCTCGAGTCGCCCGTCGTCACGATCGACCCGGTGCGCCGCGGCTGGTACGAGCACCGCGAGTACGCGCCGCTCGTGAACGCGCGCGCGCACCGGCTCGGCGCCAAGCGGAAGATCCTGAACGACCGCTTCGCGCTCCAGTATCAGCAGTGGACGAAGCTCCTCGGCTACCGGCCGAAGCTCGAGGACGACGACCTCC
Organism: uncultured Planctomycetota bacterium; assembly: GCA_964648345.1. Classification (GTDB taxonomy): domain Bacteria; phylum Planctomycetota; class J058; order J058; family JACQDU01; genus CAZYLP01. Next base: position 8,527 of record CAZYLP010000363.1, read on the forward strand.
TCGCCGTGACCTACTACCACCTCCTCCAGGAC
>CAZYLP010000364.1:0-8551 GCA_964648345.1 uncultured Planctomycetota bacterium
GCCGGGGCGTTCGGAGAAGAATGGCATGGCCGCGAGCGAGGCCGCGAACGAGACGACGTTCAGGAGGAACGCGACGAGCGCGAGCCGGCGTTCGTCGGGCTTGAGCGCGCGCCACGCCCAGATCGCGGCGGCGACGCCCGCGACGGCGAGGACGGCGGTGGTCCCGGCGAAGCGCAGGAGCTCAGGCCTGTAGAGGCGGTTCACCCAGCCGTTGGCCGCGAGGTTGCCGCGGAACGGCTGGTACGCGAGCGTCGCGCCGACGACGAGGAGGCCGAACGCGGCGAGGCCGATCGAGATCCATGTCATGCGGCGGGCGAGGGAGCGCGTCTCGTTCATGGGACACCCCACAGAGGAGCTTAGCGCGGGGAGTGGGGAGCGCCACCGCGCTCAGCTCCCCCCGCAATTGAGGTAGAACGGAGCGCGCGAGGCCACCGTGAGAAGGACCGCCGCGACGCTCCTCCTGCCGCTCGCCGCCGCACTCCTCGTCCTCGACGCCGTGACGCACGCGGGCGGCGAGGAAGTCTCCGCGCCGGGGAAGTACTTCGGCGCGAGCACGTGCGACTCGTCGTCGTGTCACTCGCGGGCGACTCCGCGGAAGGACGCGCCGTTTCTCCAGGAGCACACGACCTGGTCGGCCCTGGACGGCGAGGGCCAGCCCCAGGACCGCCACGCTTACGCCTTCAAGCGGCTCCGCCCGAAGGCGAAGGGCGGCGACGACCGCTCGGCGGCGATCACCGCGAAGTTGAACGAGATCGAGAAGACGACCGACGGCGCCGAGGCGAGCGCGCGCTGCCTCACCTGCCACGGAGTCGCCGTCGCCGACTTCGGCGTCGGGAAGAAGAACGCGGGCGCCGCGGTCGCGAAGACGGCCGCACTCCAGGGGAAGACCTACCGCGCGCTCGACGGAGTCTCGTGCGACGGCTGCCACGGGCCCGCGGAGAAGCGGCTCACTCCGCACGACCGTTCCGGCTGGGCCGCGAACGAGTGGAAGAAGCTCGGCGGCAAGGCGGGCGGCTCCGAGAAGCTCTACGACACGACGGGCCTCTACTTCTCGAAGGACCTCGAGCTCTGGGCGAACCAGTGCATCCGCTGCCACCTCGCGATCGATGCGAACCTCCTCGACGCGGGGCACCCGGACCTGAACGCGTTCGAGCTTTTCTTCCAGAGCCAGTCGATGCCCATCCACTGGCGCGACTACACGAAGGCGAAGCCGGCGCCCGAGCTCCCCGGCGCCGGGCCCATGCACGCGGCGCTCCTGTGGCAGACGGGCCAGGTGGCCGCGTTGAGGAGCGCGCTCGAACAGCTCGTCGGCCGCGCGAAGGCCGGGAAGCACGTCGCGCCTGCGATCGAGCGCGCGAAGGCTCACTGGACGGCGCTGCGCCCCGCGCTCAAGAGGATCGCGCCCGAGGACGCGACGGTGCTCGACGAGAACTTCGCGAAGCTCGACGAGAAGATCGCCGGCGAGCTCGCGGCGAACATGCTCCCGCGCGTCGGGCCGCTCGTGCGCAAAGCAGCCGACCATGCCGCCGATCTCGAGCACGTGAAGGCCGTCATGAAGGCGCTCGCGTCGGACGGCGGCCTCCTCGCCAGTGCGGGCGCGGCGCAGCAGGGAGCGTGGGCCCTCTACGCGCTCAACTACTCGAGGCTCGCGCAGACCGACGCCATCGCTCTCGCGGCGGACCCGCCGACGGACGCGGCCATGAAGGCGATCTACTCCATGCTGGGCTCGCCGGATCCCTCGAGCGACGCGTTCAAGAAGGGGCTAGAGGATCTGAAGCGCGCGGTCGAGTAGGCGTTACACTCGCGATGTGTCGTCCCGCAGAGGGGTCAGAACCGCGCTCGTAGTCATCGGGGCGTTGGTCGCGATGGCGCTCACCGGCGTCCTCGCGCACCCGGGCGTTCGGGCGCGTTACCACCTCCGCCGGGCCACGCCGAAGGAGATCATCTTCGAGAGTCTGGAGTGCTATTCCATCGCCGGCCACGCTCGATCCTTCGCGGAGAGCTCGGCCGCGAAGGAGATGCTCCCCGAGCTCGTGACGCTCGCGCTCGAGGAGGGTCGACGCGATGAGCTCGTCTTCTACCGGGCTCTAGTCTTGGAGGTTGCGCGGGAGCGCGAGTCGCTCACGAGCGAGACGTCCGCGGTCGTCGTGCGCGCGATGAGCAGCCGCGATCTCACTCTCCGGTGTGCCGCAGCTCGCAGATTGGCGTCCGACCCGCGGGCGTTGTCCGTAGTCGTCGAACGGCTCGGCAGGCTGGTCGCGCTCGTCGCTACTGCGATCTCCGAAAGGCGTGTGGACCGGGACACAAACATCGAGGGCAAGGAGATCCTCCTCAGCCTCGCGAAGTTCGCCTCGGCGAACGACGAGTTGGTCGGTGGCCGAGACCCGGCGGGCCGCGTCTATCTCGACGAGCCGTGGAAGGGGATCGTCGAGTGGAGGCAAGACGCGCGGAAGAGCCCAACCGACGTCGCGAATCCGCGTGAGCCGAGCCTGGAGACGGTCCAGAAGCTGAAGGTCTGGATCGAGAAGAACCGCTCGAAGCTCCCGGAGCAGATCCGGTGACCGCGCTCGGCCGGGCCCGGGTGGCGGTCGGCTGCGGCCTCCTCGCTCTCGCCGGCCTCGCGCTAGGCGCTTCGCTCCCGAAGAACCGGGCGCGGTATCACCTGCGGTTCGCATCGGCGAGCGAGGTCCGGTTCGTCGGGACGAGCGCGGTCCTCACCGGCCACGCGAAGGCCTTCGCGGAGAGCTCGGCGGCCGTCGACCTCCTCGCCTCCGACGTCGTCGGGCGCGCGCTCGCGGAGGCGGAGCGGGACGACGGCGTCTGCTACCGCTGGCTCGTTCTGCCGGGCGAGCGCCCCAGGCGCGAGCTCCTCTGGATGAGCATCGCGGCCGAGACCTCGGCGGGCGCCTCGTCGCCTCCCGTGAGCGACGAGATCCTCCGGACGATGCGCGCGTGTCTTCGATCGAAGGATGCGGTCCTTCGCACGGCCACGCTCGACCGGCTGCCGCTCGACCTCCGTCTGCTCGAGGCCGTCTCCCGCCACGCCGTGGCGCTCGCCGCCGACGAGCGCCCCGGCGTCGAGGACGAGAAGGAGGCCATTCTTCGCTGGCTCCGCGAGCTCGGGCGCGCGAACCAGACGCTGGTCAGTCGCGAGCAGGCGAGACACGGCGTCTACCCGGACCGCGCCTGGCGTGCGTTCGTCTTCGCGATCGGGAGCGGCGGAGAGAGCATCCTGCAGGAGGGATATCCCGAGCGGCCCGCGCCGAAGTACGAGTGGGTCATCGCCGCGAACGAGCTCGTCGCCTGGGTCGAGAAGAACCGGTCCAAGCTCCCGGAGCAGATTCGTTAGGAACGGTCGCTCGTCGAGAGAGCGCGGACCATGCCGCGACTCCTCGGCGCGACGGGCCGGACGTAGTCGACGCCGGTCTGTGCGGAGAGGAGCTTCCACGTCTCCGCGTCCGGCAGCCCGGTGACGGAGAGCCCGTTCTCACGCTGGAACTTCTCGAGCGTCTCGCGCAGGGCGAGGGAGTAGCTCCGTCTGCCCTCAGCGGACGCCCAGAGCCTCTTGAGCCCGTCCGAACCGAACGCGTCGTAGAGCGCGAAGACCTCGTCCTGGGGGACGTCCTTCGCGAGCTCGCGCGCCGCGGCCTCGTCGGCCTCGTGCTTCTTGCGGGCCTCGGCAGCCTCGGCCGCCCACTTGGCCTGGCGTTCCGCGGCCTCGCGGGCCTGGCGGTCCTTCTGGATGTCGTCGCTCTGCCCGGCCACCGCGCCGCTCACGGCCGCGGTCGCGCCGGCCGTGCTGACGGCGGCCGCCTCGGCGCCGCCGACGAGCGCTCCGCCGAGCACGAGGAACCCGAACATGGAGATGGCGCCTACGATTCCGCCCGCGATCGCGCTGTCGAGCGTCTGACGCCCGGTGAGCCGCTTGCCGCGGAACCAGGCGACGACGGTCGCGCCGACGATCCCGATGAGCGCGCCGACCCAGATCGGCCACGTGAGCATGAAGACCCCGACGGCCACCTGGCCGAGGATCGCTCCGAGCCAGACCGCCACCGCGATGCCCGCGACGACGGTGATCAACCGCGCCAGTCCGCTCATGTCCCTACTCTCTTTCCCACTCGCCGCGGGGGAGAGTCAGGGACGTGCCCGGAGTCACGGAAGCGTCAAGTCGTGGTGTCCGTGGGGCGCCCTTCGTGAGTCTCAGGGAGCGAGACGGATCGGCTTCGCGGTTGGGCAGATCCCGCACACAACTCGGGAACCCCCCGCGCGTCCGAGGGGTTGCGATGTCCATGGCTCGCCGACGGCTCGTCGTCTCGATGTGGCTCCTCGTGCTCGTGCACCTCGGGGTCTTCGCGGGCATCGTGCTCGCGGACCCGCGCGTCCACGCGCGGTATCACCTTCGTCGCGTCCGCCCCAGCGAAGTGGTCCTCGGCCGGACGGGCTGCACGCTCACAGGCCACGCGAAGGAGTACACCCGCCTTCCCACGTGGCGATCCCTCGAGGTGGAGCTCATAGAGCTCGCCCTCGACGAGGCGGAGAGAGACGAGGTGATCTGCTACCGCGGTCTCGTCGGCGAAGTCTCCTCGTGGACCCTCCCGGCTCACGGCGAGAGGCTGGCGGTGATGGTGGCATGCCTTCGCTCCCGCGATCCGGGCTTGCGCCGCTGGGCCTTGAACCTGATCCCGCTCGACGTCCGCCTCTTCGAGGCCGTCGCGCGTCATGCCCGTGCTTCACGCGGCGACGAATCCGTCAAGGCGATCGAGTGGCTTTGCACCATCGTGCTCTGCCATCCCGAGTTGTTTCGAGGAGACGATTGCTGGGAGAAGCTGATCGAGGGGCGCAATTGGCTCGAGCGACCTCCGGCGGTGCTCGAGTGGATCGCGAGGCACCGCTCGAAGCTCCCGCCGCAGATCCTCTGAGCTGGTAAGACCGACACCACTCCCCCGCCCGGAATGCGGGAAACGGGACGCGAAACCTTTGGCAACGCTGCTTACACCCCAGCAATGGCGCGGCCTCCAGCGGCTTGGCCCGGGCGATGCTCGGCGAGCGCCCGGGTGAGGTATGGGATTGCGGCTCCTCGGTGCGGCGACGTGCCTGCTCTTCGTCTTCGTGAACGTCGCCTCGGCGGACGACGGCTACCACTACCAGCGGAGCAGCAACCGGCTCCTCGTGAAGGTCGTGGCGCTCGTCCTGGTCATCGGCATCGCGTTCGTCGTGAAGCTCGTGAAGGGCGATGCGCCCGATCCGCCGCGGGCGCCCTCGCTCGACGATCGGAAGGCCCGGAAGACACGCCGGCCGCTCGCCTCGAAGCGGCCCCTCGACCCGAATCGGGCGCGCCGGCCGATGAGCCAGGTCCGCAGGTGAGGTCCGACGAGACGGAGTTCTCGGGCCCGGGCGTCGCACTCGCGTGGGCGTTCGGCCCGCTCGCGGCGGCAGTGCTCTTCGCGTTCCTCGGGGCCAGCTTCTGGCACTCGGCCTACAACAAGACCGCCGCACGGCTCGAGCGGGAGCAGGTCTCGAACCAGCTCTACGTCGAGGACTGGGGCACGGACGAGTTCGGAGCGCCAGTGACCCTCGACCGCGCCGTGCGCATGCGAATCGGGTCGCCGACGCGCTACTACGTCGCGGGCGGGATCGTCGGCCTGGTCGTCGGGATCGTTCTCGCGTCCGTCTACACGATCCGGAAGGCGAACGAGGTCCCGATCCCTCGGCGCGAGATGCTCAGGTCGCGCCCCGAGCCTCGCGCAGCGCCTTCGCGAGCTGACCGCCGGAGCGATAGCGCTCCTCGGCGCTCTTCATCAGCGCCTTCTTCACGACGGCGTTGACCGCCGCGGGCACGTTCGCGATCGGCTTCACGGTGTCGCTCTTGATCGACTTCGCGGCCTCGAGGAGCGTGCGCCCCGAGAACGGGAGCTCCCCCGACATGAGCTCGTGGAGCACGGCCCCGAGCGCGAAGACGTCGGTCCACGGCCCGAGCTTCTCGCGGTCGCCGTCGATCAGCTCGGGCGCCATGTAGCCGATCGTCCCGAGAGGCTGGCCCGTCGAGGTGAGCTCGCCGTCTTCCTCCTGCAGGTCCTTGGCGAGTCCGAAGTCGGAGATCAGGGGCTCGCCGTCACCGGTGAGCAGGATGTTCTCGGGCTTGAGATCGCGGTGGATGATCCCCTCCTTGTGGAGGGTCTCGAGCGTCTGAGCGACCTTCTCAACGAGCGCGACGGCCTCGATCCAGGGGAGCTTCTTCCGGTCGCGGAGCTGCGCGCGGAGCGAGCCTCCCTCCGCGATCTCGAAGACGAGGAACGGGCCGCGGGAAGAGCTCCCCGCATCGAGGAGCGACACGACTCCGTCCACCATCGAGGCGCGCTCGAGGATCTCGAGCTCGCGCGCGTAGCGCGGGCCGCGCCAGCGGCGGTGGAGGAGCTTGAGCGCGACCTCGTGGTCCGTCGGGTCGAGCGCGCGGAAGACCTCGCCCGCGGAGCCGCGGCCGACGCGCTCCTTCACGCGGTAGCAGCCGATGCGGTCCGGGTCGTTCTCGGCCTCGTCGTCGAGGTGAGCGCGCACGAGCGACGCGAGGTGCTCGTAGCCCTTCTCGGTGATCGTGGGCTTCGTGCTCACTTCCCGAACACCGTCCTCAGCTCGTCGCGCGCCTCCTCCTCGTTGGCGCACTCGTCGCGGATGCGGTCGAGGACGAGCTCGGCGAAGCGGCGGCGCGCGGCGGCGAGGTCGTTCTTCACGTCGTGCGGCTTCACGTTGAAGCGCCGGGCGAGCTCGGCGTAGGTCGGCCGCTCCTTGTCCTGCGGCTCGACGTCGTGGGCGAGGAAGATCGCGTGACGGCGGCTCCACGTCGGGCTCTGGGAGTCGCGGGCCATCTCGACGATCGCCTGGTCGAGGAGGGCGACCCGCCACTCGCGCTCGAAGGGGTCCACCTCGGGCTCGAGAGTGATCCGCTCCTCGATGGCCGCGATCTGCGCCGGGTCGAGCGGGACGTGCCGCTTGTCGCCGCCGCGCTTCTTCCGCCGCGCGTTCCGGTCCCACGTGTGGACGAAGCCGTCGAGGAGCGACCGCACGAGGCTCCGGAACTTGCCCGCGTGCGGCGTCGCCTCGAACTTGTCGAAGGTCCCCTTCTCGAACAACGAGAGGAAGAAGCTCTGCGTCAGGTCCTGCGAGTCCTCGGGGCTCTTCTTGTGCGCGACGCGGAGCGTCCGGTAGACGGGCCGCCAGTAAGAGAGCGCGAGCTCATCGAACGCGCGGCGGCGCGTGCCCGTTCCGACCCTGCTCCGCGGCTCGGCGACGCGCTGGACCAAAGACCAACGCGTGCCGGGGAATGCGGCGCCGAGCTCGCTCATGAGCGTCCAGGTTAGCTCAGACGCCGACCTTCAGCCGCTCGGCGAGCTTCTGGATCTTGAGGACGGTCGCGACCTTGGCGGAGGTCTTCTCGAAGTCGTAGGGCACGCGCCGCCAGGTCACCTTCTTGCCGTCGAAGAGGACGTAGCACGCACGGTTGTCGTTGTCGCGCGGCTGGCCGACCGAGCCCACGTTGACGATCGCCTTGCCCTTCTCCCACGTCCACGTGTTCTCGAGCGTCTTCGAGTCGAGGGCCGTCTCGTCGTCGAGGATCACGCCCGGGAGGTGCGTGTGGCCGCAGAAGATGAGGCGCTGCGTCTCCTTGAAGACGGACTCGAAGTCCACGTGCATGCCGTAACCGCGGTTCGGGAGGAGGTAGCCGCTCGTCGGGTCGAGCGGCGAGCCGTGGACGAGGAGATCGTCGCCGAGCACGTGCGTCTGCGGGCGGCTCGTGATCCAATCCCAGCGCTTGCGGAGGTCGAGGCCCGAGAAGAAGCCGGGCTTCAGGTTCTCGACCGTCCACTCGATGACCTGGGCCGCCGCCATGTGGAAGCCGAGGGGGCCGCGGTGGAGCGCCTCGTCGTGGTTGCCCTCGAGGCAGATCTCCGCGCGCTCGCGGATCATGTCCGTGACGACGAGCGGGTCCGGGCCGTAGCCGACCACGTCGCCGAGGCAGATGATCTTCTCGACCTTCTGCTGGGCGATGTCGTCGAAGACCGCCGTGGTCGCTTCGAGGTTCGCGTGAATGTCGGAGATGAACGCGAGCATGACTACCACTCCACCCCTCTACCGGCCGTTGCTCCGGGGCCGGGTACGGATCTCCGGGATTTTCGGTAACCTCACGTGGGGGAGGCGTTAACCCTTGTCCGAAGAACAGTTCCTCTGTCCGCGCTGCAACCTGCCTCTCGACTTCGTCGTGGACAAGGAGGTCCAGTTCCTGGGCTGTCAGAAGTGCTACGGCCTCTGGGTGACCGAGCCCGACCTCATCTCGTACGTCGAGAAGTCCGTGAAGCCGCGAGTCTTCGCGACCTTCGTCGAGCTCCACGAGGAGATGGTGAGCGGACAGCTCAAGCAGGGCTCGATGCGCGTCTGCCCGTTCTGCAAGCAGAAGCTCGCCCGTGCGCAGTTCGGCCAGAACCCGCTCGTCCTCCTCGACCGGTGCACCGAGCACGGGACCTGGCTCGACCGGACCGAGCTCAACAAGGTCATCCGC
>CAZYLP010000365.1:0-8548 GCA_964648345.1 uncultured Planctomycetota bacterium
TCGGCCGTCCGCGCGATGCCGAGCTCGCGGCGGACCGCGCCCTCGAGTCGCGCCCGACCCTCGCGCGCGCGCACGTCGTCCGCGCCGTCGCGCGGCCCGGCGACGCGGAGCGTACCGCCACGGAGCTCCGGCGAGCGCTCGAGCTCGACCCGCGCGAGCCGTACGCCCTCGTGGCCCGCGCCGAGCTCAACCTCTCCCGAAGCGCGACGGCCGACGCTCTCGTGGACGCGAAGGCGGCCTGCGAGGCCGCGCCCGAGCTCCCCGATGCGTGGGCGATCCGCTCGAAGGTCCGCGAGAGGATGGGCGACCGCGCCGATGCCCTCGCCGACCAGAAGAAGGCCGTCGATCTCTGGGGACCTCGAACACCCGTCGAGCAGCGGGAACGGCTCGGACGTCTCTCGAAGTAGACGTCTCAGTTCGGCGACAGCGGACGCCAGATCTCGAAGAGAGTCCGCACGCGGTCAAAGCGCCTCTTCGCGTCTTCGTGCCTGGAAACGACCCCGGCCCTTCCCTTTAGACGGTGTCCGCTCGTCGCGGTGCGCTCGTTGCGAAAGCGAGAACCAAGGGTAGGGAGAGGTATGAGGACCTGGGCGAGCATCGCCCTGTCGCTCATCGTTTGCACCGGTTGTTCACAGGGAGACGGCGGGGGGTCGCTTTCCGCGGCGGAGGCCTCCGGGGCGAGGGCTGCCACGGCGGATGCCACGGGAGCGACCCCCTTCACCATCACCGGCTTCGCGCCGAAGAGCGGGCCGGCGGCGGCGACGGCGGCGATCAGGATCACGCTCTCGCGCGCGGTGAACCCCGCGACCGTCCAGCTCGGCACGACCGTCGTCGTCTTCGAGGACGGGGACACGAACCCGGGTGGGACGTACTGGGAGATGCGCGGCACCGTCGCCGTGAACGCCACCGGGACGGTGATCACCTTCACGCCGCTCCTCCCGTTCCGGATCGGCCAGGAGGTCCGCGTGATCCTCGCGCGGCGGATCACTTCCACCGCGGGCGAGCCGCTCGAGAAGAGCCCCCTCTCCGAGTGGCTCTCGTTCACGAGCCGTGTCCCCGACGCCGTCTTCGAGGGGCACTACCAGCCGACCGCGGGGAAGAGCGCGAACGGGACGACGACGAACCCCGCGCTCGCGCAGCGACCGCCGTCGTCCGTCTTCGTGCCCGAGCCGGGCACGGACGTCTGGCACGTGGACTTCGACGTGCGCGCCGCCGCGTTCGCGCAGGACCTCCAGGCGCACGGGCTGCGCTCGGGCGATGCCGCGGTCGACGCGCTCGTCCGCGAGCGCGTCGTCTCGCGCGCGCTCTCCTACCTCTCGCGGAAGTTCCTCCGCACGAAGCGGGGCGAGCCCGTGTCCGCGACGAGCTGGAACATCTCCTTCACGGCCGCGAAGCCCGCGGGCGCGCCCGGAGTGAACCACTCGCGCGAAGCGGTCGGCGGCGTCAACGCGGCCGCGCCCCAGAACCTCGGCCGCTCGATGCTCGACCCGGGCAACCGCTTCAAGGAGGACAACTCCCAGGCCGGGAAGCTCGGCGTCTTCTCGGGCGCGATCAACGGCCTCCGCTCGAAGCTCGCGCCCGCGCTCCAGGCGAGCGACAAGCGCTTCCTCGACGGGACGTACAAGCTCGGCGCGGGCAACGCGACGGCGGACGCGCGCTTCCTCGCGGTGCGCGAGGTCTCCGACGACTGGGCGCACGCCATCGCGAGCGTGCTCGCCCACGAGATCGGCCACTCCGTGGGGCTCGACCACGATCAGAGCGACGCGAAGGGGCTCATGAACGGCGTCGTGAGCGACGCGCTCCTCTCCACGCACGACTCCCGGTTCAGCGCGACGAGCGCCGCGGTCCTGGACTCCACTCTCGGGAGGTCTCCATGACCTCGTTCTCGTTCTCGTTCTCGTTCTCGTTCTCTCTCCTCGTCGTTGTCACAGCGTCGATGGCCTCGGCGGACCAAACGCCTCGCTCCGAGCTCACCATCGGCAAGCTCTCCGAGCGCTCGAACGAGGTCGTCGTCGCCCGCGTCGCCGCGGTCCACTCGGAGAGCGTCCTCCTGCGCATCGAGCGCACCTTGAAGGGCCCCGCGCGCGAGACGGCCTGCATCCCGAGGACGAACGGCGTGAGTTGGAACATGGAGGAGCGTGTGCTCGTGATCCTGCCCGTCCGGTCGCGCTGGTCCAAGGTCGCCGTCGGCACGACCTCCGGTCCCCCGGCGGACCTCGAGCAGCTCCTCCGCCTCGTCGAGCGGCGAGCGTCCCTCGCGGACCTCGAGTCTCCCGTCTCCCGCGTGCGCGAGGACGCTCTCATCGACCTCGTCGAGCGCGAGGAGGTCGGCGCCACCCGCGATGAGCGCGACGCGCTCGCCCGGGTCCTCACGACGCACCCCTCCGCGGCGCTCGGCGCGCTCGCGAGCCGCGTCCTCGACCGCGCCGACCTCGAGGCCGTGCGCCGCGCGCTCGCGCGGCGGCTCGAGGACGAGCGCGCCCCGGCGCGGGAGACCGCGCTCGCGGCGCTCGGCGGCGGCGCCGAGGGCGAGCCGGCGCTCGATGCGCTCGAGGCTCACCTCCGCGCGAACCGCTCGCCCGCGGAGACGAAGGCGGCGCTCCTCGCCCTCGGGAGGCGTGGCGGCGGAGCGCGCCTCGCGGCGATCGAGGCGGACCGGGGGCTCGACGCCGAGCTCCGCGCCCTCGTCGCCCGGCTCCGGGAGGAGCCGTTCGACGACTGAGTTACACTCGTGGGGCATGGCCGACCTGTCCTCACCGCCCGCGACGCTCGCCGACGCGAAGGGTGCGCCCCACGAGGGCGCCTACGCGGGGACGATCCCGTGCGCCGAGCTGGACGGAGATCTCTTCCGGCGACTGCGCAAGAAGTCGTGGCGCTTCGTCGGTGTCTTCCGCGACGACCTCGTCGTGGCCGCGGCCATCGCGGACGTGGGCTACCTCGGACTCTCGTGGGCGTACGTCGCCGAGGGCGGCCGCCCCGTCGAGCGCGGCTGGAAGTCGCCCGCCGCGGTCGGGATCAGCGTCGGAGCCTTCGACGGAGCGAGCGCGGCCGTCGCGCCGGGCCGTCTCGTCTCGCTCGCGACGACGCGCACGGGCGGCGTCACGCTCGCGGTCGACCTCCCCGGGATCCGGGCGAACCTCGACATCGTGGGGAGCGGCACGCCGCTCACCGTCGTGAGCGGTGACGTGGGGCGCGGGTCGGGCCGCCCCGGGCTCACGGTCAAGAACGTCGGACTCCTCGCGATGGGGACCGTGACCGTCGAGGGGCGGAGCTACACGCTCGACGACGCGCGCGCGAGCCTCGACTGGACGCAGGCCTTCTTCCCGCGTCACACCGCTTGGTTCTGGGCGACGGGCGCGGGCACGGCCGTGGACGGCCGCACCGTCGGCTTCAACATCGCGAAGGGCGTCCACGACGACGTGCACGGCCGCTACAACGAGAACGCCCTCTGGATCGACGGGACGCCGTCCGCGTTGCCGCCCGTCACGTTCACGATCGCGAAGGGCACGACGCCCTGGAGCATCCACAGCGACGACGGCTCCGTGGACCTCGTCTTCGAGCCGCGCGGCGAGCGCTCGGAGGACGTGAACCTCGTCGTGCTCCGCTCGCGGTACCGCCAGCCGTTCGGCAGCTTCACGGGCCGTCTCCGCGACGCGAAGGGCCGTGAGGTCCGCATCGAGGGCGTGCCCGGCGTCACCGAGGACCACGAGGCCGTGTGGTGACAGGAGCACCGCGGTGACGGAGCCCATCCAGATCTGGACGGACGGGGCCTGTCTCGGGAACCCCGGGCCCGGGGGCTGGGCCGCGCTCCTCCGCACGGGGGGCCGCGAGAAGGAGCTCGTCGGCCACGAGAGCGTGACGACGAACAACCGCATGGAGCTCCTCGGCGCGATCTCGGCGCTCGAAGCCTTGAAGCGGCCGAGCAAGGTCGTGCTCCACACGGACTCGAAGTACGTCCTTCAAGGAATCACCGAGTGGGTGAAGGGCTGGCAGCGCCGCGGCTGGCGGACCGCGGACAACAAGCCCGTCGTGAACCGCGACCTCTGGGAGCGCCTCATCGCGGCCGCCGCGCCGCACGAGATCGAGTGGCTCTGGGTCAAGGGTCACTCCGGCCACGCCGAGAACGACCGGGTGGACGCGCTCGCCACGGCCGCCGCGAAGAAGTCCTCCGAGCAGGAGGACGTCTCGGTGAAGGTGGACCTCGAGGGGCAGCTCGGCGTCACCTGCGCGCTCGCGGGCACGAAGAACGCGGAGAAGAAGGCGCCGCCCTTCTGCGTGCGCGGGCCCGGCAACACGGGCGCTCACTGCCTCACCGCCGACGGAAAGGGCGCGTGCTCGCACGCGTTCCTCATCCTCGAGCGCTCGACGCTCCGCTTGAAGGACAAGGCGGGCGGCTCGGCCGTCATCCAGACCGACGACACCGGGAAGGGCGAGCCGCAGGACCGCCTCCGCGCCGTCCTTCGCGCGATCGGGGCTCGTCCGAGCTGAGCGCTCTTCGGCGGGCACTCTCCCGACCTCGGGTCGACGCGCGGCCGATCCTCGGCCGCCGAACGCCCACCGGTGGGCTTGCGGTCTCCTCGGCGGCAAGGACTTGGACCCGGCACGCGGCTTGTCTTCCCTCTCCTCCGCAAGGAGAGGTCAAAGGGATGAGCTTTCTCGACTGGTTGCCGCAGCTCTCGCGAGCGATCCGCGTCGCGGGCGTGGCCCTCGTGACCGGCGCGCTCGGAGCGCAGGCGCTCGGTGCTCGCGCGACCGCAGTGTCGGAGTCTTCGGGCGCCGCCGTCGCCACCGCGGCGGATGCCGCGGGGACGGCCGTCTGCGTGGCCCGCAAGTCGGGCGGGGACGGTCTTCCGCCCATCACGGCGCGCATCGACGCTCGCCCGCGCGGCGACGCGGTCCGGTTCGAGCTCGGGTCGAACGGGATCGTGCGCATGGTCGGCACGGCGGGGCCGCGCGCCGAGCGGATCGGGCAGCTCAGCCCCGAGCAGGTCGTGCGTGTGCGCGAGCTCATCGCGCACCTCGAGTGCACGCCGAACGCGCCCTATCCGCCCGGGGCCCCGCGCGTCGAGCTGGCGATCGAGGGCATGTTCGAGAGCCACCGGTTCGTCGACCACGACGACGTCGCCGCGATCATCGAGATCCTCACGACGGCCGCGCGGCAAGGTCAGCCGGACCCGCTCGACATCGTGCCGCTCGGGATCCGGACCGGGATCGAGAACGGCTGGGCCAGGGTCGCGGGCGTCGAGCAGGGAGGCAAGGTCGTGGTCGTCGAGTTCCTCGACCCGACGACGCACGCCGTCCGCAGAGTGGAGCGCTACGAGGTCGGCCACCTCGTCCCGTGGGATGAGCCCTCCCCTCCGGCACCGGCGGCGGCGCCCCCTGCCCCGCGCTCGGGCTTCCTCCAGCGTCTCGGCCGGACGTAGCCGCGCCCGCGCGCTGACGACGGCGTCCGCCGGCCGCCGATCCCACGACAGGGCAGAAGGACTTAGGTGCGGCACGGGACGTGGACAGCTCGCCCGACGTAGGGAGGCGAAGCGATGGGTCTCGGCATCGACTGGCCGTGGAAGAAGATCCCGAAGAAGCTCCCCTGGTGGTCCCCGACGATCGGCGTCCTGCTCGTGGCGGCCCTCGGGGGAGTGATCCCGTCGCTCATCGCGAAGGCGGCGCTCCCCGTCGCGCACGCGGGCGAGGTCGCCGCGAGGGGGATCGCCTCGGCGCCTCTCCCGGTGCAGGAGCCGGGGTCCAGGGACGTGCCGACGCCTCCCGTCGTCCCGCCTCTCCTCCCCGCGATGCGCGGACAGATCCGCTTCGCGAGCATCGGCGGAGCCTTCGACTTCACGCTCCGTCCCGATGGCGCGGTCTGGATGGGCGGCACGGACGCCCACTCCGAGCCGTTCGCGGGCTCGGGCCGGCTCACGCCCGAGCAGGCGGCGGAAGTCGCGCGGCTCCTCGGCGAGCTCGAGTCCGGGGGGGCGGTCCCTCTCGGACCGACGAGCGTCGCGATGACTCTCGTCGTCGAGACGGCGAACGGGACGAGGACGTACGGCACCAGCCGGCAGGTCGAGGAGGTCATCAAGATCCTCGCGGTCGCCGCTGCCGACGACGGTCGAGAGATGCCCGGGGCGGAGAATCCGCCGCAGCGGCGCTCGCCGCGTGAAGCGCGCGAGGGCCTCCTCGACTGCTTCCGCCGGATCTTCTGAGAGCCACGACCGCTCCGCGCCGCTCTTCGGCCGGCACTTGCCGGCCCGCGGGCTCTCCCTCCCCCGTCCGACGGGGACTTGAGACGGGCACGTGCCTTGATCTCCCGGTCGCCCGAAGGGCGGCGCACTCTCATGGGATCCGAAGACTCGTCGTGGCTCTCCCGGCTCTCTCTCGATTCGAAGTGGCGGTGGTGGCTCGTCGCGCCGTGGATCGTGCCCGTCTCCATCGCGATGCTCGCGCTCCGCGGCGCCGAGCCGGCCTCGCCGAAGGACGCGGGCGGAGGAATCGGCGCGGCGACGCCCGGCATCGAGAAGCCGGGAGAGCCGAAGCCGCAGAGCGACGGGCCGAAGGAGGATCGCCTCCTCCGCGCTCGGGCCCTGTTCCCACACCAGGGCGAACGCTACACCATCACCTACGACCCCGACACGGGGGTCGTCGTCGCCCTCGGCCGGGACGGCGCTCACAAGGGCTTCCTCAGCGACTGGCAGACCAGGGAGGTCGCGAAGCTCACGTCCCTCCTCCACGACAGGGACCGCGGCCTGGGCTGGGACGACACGATCTCCGCGGTCGTCGAGACCGGCGGCGAGACCTACTCGAACCGTCCGACCGTCCGGACCATCGTGGGCATCCTCCTGAACGCGGCGGGGGTCGAGGACCCCCGCTCACCGAAGGTCTCCGTCCCGCGCCTCCACGCGACGCACGTCTTCCCCGTCGGAGACGAGAAGGTGCAGCTCCACTTCTCCGTGTCGCCCGGGGGCGTCGTCGAGGTCGAGGGAGTGTCCGAGCTCGGAGGTCGGATCCAGGGTCACGCCATCCTCGATGCGGAGGAGGCGGCTCGGCTGAAGAAACTCCTCGCGCGTCTCGAGGCGGGCGGTGCGAGGCCTCTCGCCGACGACGGGACCCTCCGCACGGTGACGATCGACGGGGAGCACGACGACGACACCTACTTCTCGACCGACGCCGTGCAGGACGTGATCGACTTCCTCGCCCACGAGGCGCACGTCGACGCGCTCCCGATCAGCCGGATCCTTCCACCGGCCGTCGTGCGCGCGATCGAGAGCGGTCACGCCACGGCGAGCTACGCGAACGGCACGACCGCGGTCCGGTTCATCGAGCCCTTCCACGGCGGGCTGTCTCCCCCGGTCTTCTTCGACGAGCAGGGACGGACCTTCCAGATCGCGGGCCCGGCCCACAAGCCCATGCCACCCTCGTCGAAGGGGATGGCCCCCGCGCTCGACGAGATCCGCTGACCCTGTCGGTCCCCGGCCATCGACCTATCCTTGCGTGCCCGGCACTTGTGCCGGGCACGCGCTTTGTTCAGGCGCTCTCCGAGAGAGAGCTGCTGGAGAGATGGGTTTCGTACAGACCGTCCTCCCGTGGGTCCGCGAGGGCCTCCGGTGGAGGAGGGCCGCCGGCTCCGTCGTCGCGGCGGTCTCGCTCGTCGTGCCCGCGCTCTACCCTTTCGCCTCCGCGGCCGAGGAGAGCGGGCAGGCCGTGGGAGCGCTCGTGGGCGCTCTCTCCGAGAAGCACCCGCCGCGGAGCGAGCCGGGTCGCAGCGCCACCCGCGGGACCGAGCTGCCCCAGCTCCACGGAACGGTCGTCTTCCCGCGCGAAGGCGGCGGCTCGGACGAGTACCACATGGGCCTCACGAGCGACGGCCGCGTCGAGGTGACCGGCTACGACGACGGCAGCCAGCGCGTCCACGGGACGGGGCGCCTCACCGCGACCCAGGCGGACCAGCTCCGCGGGCTCATCGCCGACCTCGAGGTCGGACGCGCGAAGGAGAAGCCCGGCTCGAGCGTCCGCATGAAGGTCCGCGTCTTCCGGCCCGACGGCGACCTCACCTACTACACGAGCGACGTCGTGAACGAGATCGTGAAGCTCCTCGCGCGGGCCGCCGACCCCGACGGAAAGGGGCGCTTGCAGCCCGTGCGTCCGCAAGCGCCCCCGTCGAAGACGCCGGGCGTGACCCGCGCCCTCGACAAGGTCGGCTGATCCTCCCCGCGGGTCTCGACACGGACCATCGAGGCTGGACGTCGGTGGCGGCGGGTAGGATCCCGCCGTGGACTCGGACCTGAGGCGGCTCGAGCGCGCGCTCCGCTACGGTGAAGACACCGTCCGGCTCGAGCGCGCGCGCCTCCGCGCGGGGTTCGCGCCGGCCGCCTCGCTCGACGACTTCATCCGGCAGGACTCGAACGCGCCCGCGCACGACCTCGTCGTCGCGGCGGCGGCGCGCCGTCTCGACGGCCACGTCTTCCACGACGGCCCTTCGGGGACGGGGAAGACGCTCCTGCTCCGCGCCCTCTACGCCTCGCGTCAGGACTCGTGGCTCTGGAGCGGCGTCGAT
>CAZYLP010000366.1:0-8529 GCA_964648345.1 uncultured Planctomycetota bacterium
CCCGCCTGATGTGCTTCCAAGGCTTCGTCGCGATCGGCGTCCTCGCGACGAAACCGCTATCTGATGCACATCGACAGGGTCGTCCGGCTCGCGACAAGGGCTCGGACGAACAGAGAAGGGGTACTGTCTCCCCTCCCCCGTCCGGCCCACGGCGCTCGATGCCGGTCAACCACGGCTTCAGGCCGACGACGCTCTCTCTGGCCACCGCGCCCGCCGGCCCACCGCGCTCGATGCCGGTCAACCACGGCTTCAGGCCGACGACGCTGTCTCTGCCCACCACGCCCGCGGGCTTGCCGCCGACGTGCGGCCCTCGCACGTCCTTACGGTTCAAGCTGTTGCGACCCGTGAAAAGAAGGCGAGGAGAAACGCAACTCGCGACATCGAAGCCGCACGCGGAGTTACGCATCGGCCCGCGGCTCGCACATGCGGTCTCCGGCGAATCGGGAAAGTCGTTTCGTTAGTCAGCCGGTGGGTCCAAGGGGTCGTCAGGAGATCGGTTCATGGGGTCTTGCTCTCTCCTCGCTCGCGCGAGCGGGTTCTTCGTTGCCTTCGCGGTCGCTCTGGTCGCGGGCTGTAACGGTGCGGTGCCGGTCACGCCGGACCCCGCCGCGGCCACGGCCCAGGTGCCGTACGCGCCGCCCGCGGGGACGACGACGCCCGCGGTCACGGCGCCGGCGGCCGTCACGACGACGAGCCTCGGCGCTCCGCGCGGCGCGCACTCGGCGACGCTCCTCGCCTCGGGCGAGGTCCTCGTCGTGGGCGGCGTGGACGCGGGCGGCGTCGCGCTCGGCCTGTCGGCGTTCGTCACGGAGACGACGGTCAAGCAGGGCCCCCAGCTCGTGAAGGCGCGCTTCGGCCACACGGCCACGCTCCTCGAGTCGGGCGAGGTCCTCATCGCGGGCGGCCAGGTGGACGGGAAGACCGTCCTCGACACGACCGAGATCTTCGACCCGCTCGCGGGCGCCTTCGCGCCCGGGCCCAAGCTCGCGACCGCGCGCTCGGGCGCCGCGGCCGTCTCGTTCGGCGCGCCGGGCGCGCGCAAGATCGTCATCGCGGGCGGCCACGACGGCACGAAGCCGGTCGACTCGGTCGAGGTCTTCGACGAGAAGACGCGCACCGTCACGACGGCGGGCAAGCTCATCGAGCCGCTCACGGGCGCGCACGGAGTGCTCCTCGAGGACGGGACGATCCTCATCGCCGGCGGCGCCGGAGCGAACGCTCCCGCGAGCGCCGAGCTCATCGACCCGGCCGCGGGCAAGATCACGATGGTGCCGGGCGTCCTCGGACGCGCCGCGCTCGCGTGCGCGTCGAACGGCCGCGAGGCCGTGATCCTCGGCGGCCAGACGCTGACGACGCTCGAGCGCTCGGGCGAGAGCTACGACCGCTTCACGCGGAAGTTCACCCAGGCGGGCGCCCTCATCGAGGCGCGCCGCAACGCGACCGCGAGCTGCGTCACGAGCACGCAGGGCGACGCGATCGTCGTCATCGGCGGCGTCGGCGGGCAGGTCCTCGGCTCGGTCGAGATCCTCCGCGGCCAGACGCTCGCGCAGGCCGTCGTCGCCGCGAAGACGCAGCTCAAGACGCCGCGCTTCTCGCATACGGCGACCGTCCTCTCGAACGGCCACGTCCTCGTGATCGGCGGCCTCGACGCGAAGGGCCTTCCGCTCGACTCGACGGAGGTCGTCGATCCGTCGACCGCTCCGTTCGTCGCCGCGCCGTCGGCGCCGCCGATCAACCCGAACGCGAACACCCCGAACGGCACGGGCACGGGGACAGGCACCGGGACGGGCACGGGCACCGGGACCGGGACGGGCACGGGCACCGGGACCGGGACGGGCACCGGCACGAACAACGGCGGCTCGAACGGCTCCGGCGGCGGCAGCTTCTGGAGCACCCTCGGCAACGCCGCGCTCGGAGCGCTCGCGGGCACGATCGCGCAGGGCGGTCTCAACAACGGGGTCGGCGGCTTCGTGGGCGGCTTCCTCGGCAACCTCGCCGGCAACCTCCTCGGCGGCCTCCTCGGCGGCGGGACGGGCGGCAGCGGCGGGAACGTCGGCGGCCTGATCGGCGGCGCGATCGGGAACGTGATCAGCGGGCTGTTCAACCCGTAACCGGCGCGCGTCATGGACATCGAGGTCCACGCAGGTGTATCGTGGACCTCGACCCTTCATGCGCCACTTCGGTGTCACGAGGCTCGAGCTCCTGATCGGCGTCGCGCTCGTCGCGACGGTCGCGGGTCTCGGCCTCGTGGTCACGGGCTCGATCTCGAGCCGCGAGAAGATGTCGAACGCGCGGCGCGATGTGGCCGAGATGGGAGCGCTCGTCGCGCCGCAGCCCGTCGCGACGAGCGTGGAGCCCGAGAGCGCGCCGCCCAAGGCGACGCCGAAGAAGCGCGTGAAGAAGGCGCCCCGCTCCAAGGCTCCGGCCGCTCCGGCGAACGGGCCGAGCTCGCCGCTCTCGGCTCTCCCGCGCGCGGAGCGGGACGAGGACCTCGAGCTCCTCGGGATCGAGACGCCGGAGCTCCTCCTCAACGAGCCCGACGAGAACGGGCCGTCGATCTTCCTCCTCGCTCCGCTCGTCGAAGAGCTCATGGACGACGAGCAGCCCGACTCCGACTCCGACGAGGACAAGCCGGCTGACTCCGAAGAACCGCCGGCGGACGGGATGAGACCCGAGCCGGCCACGCCTCCGACGGACACCCCGGTCCAACCCGACCGGCCGTAGCCATCCGGCACCCCTCATCGCTCTCGCGCGCCACCCTGGCGCGCCGTGGCCCCTCGTTTGTTCAGCCGGCTCTCGACGCCGCACGCCGAACCCTCGTCGGTCTCAGGGACAGCGAGGTTCGAGACGAATGCGGCCAGAACGGGACCTCAAGTCTCGTGGAGTCAGGCAAATGCAACTCTCGGCAAAAAGAAACGTGACGGTGGCAGTCAGTGCGTGCGCCGCCCTGCTCGTCGGTGGAGGGGTCGCTCACGGCTACGCGACCGCGGTCCACGCGGACTTCTACGAGCTCGCCTTCGGCGACCGCTCGCGGAAGATCGCGACCCCGAGCACGGACCAGCTCGTCTCCTTCCGCACCTTCGTGTGGGAGAAGGCCTCGAAGAACCCCGAGTTCCTGAAGCGCTGGCCCACGGCCGCGAGCTTCGACGCGGCGGCCTTCAAGGAGTTCCTCGCGCTCTCGCCCGGGAAGACCGTCGTCGGAGTGGACATAGCTCCCGCCGACGCGGGCAAGACCGAGCTCGAGCTCGGACGCTACGGCTCGGTGAGCCCGGACGACGACCGCCGGAACCAGGACCGTCTGTTCATCGAGAACGGCAAGGTCGTCCTCGATGCGTTCGGGCGGGCCGTCCCCTACGACCCGCGCACGACGTGGTTCGGCGGCCTCACGGGCGTGCCCAGCCAGTTCGATGCGCACGGAGCGCTCCTCCGCGAAGGGATCAGCTCGAGCTACTTCACCGCGTTCCTGCACCCCGAGCGCTACGTCCCGCAGGGAGTCTCGCTCGGCTCCGCGCCCGAGTTCTCCGAGGTCTACACCGACCTCGCCATGGTCGCGCGTCTCCGCGGCCGGCCGGGCGACGACTGGCTCTCGGTCAGCTTCGGCGCGAACAACATGCACGGGATCGAGGACCTCGGGAACCAGATCCACTGCACGCTCATCGGCGACAGCCGCTTCTTCACGGACGCGCTCATCACGCACACGAAGAACAAGCTCTCGGGGGTCGGCTCGAAGCTCCTCGGCCTCCTCCACCTCGGCCCGAAGGCGCCGCCCAAGGTCGCGCCGATCGCCCACGCGCACGCCGACCTCACCTCGCACGACGTGAGCGAGGCGGTCCTGAAGTGCGAGGAGGGGAAGTGCGCCGAGGTCGATCCGGCCGTCCTCTACGCGATCGGCAAGGACCAGGGCGGCGAGCCCACGCTCCAGGACGTGGGCCTGATCATCATCGCGAACCACCACCGCCTCCTCGAGGACTACTTCCAGCGGGAGTACCAGGAGGGCCTCGCGAACCTCAAGGCGGGGAAGCCGTGCCGCCCCGAGGTGAAGATGGTCCAGGACCGCGCGAAGGCGGGCGACAAGGCGTTCAGGAAGCAGTGCCTCGACGCCATGGCCAAGGAGGGCTACGGCCTCACGAACCGGCCCGGCGAGACGGAGTTCGCCCGGATCATCGCCGAGGTCATGGTCAAGAACTCGGCGCCGGAGGCGTCGCCGATCTACCGCGCGATCCGCGCGCTCGCGAAGCCCGAGCTCCGTCGCGGCGGCGTCTACATGGCGGACGCCCCCGGGGCCGAGCCGCGCGACCAGATGATCATCGCGCGCGGCGCCCGGACGCCCGAGACGGACACGATCTTCGAGTACCACGCGAAGGCGTTCGCGCGCGTCGTCGAGGCCCTCCGCCTCTGGGAGGACCTCATCAAGTCCGAGACGAAGGACGCGCCGGGCACGCCCGAGGCCGACGCGACGATCCAGCGCGTCGTGCACCGCCTGGTCGTGAAGCAGCTCGCCTACATGGACGCGGCGAAGGCGCGGCGCGACACCTACATCGCGGAGCAGGCGAAGAAGGCCGTCGAGGCCTCGAAGCCGTCGTGGACCTCGGGCTTCAAGAAGCTCCTCGGCAAGATCGTCCAATGAGCGGCTCTTGTCCGTCCTCGTCCCGGAGCGCATAGGCCCGTACGAGGTCGTCCGTGTCCTCGGCAAGGGGGGCATGGGCGTCGTCTACGAGGTCCGCGCTCCGGGTCTCGCGGAGCCGGTGGCGCTCAAGCAGCTCCTCTCGAACGACCCGACGCTCCTCGAGCGCTTCAGGCGCGAGGGGCGCGCCATGCAACTCCTCTCGGAGCACCCGAACATCGTCCGCCTCCACGGGACGGGCGAGGCCGACGGGCGGCCGTACATCGTCATGGAGCTCTGCCCGGGCGGCGCGCTCTCCGACCGCTATCGCGGCAAGGTGCTCCAGGGGCGCGAGGCGGCGGACGTGCTCCTCCCCGTCGCGCGCGCGATGCACTTCACCCACGAGCTCGGGATCATCCACCGCGACTTGAAGCCCCAGAACGTCCTCTACGACGGACAGGGCCGCGCGAAGGTGACCGACCTCGGGATCGCGAAGAGCCAGCGCGAGGAGTCGATGACCGCCTCGGGCGCGGTCTTCGGGACCCCGACGTTCATGGCGCCCGAGCAGGCGGACGGCCACGGAGTGGTGGACCGGCGCGTCGACATCTGGGCGCTCGGCGTCATGCTCTTCCACCTCGTCTCGGGCCGCACGCCGTTCGAGGGCGAGGCCATGGGCATCGTGCGGCAGCTCCGCATCGACGATGCGCCGCTCCTGCGGAGCGTCTACCCGAAGGCCTCGCGCGACGTCGAGGCCGTCTGCGCGAAGGCGCTCCGGCGCGACCCGCGCGAGCGCTACCCGACCGCCGAGGCCTTCGCGCAGGACCTCGAGCGCCTCGCGCGCGGCGACCCGCCGGTCTGGGCCGAGCCCGGCGGGCGCTTCGCCGGCGCGCTGTGGCGAGGAGTCTCCGCCGCGGCGCTCGTCGCGAGCGTCGCCGCGATCGTCGTCGTCGCGCGCTCGCGGGGCGACCAGCGCGAGGACACCGAGGGGCTCCACGCGCGGATCTCCGCCCTCGAGGCGGAGGCCGGGCCGAAGAACTCCAGGAACGCGCGCGCCGCGCTCGCCGTCCTCGCGGGCGTCGCGCTCGGCGCGGACGCGGAGCGCGAGCTCGCGTCCGCGAAGACTCCCGTCGAACGCGCGAAGGCTCTCGTCGCGACGGCGTGGCGCATCCCCCGCGCCTCGCCCGCCGAGCGCGACCGCGCGGCGCGGATCGTCGAGGCCGCGTGGGACATTGACGAGACCGCGCTCCTCGTGGACCTCGACCGAGCGCACCAGCACCACGCGGGGACGATCCTCATCGACGCGGCCTCCCCCGTCCTCCTCGCGAAGGGCGAGGCGAAGGAGCCGGACGCGGCGGCGGTCGCCCTCGCGCGGCGGCGCATCGTCCGCGGCCGGGTCCTCGCCCCCCGCGAGCGCTCGACGCTCGTCGAGGCGAGGGCGCTCGAGAAGCTCTCCGAGTCGCGGCGCGGCGACGTGCAGCACGCGGCCCGGCCGTGGCTCGACTTCTCGATCTGGTCGGCGGGCGCGCTCCGCACGATCTTCGAGACCTCGGACAAGGACCTCCACGTCCACGGCGACAAGGGCCCGGCCGTCATCGAGGACCTCGTGAAGGGCCTCCACCGCGAGAGCCCGGCCGACGCGCAGAGGAAGCGCGCCGTCCTCATGGACGCCCTCCTCGCCGCGCCCGAGTGCGCGATGCTCTGGATCCACATCCACCGCGACGCGATCGCCGCCGGCGACTTCCCCTTCGCGTACCGGTGCGCCAACGAGGCGGGCCTCATGGCGAACCTCCCGCTCTTCGAGGAGCGGGTCGGGGACGCGCTCCTCTGCCTCGGCCGCGACGCCGAGGGCGTGAAGGCGCTCGAGAACGCCCACAAGGCGGAGGCGCAGCCGTTCCGCGCGCTCCTCCTCATCCAGGGCTACATGAGGCTCGGCCGGATCGACGAGGCGAAGGCGCTCCACCACATCGTCGTCTCGTCGTACGACGAGCGTCTGATCGAGATCAACCGGAAGCTCGACCAGCGCATGGACCGCATGCGCAAGGAGTGAGCGTCCCCGGGCCCCTCTACCTGGGCGGCGTCGCGCTCGTCGTCGCGGCCGTGCCCGACCTCGTCGCCACGTAGGCGTAGTCGCCGAGGAGCTGGTACGAGCGGAGCCCCGAGTCCTCGGTCAGGTGGTCGTCGATCTTCCCGAGCCAGAACGTGACCGCGAACGCGAGCACGAGGACGATGGCGAGGTAGAGCTTCCACGGCCGCTTCTTCTCGGCGTACGGGTCGCGGAGCGAGCGGATCGAGCCCTTGGGGAGCGTCGCGACGCCCGTGAGCGCGCGGCCGAAGGGGACGTTCACCTTGACGCGGCCGTTCACCGCCCAGCCGTTCGCGTCGAGGATCGGGCCCAGGCTCCGCTGCCGGAGCTTGAGCCACGCGATGAGCATGGAGGGCCCCGAGATCGCGAGGAGGACGCCGAGCACTCCGAGCGGCATCCAGCGGCCGAGGCCGAAGAACGCGGCGAGGAGCGTCGAGATGAACGTCGCCATGCCGGCGACCGCGACGCCGAGGGCGGCGACCGTCCCCGTGTCGATCTTCTTCTGGGTGTCCTTCGCGACCGCCTTGCCCTGGTCGGCATTCGCGGTCGCGGTCGCGGCGCTCGAGAGCTTGTCCGTCGAGGCCGCGTCGGCGGCGGCGGCGCGCTTGGCGACCTGCTCCTCGATCATGCGGACGAAGCGCTTGTAGGGCGACCAGAACGCCTGGCGGACGCTGATCGGGTTCTCGATGACCTTGGTGATCGTCGCGTCCCAGTCGTTGCCCTTCCGGTCGTAGAAGACCCCGTTCCGGCCGACGATGAGGTCGTCCGAGTCTCCGTCGGTGAACGCGGCCGCGATCGTCATCTTCTCGTTCGTCGCCGGGCGCACGCAGTCGCAGTAAGCGAGGAACGTCTTCGCGAAGCCGGCGAGCGCGGCGTGCTTCCCCGCGTCCTCGACTCGGACGACGAGGTTGCAGCTCCGCCCGTCGAGGTAGAGCGTGCCCGCCTGGAAGGTCGCGCCCTTCTTCGCGTAGAAGTCCGAGAAGTTGACGAAGTTGTGGAGGAAACGCTCGAAGTCCCGGCGGTAGAGGAGGAGCTTCTCGAGGTCCTCGATCTGCGCGAAGTCGGGCGCGAGCGCCTCGTCCTGCTCGATGAGCTTCAAGATCTTCCCGCGCGCGTCGCTCGCGACGAGGGCCTGGAGGCGCTCGGCGCCGAGCTTCTCGACCGCGGTCGTGGGCTTCGCCTTCGCCCACGCCTCGTGGGGGGCGAGCTTCTCCTGGAGCGCCTTCCAGTCGGCCTCGACGAGCGTCGAGCGGTCCTTGCCGAGGAGCGGCGCGACGACCTGGTCGGCGAAGGCGCCGAGCGCGGCGCGCCACGCCGGGTTGACGCCGGCGCGGAGGTCGAGCGTCCCGGCCGGCGCGACGCGGCTGAGCGGGAGCTTCGCCACGTCGGCGTTCGCCTCGTCGAGGTCGCGGCCCGCGAAGGCCGCGAACGCGCCGTCCGGCGCATCGAGGAGCGCGCCGGCGCGCGCGTCGAACGCGGCGAGCCGGCAGCGCGTGAACCAGTCGTCCACCTTGGCGCGCACCTTCGCGAGCGCGTCCACGGCGGCGGCCGTCTTGTCGCCGAGCGGCGTGAGCGCGGGCTCCGCCTTCGTCCGGCCGTGCCAGGTGAGGAACGCGGAGGTCTCGCCGAAGAACGCCTCGACGCGCGGGCGGTCCACGCCCTTCTGCTTGGAGCGGTCGTCCACGCTCCCGTGCGTCGCGATCACGTCCTCGAGCGCCTTGCGCGTGTCCTCGTCGGGCGCCGCGGCGAGAGGGACGACGCCGTCGCCGTTGAACTTGGTGTTCGTGAAGATCTTCTCGCGGTTCACCACGTCGGCGAGGCTGATCGCGGTCGCCGTCGGCTT
>CAZYLP010000367.1:0-8525 GCA_964648345.1 uncultured Planctomycetota bacterium
AGCGCTCCTCGCCGTGCTCGCGCTCGTCGCGGTCGCGGCCGTCGCGCGCGAGCGCCGCCGCCGCGGCGGCGGAGGCGCGAGCCAGGGAGGCGGCGCGAAGGCGGCCGACGACCTCGAGGCGAAGCTCGCGGCGGCGGCCCGGCCCGCGAAGCCGGCGGACGCCGTGCCCGCGCTCCGCGCGGCCGCGGAGGCGGCGCTCGCAGCCCCGGAGAAGGTGAACCTGGTCGGCGAGCGGCCCGGGTTCGCGCTCGGCTCCGCGCTCATCGAGGCGAGCGAGGCGCTCCTCGACGCTCACGGCCCCGTCCTCCCCGCGGCGGTCGCCTCGGACGTCGCGGCTCTCCGCGGGCTCGCGGCGCGGCTCGCCGACGAGCGTCTCCGCGCGACGGACGCCCCCGAGGCGCGGCTCCTCCGCGCGCACGCCGCGCTCGCCGCGGCCGGGGCGCCACGAGCCGCGCTCGGGCCCGGCGTGCTCGGCGCCGAGCGCGTCACGACCACGCTCCTCGACGACCTCGCCGCGGGCGTCGCCGCCGCGGACCCGCTCGGCGCGGAGGCGGCGTGGCTCCGCGTGGACCTCCTCGTGGGGGCCGGTCCCTCGCGCGAGACGGAGGCGCAGGCCGCGCTCGATGCGGCGCGCGCTCGCGCGCCCGCGCATCCGGCGCGGGCATCCCTCGAGCGCGTGCTCGACGCGCCGCCGAGCGCCGAGGGATACGCCCGGCTCGTCGGGGACTTCTCCGAGGAGCAGGCCGGGCGAGTCGCTCGCGAGCTGTCGCGGTTCCTCGCGCGGCTCGGCGCTCCCGGCGCGATCGATCACCCCGAGATCCTCGACGATCCGGGCGCCTTCGCGCGAGCGCTCGCGCGGGAGCCGCTCCAGCCGATCGTGCGGCGGATTCCGCCCGAGGGACGGAGCGCTCGCCTCGGGCGGTTGCACCAGCTGTTCAGCACGCCCGTGCCGCTCGCGCGCTCGATGACGGACGCGGAACTCCGGTCCGAGCTTCGCGGGCTCCTCGAGGCCGACTCGCGCGAGGTCTGGACGCTCGAGTCGTGCGGCGAGCCCCGCTTCGGCCTCCTGACGCGCGCGCCGCTCCTGCTCCTCGCGTCCGGGGGACGCCCCTCGGTCGTCTACGCCGCTCACCGGGACTTCGACGGCCCTTACCGGCGCATGCGCAGCGTGGACCCCGAGAGCTCGCTCGGAGACCGCTGGCAGACTGGCGTGGGAGTCGCGGGCTGCGAGGAGTTCGACCGCTACCTCGCCGAGGATGTCGCGAAGGACGACCTGTTCGCGATCGTCAGCACCCGGATCGGCCCCGTGGCGGCCGAGCAGCTCCTCGCCGCGACGCGCGGCCTCCGCCGCGCGGAGGAGCTGTGGACCGACCCGCCCACGGACCGCCTCGAGCACGCGCGCTTGACGCTCGATGCCCTCCGCGGCTTCGAGGAGCTCTCGCGAGCGGCGGGGCGCGGTCAGGCCTACCTCCTCCGCGCGCGGCTCCGCGCCGCCGCTCTCCCCGCGCCGCTCGGGCGGGCGCTCGCCCGCCTCGACCTCGCGCGCGGCGCGCGGTTCTGGCGCTCCTACGCGGCGCTCGTCCGGGGGGTGGACGGCACCAGCGACCTCACCAGCATCGCCTTTCACGGCGCCTCGCTCGCCGCAGGGATCGAGGCCAAGGAGGAGGAGCGCGACCTCTTCGACCTCGGCGTCTACCTCGTCCACGAGCATGTGATCCGGCACGGCGACCTCGACGTGCCCCTCGCGTCGCGGCCGGCGCTCGCCGAGCGCAACCTGCAGGAGCGCGCCGGGACGCTCGATCTCGTGCCTCTCTTCCGCGGGGTCTCCGGCTGGGCCAAGGACCCGGGGCGAGCGCGGGCGTTCGACCTGACCGTCGAGGACCGCAAGCGCATCGTCGAGCACGACTTCTACCGCCCGCCCCCGATGAGAGTGAACGTGACGCCGGAGCGCGCCCCCTACGGAGCCCGGATCGTCGCGACCGCGGTCCCGAGGTTGGTCCGGGCGGGCGAGACGGTCACGCTCGGGATCGATGCCGAGAACACGGGGCCCGGAGCGTGGGGGCCGAGTTGCCGGGTCAGGTGCTGGGGGACCCCGCGGGAGGAAGGAGAGCACACGTTCCGGGGAGACGCCGAGGCGGCGACTTGGATCCCGGAAGGAAAGACCGTCGCGCCCGGCGAGCGTCGCTCCTTCCGCATCGTCGTGATGCCGCCCCGGACACGCGGCGAGTATCGGGTGATCGTCGCGATGGACGAGACCGGCGGCTACGGCGAGATCGGGGATCGGATCGTCGTGCCGGTCCGCGTCGAGTGAGGCCCAAGGAACGCCGACGCCGCGCTCCGTGAGGAACGCGGCGCTGACGTAGTCTTCGCGCGCGGCGTCGACTTCGTGTG
Source organism: uncultured Planctomycetota bacterium (assembly GCA_964648345.1). Lineage (GTDB taxonomy): Bacteria > Planctomycetota > J058 > J058 > JACQDU01 > CAZYLP01. The sequence goes on from CAZYLP010000367.1 coordinate 2,392, forward strand.
TCTTCTAGCGCTTGAGCAGGCCCTCGGCGCCGCCGAAGTTCTGCGTCCAGTGGCGCCCGTCCTTGCCGGAGCCCATGGCGATCCAGCGCTCGCCGAGGATGTTCCGGTGGTGGCCCGAGCTGTTGTACCAGGCGATGTGCGTCGCCTTCGGCGCCTCGGAGCCGAGCGAGATGTTCTCGCCGCCCGCGCCCGGGTAGCCCGCGTTCTTCATGCGGTCCCAGGGCGACTTGTTCGCGCCGACGGGCGAGCTGTGGTCGAAGTAGCCGAGCCGGGTCATCTCCTCGGAGTGGCCACGCGCGCTCTCGATGAGGCGCGGGTCGATCTCGACGGCGGGACGGCCCTGCATGATCCGGTACTCGTTCGTGATCGCGACCTGCTGGATCTCCTGGCCGTTCGGGAGCTTCCCCTTCTCGATCTTGGGGTTGTTCTTGAAGTTCTCGTTGTAGTCGAGGACGCGCTGGTCGCGGATCCGCTTGAGGAGCTCCTTCTCGTAGGAGTTGAGCTTCATCGTCATCGCGATCGCTTCGTCGATCTGGCCGGCGCGGTAACGGAGGAGGCACTCCTCGATCGCGGAGACCTCGCCCGCGGGCTCGACCTTCTCGCCCTTCGCCTGGAGCCACGCGTGCGCCGCCTTCTGGCGGGCGCGCGCGTCGTCGAGGTGCTGGAGCGAGCGCTTCGCGTCCGCCTCGGGCGTGCCGAGGAAGCGCGCGAGGTCGCGCTGGACCTGCGGGTCGAGGAACTGCCACGCGGCGCGGACGGCGTCGACCTTCTCGTCGACGGTCTTCTGGCCGATGCGGCCGTGGTTCTCGTCCGGGTAGATCTTGAGGTCGAAGATCGTCTTGATCGCGATCTCGCGGGCCGAGTCCCAGTCCTTCCACGCCTTCTCGCGGCGCTTCTGCGCCGAGTCGGTGTGGTAGTCCTTGAGGAACGTCTTGAGGAAGCCGGCGGCGCGGGCCGCATCGACCGTGGCCGTGCGCTCGATCTGGTGGACCGAGGCGAGGACCGACGGCTTGACCGACTTCTCGACGTAGGCGTCGACCTGGGTCCTGAGCTCGGTCCTGAGGCCCTCGTCCTTGGTGCCGTCCGTCGGGACCTTCGCGAACACCGTGTCGGCGCCGGGGACCGCCTTGGCGATCGCCTGCGCGACCTTCTCGCGACCCTTCGAGAAGGGCGCCGCGAGGAGCTCGACGAGGCGGGTCGCCTCGGACTCGATCGTCGCGTCGAGCTTGGCGAAGGCGGCGTCGCGCGCGGGCGACTCCTTCGCGGAGAGGCTCGCCATGGTGCCCGAGAGCTCGGGCGAGTAGCCGTGCTGGTCGAGCTTGACCTCGGGCGCCTTCGGCTCGGGAGCCGGCGTCTCGGCCTTCGGCTCGACGGCCACCGGAGCCGCCGGCTCGTCCTCGAGCTTCTCCTGCGGGAGGATCCAGCGGCCGGCCTTGTCGCGGACGTAGCCGAGCTCGTCCCGGGCGAACTTGTGCTCCGGGTCGAGCATGATCGTCTTCTGGAGCTCTTCCTTCGCGAGGTCCTTGCAGTTGATCTTCTTCAGCCAGAGCGAGAGCTGATAGTGACCCTCGGCGTCTCCGAGCGGGATCTTCTTGAGCCGCTCGCGGTACATCTGCTCGGGCGAGCCGCCCGACTCGATGCGCTCGATCTCGGCGCGCGGGATGATCGTCGTGGACCCGCCCGCCGTCTTCACGGTGATCGAGTCGCCCGTCTCCTTGACGACCGTGCCCTTCACGATGCCGCCCGAGCTGAGATAGATCACGTCGGCGCGCGCCACGCCCACCGCGAGGAGGAGCGAGGCAGCCGCGAGTCCGAAGCGCGAAGCCATTCCCGTGCACCGCATGGAAGTCTTTCCTTTTTCTCTCGCCGCCCCCTGACGCCTGGACGACGGTCCTGTCGGCGTGCTCTCGCCGACGGTGCCGAGTATGGTGGTCAGGCCCTTTCCACGTGTCATCGCTCTGTACGTCGAGAGTCGGGGATTTGTAAAAGGCCAAACGTAAGACGAAGCTAGATTTGTGAGCGATTTGTCAGATCGCCCTGCGTCAGGTTTTCGAGGGTTTGCGACGCGCTGCGGCTCAAACCGAAGAGTCGGCCATCCCCTTGAGCTCGGACAAGATGAGAAGAGCGTCGAGCGGCGTCGTCCGCTGCGGATCGATGGCGCGGAGTCGTGACGCGATGCGCTCGTGCGGCGGCGTGAAGAGGGGGAGCTGGGAGACAGTCTCGGTCGCCGGAGCTTCCGGGCTCGCATGGAGAGCATCGAAGGAGCCCGACTCGAGACCGTGGAGGATGTCCTGGGCGCGCTCGACGACTCCCTTGGGGACGCCCGCGAGCCGCGCGACGTGGAGGCCGTAGCTCCGGTCCGCGGCGCCCGCGACGATCTTCCTCAAGAAGACGATCTGGCCGGGGCTCGACCCTACGCCGCGCGTCTCGCGGACCGCGCACGTCCGGTTCGCGACGAGGGGCCGCGTGCGCGCGAGGCCGACGAGCTCGTGGTAGTGCGTCGCGAAGAGGGCACGACACCGGACGCGATCATGGAGGTGCTCGACGATCGCCCAGGCGATGCTCACGCCGTCGTACGTGCTCGTGCCGCGGCCGACCTCGTCGAGCACCACGAGCGACCGGTCCGTCGCGTGGCGGAGGATGTTCGCCGTCTCGGTCATCTCGACCATGAAGGTCGAGAGCCCGCGCGCGAGGTCGTCCGCGGCTCCGACGCGCGCGAAGATGCGGTCGGCGACCCCGACCTCGGCGCTCTCGGCGGGGACGAAGCTCCCGACCTGCGCGAGGAGGACGAGGAGCGCGGTCTGGCGGATGTAGGTGGACTTGCCGGCCATGTTCGGTCCGGTGATGACGAGGATCCGCCCCGGCTCGTCCTCGGACTTCGGCGAGGAGTCGTTCAGGTCCGACAGGAAGAGGTCGTTCGGCACGAAGGGCTCGGACGACGACGTCGCATCGAGGACGGGGTGCTTGCCGCCCACGATCCTGACCGCTCCGTGCGCGGCGACCTTCGGCCTCACGTAGCCGCGGTCGCGCGCGACGTGCGCCAGGCCCGCGAGCGCGTCGAGCTCGGCCACGGCGCGCGCGCTCGCGAGGAGCTGGGGCGATGAGCGCGCGACCTCCTCTTTCAGCTCGCGGAGGAGCTTCGCCTCGAGGCCCTCGGCCCGCTCGCGGGCCGTGAGGATCTTGCCCTCGAGCTCCTTCAGCTCGGGCGTCAGGAACCGCTCGCAGTTCTTGAGGGTCTGCTTCCTGACGTACTCGTCGGGCACCTTGTCGCGGTGAGCCTGGGTGACCTCGAGGTAGTAGCCGAAGACCGAGTTGTAGCCGACCTTGAGCGAAAAGATCCCCGTCTTCTTGATCTCCTTCTCCTGGAAACGCGCAAGGAGCGCCGTCGCATCGCGCGCGATCTCGCGCAGGTCGTCGAGCTCGCGGTCGATCCCCGCCGCGATGATCTCTCCGTCCGCGGGCGTCGCCGCGGGCTGCGCGACGAGCTCGCGCGCGAGCCGCTCGAAGAGCGGTCCGAGCGGGTCGAGCTTGCCCGCGACCTCGCGGAGGCGGCCACCCGTTCGCGGCGCGATCCCGCCCTTCTTCGCTCCGCTCGCCTCGAGCGCCTCCTTGCGCAGAGCGGGGAGGTGCGACAGCGAGTCGCGGAGCGCGGAGAGGTCGCGCGGCGTGGCGCGGCCCGAGGCCGCGCGGCCGGCGAGCCGCTCGAGGTCGTAGACCTTCGCCAGTCCCTCGCGGACCGCATCGAGCGCGCCTTTCGTCCCGAGGAGCGCCTCGATCGCGTCTTGCCGCGCCTCGATGGCCTCGAGCTCGCGGAGGGGCGAGAGCATCCACTCGCGGAGGAGCCGGCCGCCCATGGCCGTCCGCGTCGCGTCGATCGCGCCGAGGAGCGAGCCCGCGCGCTCGCGGCCGCGGAGAGTCTCGACGAGCTCGAGACACCGGGCCGTCGCGGCGTCGATCGCGACGTGCGCCTCGGGACGGTGCCGCGCGATCTCGCGCACGTGGCCGAGGAAGCCGGGCTTCTTCTCCTCCGCGTAGCGGAGGATCGCGTGGCCCGCGGCGACGCACGGAGCGCGGTCCTCGACGTCGAAGCCCGCGAGGGTCGCGACGGCGAGCTTCTCCTTGAGGAACGTGAGGGCCGACTCGCCGTCGAACGCCCAGTCCGGGGCCGGCGCGAGCGCGGCCCCCGGGACGGCGCGCTGGACGATGCGCGCGAGGGCGAGGTCGCTCTCGACGTCGCCCTCCTTGTCGGACGTCTCGAGGCCTGGATCGGCGAGCGCGCGCACGGAGGGCTCGGGCAGGAGCACCTCGCGCGGTCGCACGCGCGCGAGCTCGTCCAGCGCCTGCGCCTCGCGCGCGACGTCCGTCACGTAGAAGCGGCCCGTCGAGACGTCGAGCCACGCGAGGCCGATCGGGCCGCGCTTGGGCCTGTTCACGGCGAGGAGCCAGCACGGCTCCTTCTCGTCGAGGAGCTTTTCATCCGTGAGCGTGCCCGGAGTGATGACCTCGGTCACGGCGCGCTCGACGATCCGCTTCCCCTGGATCGTCTTCGGGTCCTCCATCTGCTCGCAGATCGCGACCCTGAAACCCATGCGGATGAGCCGAGGGAGGTAGCGGTCCACGGCGTGGTACGGGATCCCCGCCATCGGGCAGTTCTCCTGGAGAGAACCGCGCGTCGTGAGGACGAGACCGAGCGCCTTCGAGACGGTCTCGGCGTCTTCGTAGAACATCTCGTAGAAGTCGCCGCAGCGGAAGAACAGGACCTCGTCCGGGTGAGCCTCCTTCAGCGTGAGGTACTGCTTGAGGAGCGGTGTCCGTGCATCGGCCGCGCTCGGGCGCTTGGCGAGCTCGACCGCGGGCGCCGGCGGCGGGACCGCCGGCTCGGCCGCCCGCGAGGTCTTGTCGCTGCGCTTGCCACGACGTCGCTCCTGCGCCACGTAGGGCGCCGGAGCCATCGACTCATCCATGAAGACGCTTTTACTGGATGGGTCCGACAACTCGATTTGCGGGGGGGCTGCGCCCCCCACAAATCATCACGGGATGAAGGGCACGAGCTTGGCGTAGAGGTCGTCGTAGGAGCGGTCGCCCACGAGCTCGAAGACGACGTCGCCGTGGTGGACGACCATCGTGTAGGGGATCGCCTTGATCTCGAGCGCCTCGGTGGTACGCGGGCTCGTGAAGACGTTCAGGCGCCCCACCTTGGCGCGCGAGCCGAAGGCCTCGGCGAGACGACGGACGACGGGGAGCATGAGCTTGCACGGTCCGCACGTGTCCGACCAGAAGTCGATGATCACGGGGACCTGAGCGTTCACGACCTCTTCCCCGAAGTTCGCGTCCGTGAACTCGAACAGCTCGACCCGCGGCATGTTGGGGCGCGCCGCCTGGGCCGGCTTGAGGAACGCGCGGAGCCGTTGCGATTCGGTGCGGAGCTCGGGCCGGGAGGGCTCGAGCGCGGGTTCATGAGTCGAGGCGATAGGCGTGGACGGTGGACAGGAGCCGGATGCGGCCGATCGCTCTTCCAAGGGGTCCCCCTGCTGAAGCCGGGGAACTGTATCAGCCCCCACCGACAACTGATGCGTCCCTCTCGGGGGCTTCCTGTATTACTTGACGGACTCCTCGGTCTCGTAACTCTTGATCTTGTTGTAGAGCGTCTTGACGTTGATCCCGAGGATCTTCGCGGCCCGGACCTTGTTCCCGTTGTGCCGGCGCAGGACCTTGAGGATGTGCCGCCGCTCGACGTCCGCGAGCGGGACGTCACCTTCGTCCGAGGGGGCGGGGGCGGTGTCGGTCGCGAAGAGCGTCTGCGGAAGGTCCCGTGGCTCGATGACTTCGCCCCGCGCGAGGATCACGGAGCGCTCGATGAGGTTCTTGAGCTCGCGCACATTGCCGGGCCAGCGATAGCCCTTCAGGGTCTCGATCGCCTCGTCGGAGATCCGCTTCTCGGGCAGGCCCTTACGCGTGTGCGCCCGGAGGAAGCCGCGGACGAGGTCGGGGATCTCGTCTCGCCTCTCGCGGAGAGGCGGCACCGCCACATGGACGACGTTGAGGCGGTAATAGAGGTCCTCGCGGAAGCGGCTCTCGCGGACCTCGTCGGCGAGGCGCTTGTTGGTCGCCGCGACGACGCGCACGTCCACGTG
>CAZYLP010000368.1:0-8524 GCA_964648345.1 uncultured Planctomycetota bacterium
GGGTACCTCCCCGGCGCCGCGCTCGGCTCGCTCACCTGGAAGCCGAGCTCGGCCGCGACCTGGCGCACGCCCCTCGGCGACGGCGTCCCCGCGCGACCGCTCGCGCCGGTCCTCCAGGTCGTGTGGCGCGACGTCGAGGCGTACCTCTCCTGGGCGCGCCTCCGCGCTCCGACCGGGCGAGAGTTCTTCGCGGCCGCCTGGTGGGACCCGGACCAGGGCGAGCGCGTCCGCGTGAACCCTCGCCCGATCGAGCGGCCGCTGGACCCGCCCGTCGTCATCCGCCTCCGCGGGACCGACCCCGAGGACGTGACGCCGTCCGGGATCTTCGACATGAGGGGCAATGTCTCCGAGTGGTCGGCCGATCGGAGCCGCCCGGAGGGCGACTTCCAGGTCGCGGACCAGCCCCTCTACTTCGGCGGCTCGTGGCGGTTCCCCGACGACGCCAACGCGCTCCACGGCAGCCGCGAGTTCCGGCCGCTCCTCTGCGTCGGCTTCCGGGTGGCCCTCTCCGCGAAGCCGGCGCGCTGAGAGCTACCCGGAGATCTCCTCGATCGTCCTGACCTCCTCGTCCGTGAGGCCCGCGTGCTCGAGGACCGCGAGGTCTTCCTTCATGTGCGCCGGGTTCTTCGTGCCCGTGAGCGGCAGCATGCCGACCTGGAGCGCGAAGCGGAAGATCACTCCCTGGGGCGTGAGCTTGGCCCGGGTCGCGATCTTCTTGACGGCGCTCGACGCGACCTCGTCCCGGTTCGCGGTGAGGAGCGAGAAGCCCTGGTAGACGATCCCGTTCTTCTTGCAGAACGCCCGCACGCGCCCGTCCCACCGGTCGCTCGCGTAGCAGCGGTTCTGGACGTAGGACGGCTTCACGCTCCCCTTCGCGCAGACCTCCTCGAGCTGCGCGAGCGAGACGTTGCTCACGCCGACGACCGCGGTCTTCCCCGCCTTCTGGAGCGCCTCCATGGCGAACCAGGCCTCGAGGTCCTCGGGGGCGAGCCTGTTCCTGAGCGAGGGGCCGTGGAGGACGAGCGAGTCGATCTTCTCGACGCCGAGGTGCTCGAGCGACTTCGCGAAGGACTGCTCGACCTGCGTGGAGACGGGCGCGTCCGGGTCGTACGGCAAGCGCTGATCCTGGCCGCCCAGGTGCGTGAACTTGGTCTGGAGCCAGAGGTCCTCGCGGCGGACGAGCTTCCTCGCGAAGGCCTCGGCGAGCGCCTCGCCGACGCCCGCCTCGTGGTAGTGCTTGCGCTGGTTGGCCGTGTCGATCGCGCGGAAGCCGGCCTCGAGCGCGAGCCCGACGAGCCGCTTCGTGTCGAGCTCCTTCCACGCCGTTCCATAGACGAACCTTGGCACCGCGGTGCTCCCTCCGGTCGCCCTGAATGTCATTCCTCTCCGCTCCTCGCGAGCCCACAGGGTCGCCGCCGCGTCCGCCGCGCTCCCGCTCCTCGTCCTCCTCTCGAGCCTCGGCGAGGGCGCGCCGCCCGACACGGTCTGGCCGAACGCGAAGAGCCGCGCGAACTCGGACCCGTGGCTGGTCGCGAACCACGACAAGATCAAGCTCATGAAGCCGCGGCTCCTCGTCCTCAACTTCGTGAACGGCCTCTCTCACGACGACGCCGCGCGGAAGGTGGACGACGTGCGCTTCGCCCTGAAGGAGGCGACGCGCTGGCACGGCTACAAGGACCCGAAGGCTCCGCCCTTCATCGAGTACGAGGTCGCGAAGCACGTGGACCTCGTGGACGACGACCCGAAGAAGGGCGCGGCCGACGGCAACTCGTCCCTCTACCCGCGCGTCAAGGACTGGAAGGAGGGCCTCAACTTCGACTACTCGCGCCTCTACACCGAGGAGTTCACGAAGCACTACGCGTTCGCCGACCCCGAGAACAAGAACAAGAAGAAGACGATCCTCCTCTCGCTCGGCGACCTCGTGGAGCGGGGGTACGTGCACGAGGTCTGGTTCCTCGCGAAGCAGGGCTCGCTCGGCGCGCCCTGGGAGTGCGTCGAGACGAAGCAGACGTACACCGCCGACTTCCAGCCGAAGAACGAGCACGTGCAGGCGGGGAACGGCGGCGACCCCGCGAACTCGTGGGTCGGGCGGAGCCTGAGGATCCTCTTCATCAACTCGGAGCGCGGCTGCGGCTGCGCTCTCGAGAGCTGGGGCCACTCGATCGAGCACCTGGCGACCTCGAACGCGATCCCCTACTTCAAGAAGTACTTCGTCGAGTTCGCGGGCTTCGACCTCGACAAGCGCTTCGGGCTCCCGTGGGACTCGCTCTACGCGCGCGGGAAGGACCCGGTGAGCTACCCGACGCCGACGACGCTCGCCTACACGCACAAGGGCGAGGCGAAGAAGCTCGAGGGCTACTCGGTGATCGGAGGGAGCGTCCACTTCCCGCCGAACGCGCGCCAGGACTACGACATGGACAACAAGGACCCGGTCGAGGCGACGGTCGAGAGCTACCGCCTGAGGAACGCGAAGGGCGGCAGGGACGCCTCGGTCAAGTGGTCGATCGAGGCGATCAAGCCCTACGAGAAGACGGCGCCCGACTGCATGGGGCGGTGGCTCGTCTACTGGTACCAGAACTTCCCCGGCCTCGAGAACAAGGCGAAGGACGACGACGGCCAGCGCATGAAGAACTGGTGGCCGTTCCTGTTCTACTGACCACGCTCGTTCGGATACGGGTCAGGACCAGGTCGTCGTGACGCCGCGGACCGGGATCAGGATCTGGAGCGTCCTGAGGTCGAGGCGGTCCACGCGGAGCGACGTGGGCGTCCGGCTCGGGCGCATCTCGGCGGTGATCTTGTCGGGCTGGACCTGGACCGCGATGCCGTGGAACTCGCGGCCCGAGACGCTCTTCACGATGAACTCGTCGCCCTTCCTCAAGTCGGTCGCCGGGAACAGGAGGCGGAAGCGCTTCTCCTCCTCGACGCCGATCGGCACCGTCTCGACGCCGCCCTTCGGGAGCGCCATGACCACGCGGTCGTCGAGCACGTCCACGAGCTTGCCGCGCTTGGTGTCGCCGCCGAGCGCGATCAGGAGGGCCTCGTCGCCCTTCTTGACCGCCTCCTCGGTGCCGAGCTTCTTCAACGTCTTCCAGTTGAGCCGGCTCGGGAGGAGCCGCGCGAGCGTCCCGTTCGCGAGCCGGACGTAGAGCCCGGCGTCGTCGCGCCCCGCGGCCACCAGGGTCGCGGCGTAGGTGTTGCCGCTCTTGCTCGCGACCTCGACGCGGTCGCCGGGCTGGAGGGCCCGCCACCGCTGCGTCGTGCGCGTCTCGGACATGGTCAGGGTGTACCGCTCGGTGGCTTCTCGCGCCATGCCGCCTGGAGGAGGGCGAGCGTCTCGGCCACCCGCTCGCGCGGGACGTCGACACCTGGCTTGCGCTCGATGAGGAGCTTCGCGAGCTTCCGCGTCCCGAACATGTGCGTCTCGGCCGAGCCCGCGTTGATCGCATCGAGCTCGAGGAAGTAGCCCTTGGCCCAGCCCTCCCACTCGACGCCGCGGACCTCGCGCGCGGGCCTGAGGCCGAGCACGCTGAGCGCCGGCGAGGCGACGGCGCGCTTCTGGATCACCTCCTCGATCGCGCCCGGGAGCGTCGGGTCCTCGCCGACGTAGTAGTCCGCGAGCTCCTTCTCGCCCTGCTTGATCCGCTCCCAGCGGGCCGCGCCGTCGTTCTTCGCGAGGTGCTTGCGCCACGCCTCCTCGGCCTGGGCCTGCCGCGAGATGATCGGGAGGAGGGCGCTGCTCGCGCCGATCAGGTAGAGGCGCTCGCGGAACTTGTCGCCGAGCGGCTTGAAGGTCGCCTTGATCTCGGCGACGCGGTCGCCCGTCCCGACGCCGAGCTTCGAGAGCATGCCCGTCCCGATCATGGAGCGCGGGACCTCGAACGGGTCGAGCCCGAGCATGAGGCGCCCCAGGTTCTTCCAGCCCCACTCGGTGACCCGGGCCCCGAGGTCGCGGCTCATCTCGAGGCGCGCGTCGATCTCGTTCGAGATGACCTTGAGCGGCCGGTCGAGCCCCGAGATCGGGCTCACCGGCAGCTCGCCGAGCGCGGCGAGGTCCACGCGCTTCGACTCCTCGCGGCGGAGCGCCTGCGCGAAGGCGAGCTCGACGGCCGCCTTCGCGAAGCGGGCGTCCTCGGTGAACTGGCGGCCGGCGCCCGAGCTCTCCTCGAGGGCGATCCTCTTCTTCGCGAGCGCGGAGACGAGGTCGTTGTGCGCGCGCTTGGTGTCGAAGGCGGTGAGGTCGCGCGACGGCCAGCGCTCGAGGAGCGCGTCCGCGGCGAGGAGCTTCAGGATCGCGAGCTTGTTCGACTCCTTCGCGACGTCGTCGTGGCGGTCGAGCACGGCCTGGGCGACGACCATGGCCTTCTGGACACGCGCCTGCTTCTCGGCGGCGTTCTCCGGCGCCGGCGGCCTACGCTTGCACTCGAGGTTGTGGTCCTCGACTCGTCCGCACTCGAGACATAGCTGCATGGACTCTCGTGAGTCTTACGCGCCCATCAGCCGTAAGCAAGCGCCTCGACGATCGAGATTTTTGCCGCGCGCGCCGCGGGGAGGGCTCCGGCGAACGCCGCGAGGAGCGTCGCCGCCACGACCCCGAAGATCGCCGGGCCGGCGGGGAAGCTGTAGGCGAGCTCCCAGCCGTAGGCGCCCGCGATCATGCGCCCGACGAGCGCCCAGCCGAGGAGGGCGCCGGTCGTCACGGCGAAGCCCGAGGCGATCGCGCCGAGGAGGAAGGCCTCCGTGATGATCGCGCGCCCGATCTGCCCGCGGGACGCCCCGACGGCGCGGAGGACGCCGACCTCGCGCGTGCGCTCGAGGATCGCGGCGTACATCGTCGTCACGACGCCGAGGAGCGCGACGCCGATCGCGATGATCTGCATGGCGTAGGTGACCGTGAAGGCGCTGTCCACGACGGCGAGGACGCGGCGCTTGAACTCGGTGCTCTCGGTGAAGAAGAGGTCGTACTTCGCGCCGTAGCGGCCGCGGAGCTGCTCCGTCGCCTCCGAGATCGTGGGCCCGCCCTTCTTGACGAAGATGTCGTAGGCGTTCGCGCGCGTGTCGTTCCACCGCTTCCAGTAGGTGTTGCGGTCGATGTAGATCACTCCGTGCTCGCTCGTGTAGTCCTGGAGGATCACGAGGACCTTCGGGTTCCACGTCCCCTCGGGCGTGCGGATCGGGAAGGTGTCGCCCACCTTCACGCTCCTCTTCTTCGCGAAGTTCTGCGAGACGGCCACGGCGTCGCCGCCGGCCGTCATGACGTCCACGGCCGCCTTCAGGCCCGAAGGGATCATCGAGATGACCGGGACGTGCGCGTGCTCGCCGAGGAACTCGAGGTCCACGGCGATGATCATGGCGGGCGCGCCCGCCGCCTCCTCGAACACGAAGCGGAGCGGGAAGCAGAGCTCGACGAACGGCTCCTTGCGGATCTCGTCCGCGACCTCGGGCGCGAGGAGCGTGTTCGTCTGGCTCCCGAGCGGCGAGCTCGCCGCGGCGTAGATGTCGGCCACGATCACCTGGTTCACCCAGACGCGGATCGCGACCTCGAGCGAGGCGACGAGGCCCGCGACCGCGAGCACGCCGCCGAGCGCGATCATGAGCGACGCGACCGTCACCCCCGCGCGGCCCGGGCGCGAGAGGACGTTGTCCGCCGCGAGCGCGCCCGTCGGCCCGAGCGCGCGCGCGAGGAGCGGCCGGAGGCGCCTCGTCACGAAGACGACGCCCCAGGGCGCGCAGAGCGCCATGCCGCCGCCGATGAGCGCCTGGAGGAGCATGCCGCCGATCAGGTCGAGCCCGTCCGGCGAGAAGTGGTACACGACGAAGGAAGCGAGGAGGAGCAGGAGCCCGAGGACGGCGAGGAGGCGGATCGCGCCCATCGGATCGCGCGCGGGCAGGTCCTTCCGCGCCGCCTCGACGGGCGCGACCGTGAGCGCCTGCCAGACGGGCGGCGCCGTCGCGAGCACCGTGGCGATCGGCCCCGCGAGGAGGCCCACGAGGAACGTCGTCGGCCCGAGCACGACCGTGCGCGCGTCGAGCGCGGTGTAGAGCTGCGAGACCTGCGCGTTCACCGCGGAGAGGCCGACGCGCGCGAGGAGGCACCCGAGGCCGACTCCGAGGGCGGAGCCGACGACCCCGAACGCGGCCGCCTCCGCGAAGAGGAGGAGCGCGAGCTGGAGCTTCGTCGTCCCGACGGCGCGGAGGATCCCGATCTCGGGCCGGCGCCGGACAACGGCGATCGACATGGCGTTGTAGATGAGGAAGACGCCGATCATGAGCGCGATGAGGGACGCGATCTGGAGCCCGAGCTGCATCGAGCCGAGGAGCGCGTTCGAGCGGAGCTCCTGCTTCCCGGGCTCCTTGACCGTGACGCCGGCGCCGAGCCGCGGCTTGATCGCGGCGATCACCGTCTGCGCGTCGGCCCCCTTCGCGAGGAGCGCGGCGATCCGGTCCACGCGTCCGGGCGTGCCGAACGCCTTCATGGCCACGGGGAGGGGGAGCACGATCACGTCGCCGCCCGCCGCCATGGCGACCGGCCCGACCGGGACGAACGTCCCCGCGATCGTGAAGGTGCGGCGTCCGTCGGCGAGGAACAGCTGGAGCTTGGAGCCGACCCCGAGCTTGCGCCGCTCCGCGAAGCCCTGCGCGACGATCGCGGCGTCGCTCCTCGTCGCGAGGAGGAGAGGGTTCACGTCGAGGCCGCCCGCCGCTTCCTTGGAGGCTTCCTTGGCGAGCGGGTCGAGGAGGTCGAGCCCGAGCACGAGCAACCGCCGCGTCGAGGCGCCCGCCGCGTCGCCGCCCTTCTCCGAGTCCGCCTCGCGCGCGAAGCGGGCGATCACGGGCGACGCGCCGCCCACGCCCGGCGTCTCGCGCACCTTCGCGACCAGGTCGAGCGGCACGCCCGCGGCGCCGCCCTCGACGACGAGCGCGGCCGAGCCCGTCGCGACCTCGTCCACCTTCCCGATCGACTCGATCGCCGTCGCGTTCAGCGCCCTCACCGCCACGAAGACGCTCACGCCGAGCGCCACTCCGAGCACGAGGAGCGCGCTCCGTCCGGGCTCGAGGCGCAACCGGCGCAGGGCGAGACCGCGGACGAGGGCTCTCACTTCGTGTTCACTTCGATCGTCTCCACGCGTCCGTCGCGGAGCTTCACGACGCGGTCGGCACGGCGAGCGACGCTCGGGTCGTGCGTGACGAGGAGGACGGAGAGGCCGCGCTGCTTCCGGGCCTCGTCGATGAGGTCGAGCACGCGCGCGCCCGCCTCCGAGTCGAGGTTCCCGGTCGGCTCGTCGGCGAGGAGGATCTGAGGATCGCCCACGAGCGCGCGCGCGAGGGCGACTCGCTGCTGCTGGCCGCCCGAGAGCTCCTCGGGCCGGTGCTCGAGGCGGCCCGTCATGTCCACGCGCTCGAGGATCGCGCGCCCCTTGGCGAGCGCCTCGTCGCGCGGCACGCCGTCGAGGAGGAGCGGCAGCGCCGCGTTCTCGACCGCGCTGAGCGTGGGGAGGAGGTTGAAGAACTGGAACACGAACCCGAGCCGCCGCCGCCTGAACGCCGCGAGCTGGTGATCGGGGAGCGCTCCGAGCGTCTCGCCGAGGACCGTGAGCGTCCCGCTCGTCGGCACGTCGAGCGCGCCCGCGAGGTGGAGGAGCGTGCTCTTCCCCGACCCGGACGGCCCGGTGATCGCGACGAACTCTCCCGGCACGACCTCGAGGTCCACGCCGCGGAGCGCGTCCACGCGGACCTTGGCCTGCTCGTACGTCTTCTTCACGTCCTTGAGCACGACGACGGGAGACGGGGCGGGCGCAGCTACGGGCGCGGACATGGAAGGAGTCTACCGCGCCGGGGCCGTTCGTCGATTTTCGGGGCTTCTGTCGACGCCGATCGCAACTCCCAGCCGGTCCGTCGAAGTCGTTGCGAAATCTGCAACGACTCGGGTCAGTACTCGTCCTCATCCGGGCTCCTGTTCGTCGTGACGATCCGGCCTCGATCCACCAGAGAGCGATCCACTCGGGACGCGCGGGTGACCTACCCAGAGGGCTCCGCCCTCGCCGAGGTCGACCTGGATCCGTCGGCCGTCGGGACTCGGTAGCTCGTGGACTGGTGTGAGGCGGAGGCCCGGGTGATGGACGACGAAGGTCGTCGACAGGTCCGGGCGCCACGTCCAGTGCCCGTCGCCCTCCTCGTTGCGCCGGGTGGCTGCGTCAGTCCGCAGCAGGCCCCGCGGACCCGACCGAGCGCGCGCCGCGTCGGACACGGCGCGGTCGAGACGGATGCGCACCGGACGTGGACCGAGAGCTCGCGTAAGTGCCGGTCGGTCCGTGAGCCCCGGAGCGCCGGGGACGGGCACGCCGCGAGCACTATCGACCCCGTCGCTGGCGGACGAGCCGCCCGCGGACATGGAAAGGGAAGACGACTCATGAAGATCCTTCGCTCGAAGGAGCGCCTGCTCCGCCGTCGCCGCGGTCAGGGCATGACCGAATACATCATCATCGTCGGCCTGATCGCGATCCTGCTGATCTCCGCGGTCGAGCTC
>CAZYLP010000369.1:0-6055 GCA_964648345.1 uncultured Planctomycetota bacterium
CCACAGAGGTCACAGAGGGCACAGAGATCGGCGATCCGCTCCGTCTCGTGTGGACGAGGGGATCGCCCGCCGCCCCCTCGGTGCTCTCTGTGTCCTCTGTGGCAAGACTCTTCTACAGAGAATCGCGAGAAGCGGTGATCGCGAGGATGAGCGCCCCGCCCTCGAGGGCCTTCTCGATGAGAGGCACGGCCGTCGCGCCGTCCTTCATCTCGAGCGTCGTCTCGAAGACGAGCGAGTCCTCGCCCTTCTTCGCCTCGCGCTTGTTCACCTTGACGACGAGCTTGATCCTCTTGTCGGCGGCCGCGGTCGGCGTCGCCTCGGCGGAGAGCTTGTTCTCGAGGTCGAACGAGATCGCCTTGCCTCCGGGCCCCTTCTTCGTCGCCGGCTTGCCGAGCATCGAGTACCGCTCGTGCTGCGAGGCCTGCTCGAGGTGCGCGCGGAGCGGCTCGAGGCCCTTGTCGAGCTGGGCCTTCTTGTCGCCACGCGAGCCCGTCCCCTTCACCTGGACGATGCGAACGTAGAGCTCGTCCTCGCCGGCCTGCACGGGTCCGAGCAAGCAGAGAGCTGCGAGCGTCAGGACCGCGAGCCGCCTCGAGATCAAAGGCACGTTACTCTCCCAGCTTGATGAACTTCGTCCCCTTGAGCTTCTTGAAGCCGGGCCCGAGCTTCGTCTCGTCGTCGAGGACCCTCACGTCCCCCGCCTCGGGCGGCTTCACCGGACCGATGACGACATCGGTGTTGCTGCCGTGGCTCGCGTGCGGCCGCTCGACCGGACGCGCGAGCGCGAAGACGACCATGATCACCGCCGCGGCCGCGCACGCCACGAAGGCGAGGAGCGGCTTGCCGCGCGGAGCGGCGCCGCCGACCACGGCCGCCGCACCGCGAGCCGGGGCGAGCGTGACCGGCATCGCCGGGACGAGCGCCGGAGCGACGGGCGCGCGCTCATCGACCAGCGGCCCGAAAGGGTCCTCACGGCCCGGCTTCTTCTTCGCCTCGGCCCGGACGGCCTCGTCGACCCGCATCCATGCGCTCGACGAGACGAGGGGTGGGTCCGCGATCTGACCGAGGCGTTCGAGGTCCTCCTCGGCGCGCGAGACGGCTTCACGGCACGACGCGCAGGAGTCGAGGTGGGACTCGAAGCCCAGGGAGTCGGTGGTCGAGAGGTCCTCCTCCCGCTCACCCGCGACGATCGCCTGAAACTCAGTGCATTCCATACGTCACCTAACTCGCAAACTCTGCGAGGAGCCCCTGGAGGTTCTTCCGCGCGTAGAACAGCCGCGACATGACCGTGCCGATCGAGATCGAGAGAGCGTCCGCGATCTCTTTGTAGGAGAGACCCTTCACCGTGTAGAGGAGGAAGACGGTCCGGTGCTTCTCGGAGAGCTCGGCGAGCGCCTTGTCGAGCGCCGTCTTGAGCTCGTTCCCGGACGCCATGACCGCGGGGTCGAGCTCCTGCTGCGGTCCCATGGTCGTGGGCACGCGCGCCGCGTTCGACATGCGCGGCGGCTGCGCCGGGGTGGCATCCGGATCCGAGGGCGCGTCGGGACGGGAGCCGAGGGCTCCGCCAGGGCGCTTCGTCCCCGCGGGTGTCATGTAGTCCTCGAGCCCGACCGCGCGACGCACCTTCTTCCTCCGTTCGAGGTCGATCGCCCTGTGGATGGCGATCTGGCAGAGCCAGGTCAGCACGCTCGCACGCCCCTCGAACAGCTCGAGGGACCGGTGCGCCTTGAGGAACGTCTCCTGGGTCACGTCGAGAGCGTCCTCGACGTTTCCGGCGACACCGTAGGCCACCTTGAAGACCGCCGGGCGGTACTTCGTGTAGAGCTCTTCGAACGCCTTGGCATCGCCGGCCATGGCGCGGCGGACGCGGTCAGAGTCCTCGGAGCTCGGCACTTCGGCAGCTTCCGGCACAGGAACCCGTGAATCCGCCTGACGCTCGTTCCCGGACATGAATTCGAAGAAAACCTCGCCCCCGATCTTATCACCGGGGCACGACTTCCGTGACCTGCCGATGACATTGAGCGGCGCGGACTTGGGTTGACGGCGGTCGGGAGGTCCCGCTAGAATCGGGCCCGCTCAGCGCGAAAGAGCCGAACCGAGAAGGAGCCCGAACTTGCGGCGAGACCGTCAGCATCCGTCCCGGTGGGATTCGGCCCGCCTCAGCACCGTCCTGCTGGCCGCCCTCGCGGCGTCCCCGATCCTGCTCATCGCCAGCGACGCGCAGGCGTTCTTCCGCTACTTCACGCGCAAGAACCTCCAGCACGCCCTCGAGGCCGACCCCGAGAAGTGGATCGACCAGGACGTGACGGTCACGGACGAGCTCGCCTACGTCTTCCCGGCCGACGGGAAGAACGAGAACGACATCGAGAAGACCGCGGGCGTGAAGCACATCCGCTTCGACACGGTCACGTTCCGCTGCGCGGTGCCCGAGTCCAAGAAGGGCGACTACCTCGAGTCCATCTGGGCCGACTCCGTGAAGGGCTGTAAGGACATCCTCGACGAGATCCAGGCGGTCAACGCCGACGAGCGCTCGAAGGAGCGCAAGCTGGACAAGCACGCCGAGAAGCGGAAGGAGCTCATCCTCAAGCTCCACGCTCGCTGGAAGGCGAAGCCCCTCGTCACCGTCTACGGCAAGATCCAGCGCGCCGACTTCACCACGCCCGGCTTCTACCTCCAGAAGAACGCCGGCGAGGACCCGAAGGCCAAGGCCGAGCCGATCACGATCATCTGCGAGCGGGTCGAGAAGCCGCGCGAGCGCTACTACGAGTTCGGCGTCGACGACGACAACGACTGACGCCCGGCCCGATTAAGTCGTTGGGGCCGTCGGAGGCATTTGCTAGCATCACCCCCCTGTCCTGACTCACGACGCAGGGGGATGCCACCGGTATGGGAGTCACTCTCAAGCAGAGCGCCAAGGTCGGCGCCTACGTGATGAAGAAGCAGTTCAGCCGCCAGAAGAAGTACCCGCTGGTGCTGATGCTCGAGCCGCTCTTCCGGTGCAACCTCGCCTGCGGCGGCTGCGGCAAGATCCAGTTCCCCGAGGAGGAGCTCTCGAAGCGCCTCACGCCGGAGCAGTGCTGGGCCGCGGCCGAAGAGTGCGGCGCTCCCATGGTCTCGATCCCCGGCGGCGAGCCGCTCATCCACCCCGAGATCGACAAGATCGTCGCGGGTCTCGTCGAGCGGGGCAAGTTCGTCTACCTCTGCACGAACGCGCTCCTCCTCGAGAAGAAGCTCCACCTCTTCAAGCCGTCCGACTACCTCACGTTCTCGGTGCACCTGGACGGCCTCGAGAAGCGGCACGACGAGATGGTCTGCCGCGAGGGCGTCTTCAAGATCGCGGTCCAGGCGATCCGCGCGGCCAAGGCGAAGGGCTTCCGCGTCACGACGAACACGACGATCTTCAACGGCGAGAACCCCGAGGAGGTCCGCAAGTTCTTCGACTTCCTCTCGAACGATCTCAAGACCGACGGCATCACGATCAGCCCCGGCTACGCGTACGAGAAGGCGCCCCAGCAGGAGCTCTTCCTCAAGCGGCAGCAGACGATCCAGCTCTTCCAGGAGATCCTCAAGGATCGCCAGGCGCGCGGCTGGAACTTCAACGCGTCGCCGCTCTACCTCGAGTTCCTCGAGGGCAAGCACGAGGACTACGACTGCACGCCGTGGGGCATGCCCGCGCGCAACATCTTCGGCTGGCAGCGGCCCTGCTACCTCATGGCCGAGGGTCAGTACGCGGCGACTTACAAGGAGCTCATCGAGACGACGGACTGGACGCAGTTCGGCCGCAAGTCCGGCAATCCGAAGTGCCAGAACTGCATGTGCCACTGCGGCTACGAGGCGACCGCCGTCCAGGACATGATGACGAGCCCGACGAAGGCGATCGCGGCCCTGGCTCGCGGCTAGGCCCACTTGAGCTGGAACCCCGATCCGCGGTTCGCGGCGGCCCCGGTGCAAACGAGCCCGACCTTGCTCATCATGACCGCTCTCGCGAGCGAGGCTCAGAGCCTCGTCACGCTCGGGCGGCCGGAGGTCGGCCTCGTCCCGCCGCCGGGCGAGCTGCGCCGGGTCTGGCGCCCCTCGACGGAGGTCTGGGTCGGCTACACCGGCCTCGGCCGCGCGGCGGCGCGGGCGGCGTTCCTCCCCTTCAAGGGCGAGCGGGCCCCGAAGCGCGTCATCTTCGCGGGCGTCGGCGGAGCGCTCCGCGGCGACCTCGACACGGGCGACATCGTCGTCCTCGAGTCCGCCTTCACCGATGCGTCCGAGACGGAGCGCGTGGAGACGACCCCTCGCCTCACGGCCGCGCTCTCGGAGGCCTTCGAGCGCTCGGGACTCTCGGCCCGGCGTCGCGGAGCGGTCCTCGAGGTCGGGAAGATCGCGAGCACCCCCGACGACAAGCGCGCGCTCGCGCGGCGGTGGCCCGACGCGCTCGTCCTCGGCATGGAGGACCACGCCGCGATCGTGGCCGCGAAGGAGATCGGCGCCGAGATCGCCGCGTTCCGCGTCGTCGTGGACCGCCTCGTCGACTCGGTGCCGGACCTCTCGCCCGGCCTCGACGGGGCAGGGAGGCCGCTCGCCCTCAAGCTCGCGGCGCACCTCGTGCGGACGCCCGCCGCGCTCCGCGCCCTCCCGGGCCTCGCGCGCAGCTTCTCGACCGCGAAGGCCGTCCTCGACCGCGCCCTCCACGCGGTGCTCGAGCTCTGAGCGCGCTCACCGCTCCCTCAGCTTCGCGAGCCGCCCCTTCACCCACTCCGCGTTCGAGCCCGCCGGCAGGAGACCGAGCGCGTGCTCGAAGTCCTCGATCGCGCCGGGCACGTCGCCGAGCATCTCCTTCGCGACCGCGCGCGTGACCCACGGCTGGACGAGCGCCGGCTTCAGGCTCATCGCGTGCGTGGCCTGATCGCGCGCCTTCGGGGAGTCGCCGAGCTCGAGATGGACGCTCGCCCGCGCGGCCCAGCTCTCCGCGCGGTTCGCGTCGAGGCCGATCGCGCGATCGAGGTCCGCGAGCGCCTTCGTCCGCTCGCCCTTCTTCGCGTACGCGATCCCGCGCGCGTGAAGGGCGCGCGCCGAGTCCGGCGCGAGCTCGAGCTCGGCCGTCGCCGCCGCGATCGCGGCGTCGAGGTCGTCCGCGTCGAGGAGCGTCTCGGCGCGCGACGGGATGTCGCCGCTCGTCCGCTCGAGCTCGGAGAGCACCTTCCGCGCCCCCGCGGCGTCGGGGTCGTTCGGGGCGAGCTCGATGAACCGCTCGAGGTCCGCGCGCGCGCCGACCAGGTCTCCCGTCGCCTTCCGCGCGTAGCCGCGCCCGATGAGCGCGGGCGTGTGCTTCGGGTCGAGCGCGAGCGCCGCCGTGAAGTCCTCGATCGCCCCCTTCGAGTCTCCGCGGCGCTTGCGACTCTCCGCGCGCACCTGATAGCCGCCGGGGAGCGGGTCGCCCGCCTCGATCGCCTTCGTCGCCGCGGCGAGCGCGCGGTCGTACTCCTTGTGGTCGTGGTAGATCGTCGCGAGGGTGCCCCAGACGAGCCCGTCCTTCGGGTCGAGCGCCACGGCTCGCTCGAAGTCGGCGATCGCGCCGGGCTCGTCCGTGCGCTGCCTCAAGGTCCCGCGGATGACCCACGCCTTCTCGAGCTTCGGGTCGAGCTCGATCGCGCGGTTCGCGTCCGCCAGGGCGCCGTCGTTGTCGTTCTTCCCCATCTTCTCGACAGCCCGCCTCAGGACCTTCAAGGCCTCGGGGTTCGGGCCGCGCGAGACGACGGGCGCCGGGTCGCGCCGCGTGGGTGGAGGCGAGGGCGGCGCCGGCGGCGCGGGCCGCGCGCGCGCGCGCCGCGCCGCGCCGAGGCCGCCGAGGACCGCGAGCCCGAGACCGGCGACGAGGAGCCGGGGCGCGCGGCGAGCCGTCGTCCCCTTGCCCTCGAGAGCGGCGGCGAGCGCGAGGCCGTCCCGGAAGCGGGCCGCCGGGTCGCGCGCGAGGGCCTTCTCGATCGCGAAGGCGAGCTCCGCGGGCACCGGCGCTCCGGCCTTCCGGATGTCGCCGTGCTGGCTGTCCTCGATCTTCCGCAGGACC
>CAZYLP010000369.1:6065-8490 GCA_964648345.1 uncultured Planctomycetota bacterium
TTCTCGCCCTCGAACGCGGGACGCCCCGCGAGCGCTTCGTACAGGATCGCTCCGAGCGCGAAGACGTCGGCGGGCGGTCCCGCGGCGGTCGCGTTCGTGATCTGCTCGGGCGCCATGTAGCCGACGGACCCGCGGAGCTCGCCCTGCGCGGAGAGGGCGAACGTCTGGCTCGCGCCCGTCACGTCGAAGCGGAAGTGCTTCGCGATGCCGAGGTCCGCGATGAGCGGTCCTCCGTCCGCCCCGAAGAGGACGTTCTCGGGCTTCAGGTCCCGGTGGACGATCCCGCGCGCGTGCGCGGCGCCGATGGCTCGCGCCAGGGCGAGGCCGAGCGCACGCGCCTCCGCGACGCCGAGCGCTCCGCGCTCGAACCGCTGGCGCAGCGTCCCGCCCGCGAGGAGCGGCATGACGAGGAACGGCCCCTGAGGCGACGAGCGGCACGAAGCCCTCGGCCGCTCCGAGCGCGCCCAGGAGCCGCACCTCGCGCGAGAAGCGCGCGCGCTTCGCCGGGTCGAGCGCCGTGAGGACCTTGAGCGCGACCTCGCGCCCGTCGGGCCCGCGCGCGCGCCAGACGACCCCGGCGCCGCCGCGGCCGATCGATGCGAGGAGCGCGTACGGTCCGACCTTCTCGCGGGGCGCGCTCATCGCTTGAGCCTCGCCAGCCGCTGGCGGATGACCTTGCCCTCCGGCGCGTCGAGGTTCAGCTCGAGGTACTTCTCGTAGTCCGCGATCGCGTCCGCCGTCTCGCCGCGCTTCTCGCGCGCCACGCCGCGCGTGACCCAGGCCTGACCGACTCTCGCGTCGAGCTCGAGCGCGCGCGTCGCGTCCGCGATCGCCTCGTCGAGCATCCCGAGGTCGAGCTTCAACGCCCCGCGGTTCGAGTAGCTCGGCGCGTGCCGGGGGTCGAGCTCGATGGCCCGGTCGAACTGGGCGATCGCGCGACGGTGGTCTCCCTTCGTCATCCACGCCGTCGCGAGGTTCGAGCGCGTGTCGATGAGCTTCGGGTCGAGCGCGAGCGCCTTCTCGAAGTCCGCGACCGCCTCGTCGAGCTTCCCCAGGCGAAACTGCGCGGTGCCCCGGGTCGAGTAGGCGATCGCGAACTTCGGGTCCTCCTCGATGGCGCGCGTCGCGTGGCGGACTTGCTGCGCCCACTCCTGCGCGTGCTCGCTCAGGAGCGCGCGGACGTTCCACGCCTTGGCGTGCTTCGGGTCGAGCTCGAGGGCCTGACCGATGTCCGTCTCGGCGGCGCCGTACTCGCCGTTTCGCTTTCGCGCGACGCCGCGGAGGAAGAGCGCCTCGGCGCAGCGTCCATCCAGCGCGAGCGCCTTGGTCGCCTCGTCCGCGGCGCGGCCGTACGCAGCCTCGTCGACGTACCGCTCCGCGCGGCGGATGTGTGTCGCGACGGTGGGCGGCCCGATCTCCGCGAGCGCCCGGACCGCGTGCGGGCGCATCGGATCGTTCGCGGCGACGCTCTCGAGGTACCGCTCGAGGTCGTCGCGCGCGCTCTCGACGTCTCCCTTCTCCCTGTAGGCGAAACCTCGCGAGCGCAGGGCGTTCAGCATGCGCCGGTCTCTCGCGAACGCCTCCGTGAAGTCGGCGATGGCTCCATCCGCGTCCTTGCGGCCGCGGCGGATCTCCCCGCGGACGAGGTACGGGGAAGCGGCCGTCGACCCGAGCTGGATCGCCCGCTCGCAGGCCACGTAGGCGACGTCCTTCCGGTTCAGCACCATCAGCGCCGAACCGAGGCCGACCCACGCCATCACGTGCCGGCCGTCGAGCCGGAGCGCGTGCTCGAAGTCTCCGACTGCGGCGGCGGCGTCGCGCCGGTTCAGCTTGACCGTGGCGCTCGCCGTCCACGCGGCCGCATCGGTCGAGTCGAGGGCCAGGGCCCCGTCCACGAGGGCCTGGGCCGCGTCGAGGTCCAGCGCCTGGATCCGGTCGTTCGCGCGCGAGACGAGGCGGACGACCTCGGGGCTCCTGGTCCGCGAGGCGACCGGCGCCGCCGGCCCGACGGGCGCTGGCCGCGCCGTGCCCTCCGGCCGATGGGGCCGCAAGGCCCTCAGGACGGCGAGGCTCGCGACGGCGATCGCGAGCGTCGCGCCGAACCCGAGCACGATCGCCGCCCCGCGGCGACCCCGTGGCCGCGCCGCGAGCGCGCGCGCGAACGCGATGCCGTCCGCGAAGCGCGCCGCGGGGTCGCGCATCAGCGCGCGGTCGATCGCCGCCGCGAGGGGAGCCGGCACGTCGGCGCGGAGCTTCCTGAGCGGGACGACGCGGCACTCGCCGATCTTACCGAGCACATCGAGCGGGCTCTCGCCGACGAACGCGGGCACGCCGGCGAGACACTCGTAGAGGATCGCGCCGAGCGCGAAGACGTCCGCGGGCGGCCCGGCGGTCCGCGCGTCCTCGAGCTGCTCGGGCGCCATGT
>CAZYLP010000370.1:0-8470 GCA_964648345.1 uncultured Planctomycetota bacterium
GCTCGGCGCGGAGAGGACGAGCCGGACCCATCCGTTCGCGTCGGTCCGCGCGGTGCCCACCGGCTGGCGATCGACGAGGACCGTCACGTCGCGGCCGGAGACCACGCCGTCGAAGGCCGCGGCGACCTCGACGCGCTCTCCGGGGAGAGCGAGGACGTCGCGACTGCGGCCGCGCTGGTCGGCGCGCACGAAGGCGACGGAGAAGATGGTGGCGAAGGCGAGCGCCATCGCGCTCACCGCGTGGGTTCTTCTCATGGCTCTCCCGTAGACCGTGTGGAAACTGCGCAACCAGGGGTCCGGACGCCGAACACGTGCTCGGACCGTAGATTCGGGCGCTTTCCGGACGCCATGAGACGAGCTTGAAACTCTCCCTCTGAAAAGACTGCCGTGTTACGCTGCACCCCCGATGCCCGAGGACCCGCGTTGCCCCACCTGCGATCAAGCCCTTCCCGGCGCGGGGGCTGCGGGCGGTCTCCCCTCGAGCCTCGTCGCCGCATCACGGCTCGAGGACGCATCGCTCGTGCTCCTCGCCTTCGCGTATCTCACGGGGTTGCTTGCGGTCGTGACGGGAGCGGCGCCCCTCTTCGCGGGGCAGCTCGCGCTCGAGTGGAAGGTCCTGTCGGCCCTCGCGGGCGCGCTCGCCGGAGCCGTGCTGTTCGTCTGCCTCAAGTATGCGAGCGAGAGCATGCGAGCCCTCGCGGACGTCGCTCGCGCGGCCGCCCGCATGGAGGAGCGCCTCGACCGCCAGGTGCCCGCGACGCGCCAACCGGCTGGAGGGGCAGCACTTCCGTCGCGTGAGGCCACGCCATGAACTCGATGGCGGGGATTCCGTCTAAAGGACGCATGACGGCGCGGAGATTCGACATACGGAGGAACGGACGCCAGAGCGGCGTCGCGCTGATCCTCACCCTCCTCGTCCTCTCGGTGCTCGTCGTCGTCGTCGTCCAGTTCAGCTATGCGGTCAAGGTCGAGAAGACCGTCGTCCAGAACGGGCTCGAGGACCAGGCCCTCATGCTCGCCGCGCGCGGCGTGCTGCCGTACCTCGGCACGCTCTTCCGCGACGACGCGAAGGACCCGAACCCGACGATCCAGGGCGCCGACACGCTGGCGGACAACTTCTGCGACAAGAACCTCGCGGACAAGCTCCACAAGATCAAGATCGGCGAGATCGACGTCGAGCTCCGCGTCGAGGACCTCGAGCGGCGCTTCCCGCTCGAGTGGTTCGCGGACGACAAGCGCGCGCAGTTCGCGCTCGAGACGTTCAACCGCCTCCTCGCCAAGCTGGCCGTCGAGAACCCAGAGGACGTGGGGACCAAGATCGCGAACAAGGTCCGCACGCTCGCCGGCAAGGAGGCGCTCGCCGCCGCCCAGCCCGGCGGCCCCGCGGCCCCGCCGCCTCCGCCCGTCCAGCCGCCGGCGCAGCCGGGGACGGAGCCTCCGGCCAAGCGGACGCTCTTCACGATCGAGCAGCTCCTCGACACCGAGGGCGTGGACAAGCTCGACGAGATCCTCTACGGCGACCCCAAGGCGCAGCCGACGCCGAAGCTCGGCCTCGCGGACTTCATCACCTGCTGGCCGACCTCGTCGATCAACATCAACACGTGCCGGGGAGAGCTCATGGTCGCGCTCCTCCCGAAGCAGACGAAGCCTCTCCCGGCCGGCGCGGGCGGCCAGCCCGGTTCGCCCCCCGGGTCCACGCAGCCGCAGCCGATCGACGTCGAGGCGCTCGCGAAGAAGATCCGCGGCCGCCGCATCGACCCCGCCTTCGAGACCGAGCAGCAGACCGGCACCTCGGGCGGCGGGACGCCCGCGCCGCCGCCGCCGCCGCCTCCGCCGCCGCCGGGCGCGCCGGGCGGGACCGGCTCGGGCGCCTCGAAGAGCTGGAGCTCGAACAGCAAGGCGTTCGTCCAGCTCCAGGAGCTCGGCCAGTTCGAAGAGCTCAAGGGCTACTTCCCGCAGGCCGCCGCGGGCACCCCGGGCGCTCCTCCGGCGCCGCCGCCGCCGCCCGCGCCGGGTCAGCCCGGGCAGCCGTTCGACTTCACGCAGGCGCTCTCGACCACGAGCCGCTTCTACGCCGTGCACGTCAAGGCGACGGCGTCCTCCGGCAACTCCAAGGTCGTGCGCATGGTCGTCGCGCGGAACAAGCAGAACCTCGTCTCCCCGCTCCTCGTCCGGGAGGAGCCGAAGTAATCATGAACACCCAGCAAGCACGCGCGGCGCTCGCCTTCCTCAACCTCGTCCTCACCCTCGCGGTGCTGGGGCTCGGTTACCTGACGTTCCTCACGCGGCGTGAACCTCCCGCGGACTCCCGCGTCCCGAAGTACGAGCCGACGAAGCTCGCGCTCCCGGCGCAGGCGAAGGCGGCGGATCCGTACCAGGAGTACGAGGTGGTCTGGAAGCAGCTCGACAAGCCGCCGCCGCCCCCGCCGCCGCCCCCCCCGGTCGGGCCGCCGCCGCCGACGAAGGAGGACCTCGCGAGCCGCTTCCGCGTGACCCTCGTCGCGCTCGCGACCCGCGACGGCAAGCACTACGCGATCGTCGAGCCGCGCTCGGGCGGCGAGTCCATGGTGATCGCCGTCGACGAGCCGCTCCCCACGCCTTACCAGCAGTACAAATGCCTCTCGATCGAACAGAAGGTCGAGGGGACATCCAAGAAGTGCATCGTCATGCTGCAGGACGCGACCGGGCAGACCAGCCCCGTCGAGCTGCGGTCGGCCTCGGAGTAAGTGCATGGCGCTCTCGTGTGGCCTCGAAGTCGGGGCGAACGTCATCAAGGTCGCGATCCTCGACGGCACCGCCCGCGGCGCCAAGCTCGTCGACTTCGCCGTCAAGAAGCTCGACGTGGCGAAGAAGGGCGAGGAGGCGGACGTCGTCTCCGTCGTCAAGGAGCTCGTGAAGAAGCACCGGATCCCGGTCGCGAACGTCGTCGCGTCGGTGCGCGCGCAGGAAGCCGTCATGCGCGAGATCGTGGTCCCCTTCACCCGCGAGGACCAGATCTCGAAGACGATCAAGTTCCAGGCCGAGAACTACTTTCACTCGACCTCGATCGACGACCTCGTCATCGAGTGGCTCAAGTTCGCGGAGGTCGAGGGCAAGTCGAAGCTCCTCGTCGCGGGCGTCAAGAAGGCCCACATCGAGCGGCGCCTCCGCTTCCTCGAGGAGTGCGGGATCGACCCGGTCGCCGTGGACCTCGACATCGCGGCGCTCTACAACGCGTACCACGACGCGGGCGTCTTCGAGGGGAAGGGCCTCGTCCTCTGCGTCGAGATCGAGGCCGACACGCTCAAGATCGCGCTCGTCGAGGACGGCAAGCTCCGCGTCGGCCGCGCGATCCGCGTCCGCACGGGCTCGATCCGCGTCGACCGGAAGTCCCGCTCCAAGTCCGAGGACAGCCGCGTCTCGGAGGAGGGGTCGATGTCGACCGAGGACTCCTCCCGGCTCCCGGTCGTCATCCTCGACGACGACGAGGGCTTCTCGCTCGAGGACTCGCAGGTGACCGAGGAGGAGCGCGAGGACTTCCTCGGCAAGATCTTCCTCGAGATCGACCGCACGGTCGCGAGCGTCGCCCAGCGCCGGCCCGTCGAGCTCATCTGCCTCACGGGGGCGTCGTGCGCCCTCGAGGGGATCGACAAGATCTTCGAGGAGCACTTCGAGATCACCGCCCAGCGCGTGGACCTCGCGTCGCGCTTCGGCGTCAAGGACAACAAGGCGAAGGGCGAGACCTCGCTCTCGCTCCAGGGCGTGACCGCGGTCGGGCTCGCGCTCAAGGGCCTCGGCATCGACGCGGCCGGGATGGACTTCCGCCAGGAGGAGTTCCGGTTCCGCGGCAAGTACGAGGGTCTCAAGAAGGGCGTCGCCTGCGCGCTCTGCCTCCTCTTCACGCTCACGTTCGTCTTCGCGTTCGGCTTGAAGCAGCGCCTGAAGGAGCGGCGGAACACGCTCGACGGCGTCAAGCACATGCAGGAGATGCTGTTCACGGTCCTCTTCCCCGCGCTCAACACCGCGGACCCGGCGGTCCAGCATCTCCCCGCGAGCGACCCCGGGAGCTACTACGCCTCGCTCGAGTCGGAGAAGCGGCGGCTCGAGCAGATCTACGGCGGCGGCGGCGGCGCGCAGGGCGGCAACACGAGCGCCCTCGTCGTCCTCCGCGAGTTCGCCTCCGCGAAGGCGCGCCTCGGCCCCCAGTGGGGCATCGAGGTCACCAACATGCGCGTCTCCGGCCGCGAGGGCGACCAGAGCGTCTTCACGCTCCACGCGCCCGGCGAGAGCTCGGGGATCGAGCTCGAGCGCTCGTTCGCCGCGTCGGTGCCCTGCGAGGGCAAGGTCCAGAGCGCGGTCTCCGACCCGTCGCGCGGCGGCCGCTGGCGCATCGAGTTCGTCGTCACCCTCAAGAAGAAGCAGGTCTGACCCATGGCCGCGAACCAGCAAGACGACTTCGACGTCCTCAAGTTCTTCATCACGGTCATGGTGCTGCTGACCGTGATCGTCGCCGGCTTCGCCGCCGTGCTGCAGGGGAAGGTCTCCGACACGACGAAGAAGATCGTGACCGAGATCAAGACGCTCAAGGCCATGGACGAGATGGCGCTCAACGACCTCCAGTTCCGCGAGTGGATCGCGCGCGACCGCGAGGGGAAGAACGTCGGCCAGGGCACGTCGGCCGACTTCAAGGCGCTCCTGAACGACCACGCGCAGAAGAACGGCCTCCGCGTGACGGACTCGAGCGAGCAGGGCACGATCGACATGGCCGGCGGCATGAAGGAGCTCCGCTTCCGCGTCCGCATGCAGGGCTTCCGGCTCGAGAACTTCACGCGCTTCCTCGTCTCGGTCGAGCAGGACTGGCCGGGCTCGAAGGTGCGCGAGATCACGGACCTCTCGCTCGACGAGAAGAACCAGGTCTGGAACGGCCAGGTCGTCGTCGCGATCTTCAAGCACCAGCCGACGTGAGCGACGCCCCCGCCCCGACGCCTGCTCCGGCCGCGCCGCCGCCCGCCCCTCTCCACCGAGAGGGGTTCTCGCGTCCGGAGACGACGCTCGAGAAGATCGGCTACGCCGGGACGACCTGCTTCGGCCGGCTCGGCATCGCGGTCGTCCTCCTCCTCGTGATCTTCGGGGTCCTCGTCGGTGTCCCCGCGTGGTCCGTCATGACGTCGCCTGCTTACCGCGAAGCGAAGCGCTACATCGGCGACTCGGACGCCGTGCACATGGAGGTCGGCGAGGTCGTCGGCTTCGAGAAGGTCCCGACGAGGTACCGCGTCGAGGACACCCGCGCCGAGTTCACCTTCCAGGTCCAGGGCGACATCGTCGCGGGCATGGCCCACGTGAGCGTCGTCCACTCGGGCGGCGTCTGGGAGGTCACCTCCGCGTCGTTCGGCGTGGACCCGCGCCGCTCCCGCGCGCCCGGAGTCCACCCGCGGAAGATCGTCCTCCTCCGCGGCGAGCCCGAGCCCGGCCCGCGCTGAACCCCCGGCCGCTCCGCGCGTCCTTCACGGCGTGAGATCGATCCGCCGTGTCCGGCTCGCGATCGCGGGCCTCAACGTCCTCCTCGTCGGGATCGTGGGCATCGCCACGCGCCAGGTCTTCTTCACGCGCGACGACCCGCACATCCCGCTCGTCGCTCTCAAGGAGCGCGCGATCGCGCCCCGGGCCGCCGAGTCGAGCGCGCTCTACGAGGTGATCTGGAAGGAGATCGACAAGGTCCCGCCGCCTCCGGCGCCTCCGCCCCCGCCGCCTCCGCGGGAAGAGAACGCGTCGGACCTCCTCCGCCTCGCCTTCGCGGCCGAGGACCCGAAGCGGCCCGCCGATCGTCTCGTGATCCTCCAGAGAGTCGGCGCCGCGGAGCAGCTCATCCTCCGCGCCGGGGAGACGACGGGCGGAGTCACGTGCGAGTCGATCGAGCGCGAGGGCCCCGACCTCGTCGCCGTCGTGAAGACGGTCTCGGGCGCGCGCGGCCGCCTCAAGGTGCAGCGCGCGGAGGAGCCGTCGCGCTAAGCTCCCCCGGGCCGCCGCCCACGCCCGGGAGAAGCTCATGCACGCTCGCCGCCTCGTCGCGGTCTTGCTCGCCTTCACGGTCGCGACGGCGCTCGCGCATCCGGACGACGACCCCGCGGAGGCGCGCGCGAAGGAGATCGCCTCTCTCGTCGTCGAGGAGCCCGACGTCCCGGCGGCGACCTTCGCGAAGGAGTTCCTCGCCGCCGTACCGACCGCGAAGATGGAGCAGCTCCTCGCGGGCATGTGGAAGGAGGGCGGCAAGGTCGTCTCCGTGAAGCGGGTCTCGGGCGACCGGCTCCACGGCCGCTTCACCTTCGTGCAGGAGCGCGGCGCGCGCACCGATTGCACGATCAACGTCGGCGAGGCCGAGCCCCACAAGATCTCGGGGCTGTACCTCAAACCGCTCGGTCCGGCGGCGCACTCGCTCGCCGAGCTCGAGAAGGAGGCGGCCAAGCTCCCCGGCAAGGTCTCGTTCGCGGTCGCGCGCCTCGGCAGCCGCTCGCCGGCGGCGCTCGCGGCGGTGAACCCGGACGAGCCGCTCGCGATCGGCTCCGCCTTCAAGCTCTGGGTCCTGGGCCAGCTCATCGAGGACGTCGCGCAGGGCAAGCGGCGCTGGACGGACGTCGTCCCCCTCCGCGCGGAGCGGCGCTCGCTGCCCTCGGGCATGCTCCACACGTGGCCCGAGGGCTCGCCCGTCACGCTCCACTCGCTCGCGTCGCTCATGATCTCGATCTCCGACAACACCGCGACGGACCATCTCGTCGCGGTCCTCGGCCGCGAGCGCATCGAGCGGCACCTCGCCGCCATGGGAGCGGTCACCTCGCCGCGCTCCGTCCCGCTCCTCATGACGAGCGACATGTTCCGCTTGAAGTGGGGCCGGAAGAAGGATGCCGCGAAGCGCTACCTCGAGAGCGACCTCGCGGGGAAGCGCGCCCTCCTCGCGCAGCTCGACAAGGACCCGCTCCCCGAGGTCGGCGCGATCACGGCCGAGCCCAAGCACATCTCCGAGCTCGAGTGGTTCGCCTCGGCGAACGACCTCGTCCGCACGATGGACTGGCTCCGCGCCGCGACCGCGAAGGACGAGAACGCGCGTGGGACGCTCGGGATCAACAACGCGGGCCTCGACGCCAACGGATGGCGGTGGATCGGCTTCAAGGGCGGCAGCGAACCCGGAGTCCTGGAGCTGGCGTGGCTCCTCCAGCGGAACGACGGCGCCTGGTTCGCGGTGTGCATCGGCGCGAACGACCCGAAGGGCGCGGTGGACGGCAACAAGGTCGGCTCGATCGCGAACCGCGCGGTCGAGCTGCTCGCGGAAGCGAAGCCGGCCCGGGTCTACTAGGAGGACGAGCGCGATGGACGGGATCTACCTGGGGATCGTCGGCGTCGGTGGGCTCCTCGCCGGCCTCGGCGTCTACTTCGGGAAGAAGAACCTGACCCAGGCCGGGGTGCTCCAGAACCCGACGCCCTTCTCGCGGCTCGAGCACAACGTCGGGCGATGCGTCGCGCTCCGCGGACGGCCGCGGACCAACGACGGCGCGCCGTTCATCTACTGCAAGCGCACGTTCCAGCACTACCACACGAGCCACCATCGCGACTCGGACGGCAGCCACCACGACAGCAGCAGCTGGACGACGGACTCCGTCCGCGAGGAGGGACACCCCTTCCACATCGAGGGCGACGGCGGAGTCACGGTCTACGTCAACGAGCGCCCGGATGAGATCTACGGGAAGGTCTCGCACACCGAGGGGCACGACAGCTTTCTCACGATGTCGGGCGCGACGCGCGTGCTCGTCGAGACGCTGCCGCTCACGCCGCAGCTCACGGTGTGCGGGCGGCTCTCGAAGCAGGGAGAGCGCTGGGTCCTGCGGCGTGACCCGTCGCTCGGGCTCCTCGTCTCGCCGAACGATACGGCATCGCAGGCGACTTCCGAGGCGATCAAGGGCTACCTCGGTGTCCTCGGCGCTCCGATCGCGTGGCTGCTCGTGTCGTTGTTCTCGTATCGGCATTTCCATCCGAGGTAGGCGAGAACGAGAACGAGAACGAGAACGAGAACGAGAACGAGTGAAAAACGAAGGGGCCGGCCCGCATGGCCCGCGGGCCGGCCCTTTTTGCCGTCCATTTGCGCACACCGGCGGCGTTTGAAGCTCCGGGCTCATCCTGAGGCCGCTCGCGTTCTGCGATTGAACTACAGGCCTTCGTGGCAGGCCCGGCGGGAGTTGAACCCGCATCTCGGCGGTGTACGGCTCGGAGCGATCGATCCGGCGTTCGACGGCGAATGCTGAAGCTGGAGTGCGACAGCCTCAGGTTGAATCGCCGCAGAGAGATTTAGCGACGAGTCATGGATCAGGAATGAGATTGAGATTGCACTCCTGTGTTGGGCGAGCACGTCCTCGTTCTCGCGATCGTTCGCGTTCCGGGCAAAGCCGAGAACGAGAACGAGAACGAGAACGAGAACGAGTTGCTACGCGAGGATCCACTGGAG
>CAZYLP010000371.1:0-8465 GCA_964648345.1 uncultured Planctomycetota bacterium
ACCGCCTGGGCCGCAGACGCAGAACCCGCCTCCGCCGCCGCCGCCCAAGCCCGGCACGCCGCCTCAACCGCCCCAGCCGCCGCCGCCGCCTCCTCCTCCGCCGCCGCAGCCGGGGCAGCAGCAGCCGCCGCCGCCTCCGCCGCCGCCTCCGCCGCCGCCGCCGACCCCGCCCCCGCCCGTGGGGCAACCGCCGCCTCCGCCCGCGGTCCTCACCGCGGCCGACAAGGCGCGCGCCGAGCTCAAGATTCCGGACGAGCCCGGCGGCGCGGCGGCCGACGTGATCCTCAAGGCGTTCGTCGCCGATCAGGGGCTCGCCTTCGTGACGGCGTGCGAGCGCTGGATCGCGATGCCGCTCATGCGCGGCGACGCGCCGCTCGCCCAGAGCGGGATCGCGTCGCTCGGCAACGACCCCGAGGTCCTGAGCTTCCCACCCGCCGCGAAGGACGAGCTCACGCACGACCTCGAGCAGATCGTGCGCCTCCGCCGCTACGTCGTCGAGCGCGTGCGCCTCGAGCCGCGCTGCCTCCAGTCGCTCGACCTGTTCGACTCGACGCGCTCGGTCCGCGGGCCGGTCAAGCTCGTGGACGACGACTGCTTCGAGGTCCAGAGCGACAGGGGCCGCGTGATCATAGAGCCCCTCGCCCTCTCGGCGGCGACGCTCCGCGGCGTCATCCTCCCCACGGACCCGCCGGCGATCCGGTTCGCCGTCGCGGTGCTCGGTCTCCACCGCGGCGAGGACGTGCGCAACGAGTTCAAGAGCCTCGTCGACAAGCACCCGGCCGCCTCGCACCGGATCGCCTGGATCGACGCCGTGAAGCAGTTCCGCACCGAGGGTAACGCGGCCCTCGAGAAGTCCGCCGACGAGGCGTGGAAGCCGATCGAGGCCGACCGCGCCGCGAAGCGCATCGGCAACCCCGAGTCGGTCAAGAAGCGGATCCTCGACTTCATGAAGGCCTACGGCCGCTTCGAGCCGTACCGCTCGCGGCGCCCGGACATCCTCCGCGTCGCGCGCGACACGATCCTCTTCGAGAAGGCCGTCGCGACGATCGCCGAGGACAAGAAGAACCAGAAGAACGCGTTCGACTACGTCTGGCGCATGTCGAACCCGAACCAGGCCTGCGACTTCGAGGCGGCGGCGCTCGACAAGGCGCGCCCCTTCAAGGTCGAGAAGTACGCGGACGGCGTCTTCCTCGAGAACGGCGTCCTCGCGCTCGACCTCGTGGACCGGCTTTGCGCGAGCGCCGCCGTGGACTTCACGTCGCCCGAGAACGAGCCCGTGACGCTCCTCGCCGGCGACCGGATCGTCGAGCTCGACGCCATGGGCGAGGTCCGCCTCTGCAACGAGACCGGGACCCGCCTCAAGACCGAGAAGGCGAAGAACTACAACATCCGGAACAACCACACGCTCACGCTCTTCCGCACCGAGGAGAAGGACAAGGAGACCGGCCTCCTCGCCCGCCTCAACAAGGACGACCTCATCCGCTGGGTGTTCCCGAAGGGGCACGGCGACCGCGCCCCCGGGAAGCCGAACCGCCTCGGCTTCCTCACCCACGAGCGCGCGCGCGTGACGAAGTTCGAGGCGTCGATCTCGAAGACGCCGGGCCAGGGCCGCGACGTCGAGAACCGCCTCCACGAGCGGAACCTCGTCGAGTCCCGCGCCGAGGTCCTCGAGAAGACGGCGCGCCTCATCGCGGACGGCAACAAGGGCCGCGAGATCGTCTTCGAGGGCGAGTGGAAGACGACGCCCGTCGGCCTCGAGGGCGTGGGCCCGGCGACGGTCACGACCCTCCGCGAGACGACGGACGGCGTCGCGACGTTCGAGCTCCTCCTCGACGACGGCCCGGGGGCGGTCGTCGAGCTCGGCCGCGCCGGCTCGCCGATCGTCAAGTGGACGCTCCCCGCGACGAACTCGAAGGAGTCGCGGAAGATCGCGATCGTCTTCGAGCTCGGCCGGAACGCCGGCACCGCGACCTGCGTCATCGACGACTCCGTGCGCCTCGAGACGGCGCTCAGGGTCGCGACGGGGAACGTGGGCATCAGGATCTCGCTCGTGGGGCGCACCAAGGGCACCGTGAAGAACCTCCGCCTCCTGGAGCTCTCGCGTCCGCCGCGATGACGGCCCCTCCCGAGGAAGCGCCCGCGGCTCCCCCGCCCGCTCCTCCTCCGCCGCCGCCGCGGCCTCACTTCCTCGCCGCGCTCCTCTTCCTCGTCCCGGTCGCGGCGAACGCGTTCGGGTTCGACCGCGTGCTCGCGCTCGTGGCCTCGCCGCGGACCGTGCGCGACTTCCAGCTCTCCGTCCTCTACGCGGGCCGGATCGTGCGCGAGAAGCCGCTCCTCGCGCAGCCCGCGGGCCGCTTCTACTCGTACGCCTTCCTCGGTCAGGAGGCGCTCTCCGACGTCGCGCACGTCCTCATCGCGGTCGCCGCGTTCTTCTACGTGCGGCGAACGCTCCCCCGGCCCTTCGCGCTCGACCGCGCCTCGCTCGCGCGTGGAGCGCGGATCGGCGGTCTGCTCGCGGCCGCGTTCGCCGTGCTCGGCGTCGCGGCCGGTCTCATCGCGGCGCGCGTCGAGGGCGGGCTCTGGCTCCGCGCCTTCATCGACCGGCTCGACATGCCGCTCCTCGACGATCCGTGGGGGCTGCTCCTCGCGCTCGTCGGCTTCGTCTTCGCGGCCCCGCTCGCGGAGGAGCTCGTCTTCCGCGGGATCCTCTACCGCGCGCTCCGCGGGCACCTCGGGGTCTGGCCGGCGGCGATCGCGCAGGCCGGGCTCTTCGCGGCGTGCCACCTCGACACGGGGCTCGACGCGCCGCTCATCGCGATCCCTTACCTCTGGGGGATCGCGGCCGCGATCCTCTGCGAGCGCACGGGCTCGCTCGGGGCCGCGGTCCTCCTCCACTCGCTCGGGAACGCGGCCGGGCTCGTCGCCGTCGCGATCGTCATGGGGTACCCGGAGGGGATCTACCGGCTCCTCGGCGGCTCCTGAGCCGCGCGAGCGCGCGCGCGGCGTGCTCCTCGGCGAGGCGGCGGTTCTGCGCGTAGCGAGGGGCCTCGAGGAACGTGAAGAAGATGAAGGATCCGTCCTTGCGCTCGAGACGGAGAGCGCTCCGCGGCAGGCCGATG
This sequence comes from uncultured Planctomycetota bacterium, assembly GCA_964648345.1. GTDB lineage: Bacteria > Planctomycetota > J058 > J058 > JACQDU01 > CAZYLP01. Next base: position 3,120 of record CAZYLP010000371.1, read on the forward strand.
AGGACGCCCGACACGGACACGCTCGCGAGCTCGTCGAGCCGGTACACGGAGTCCTCCGCGACGCCGAGCAGCACGAACCCCGCCTCCGTCTCCGCGAGGAGCGCCGGCATGAACTGGGTCGACTTGCGGCCCGCGATGCCGAACCGGAGGTCCGGCACGTCCGCGAGCCGGAGCACCGCGACGAGGTCCCGCTTCCACGCCGCGACCCCCACGTGGTGGATCCGGCGGATCACGAAGAAGAAGCTCAGGGCGAAGCCGAGGACGAGGAAGCCCGGGATGACCGCGAACCTCGGGATGAGCCCGAGGGGGCCCGGAGCACGGAGAGCGCCCCCCGCCAACGCCTCGGCCCCGATGCCGGCGGCCGTCAGCAAGATCATGTACGCGATGATGAAGATCGTGCGCTTCGTCCGCACGGCTCGCGGCGGGAGTGGCGGCACCGGGACCGGCTCGAGGCACGCGCAGCAGAGCTCGAGACCGTCGAGCACTTCGTTCGGCGGACCGATGAAGTCGCCGCAGCGGAGGCAAGGGCGTCGTGCGCTCGGGTCTCCGGAAGCCGCGCTCACCGCGGGAGAGCCCGCCGCTTCGCCTCCGCGCGCCGGGAGCACGCGACGGCGAGGGCGCGGTTGTCGCGGAACGTGTTCTTCTCGACGAAGGAGATGAACCGCGGGCCGTCGGGCATGTCGACACGCACCGAGGTCCGGGGCGGGTTCATGAAGAGCCAGTAGGTGGAGATGCCCGTCGCGGCGCCGAAGCGGAGGACCACCCGCGTCTTCTCGCCGATGAGGACGAAGCCCGTGTCGGTCTCGGCGAGGAGACACGCGTCGAACGCGACCGAGAGGTCCCAGAGGCGCGGCTTCCTCGGGATGTAGAGGACGAAGGGGAGCGCGAGCTCCTCCGGGATCGCGAGCTTCGTCTGCACGTCGCGCTTCCAGAGGTCGAGGCCCGCGTGCTGGATCCTCGAGTAGGTCGCGACGACGAAGAGAAGCTCGACCACGAGCAGCGAGGCTGTGCCGATGAGAAAGTTCCAGGGCGCCTCGAGGACGAAGAACGGGAAGACGAACGCGATGCCCATGGCGACGAGGAGCGCGAGGCCCCACTTCAGTCGGGCCTTGACGATGACCTTCGGGAAGACGAAGCGCTCTTTCGGCTCGAGCCCCGCGTCGAGGCAGCTCGTACAGAACGCGAGCCCCGGGAGGGTGGTCCTCTCGGGGCTCACGAAGTCACCGCAACGGATGCACGGAGGGCCGCTCGCGCGTCCCTCCGGCACGCCGGCGGGGCTGGAAGACGACGGCCTAGAACACCACCGCGACGTGGAGCTGGAACTCGTGGACCGCGGAGAGCGGGAGCTCGCCGGGGAGGTCCTGGTTCCGGTCGTGCGGCCGGCCGACCGTGTGGAGGCCGACGCCCTGGACGAGGTTGTCCACCTTGTAGAACTGGCCACGCTCGGTCTGCGGCGCGTAGACGATGTGCTCGCGGATCTCGAACCCGACGTGGAAGAAGTCGTTGATCTTGTACTCGAGGTTGAAGAACAGGTTGCCGCCGAAGTTGTAGTCGATGTACTGGTAGCGGCGGGACGTGCCGCCGGCGGTCCTGATGAGCTGGTTGTAGTGATAGTTCCACCAGTCCACGCCGAAGCCAGCCCACATGGCGAGGTTCGGGACCGCGGACAGCTCGGGGTTGAAGATCGCGATCGAGAGCGAGTTGCAGACGACGAAGCCCTTCATCGTGCGCCAGCTCGAGCCCGTCGCCACCTTGCCCGTGTTGCGGACGAGCATGTGCGACCACGGGATGGCCACGCCGTCGAAGCGGATGCCGATGAAGCCCGGGACCTCCCAGGAGACGCGGAGGCCGATCGCCGCATCGTGGTGGATGCGGAGGTTGTTCCCGAAGAACAGACCGGCGCCGTAGAGCGAGATCTTGATGCGGTTGTTCCGCTCGGTCCAGCGGTCGGTCTCGGGATGGAAGTCGGCGGACCAGAGCTTCGCCTGCTCGGACGCCTGGAGCACCGGCTGCTCCTCGAGCTCGGCCGCGCTCGGCGTGAGGCTGGTCGCCTCGATGCCGAAGAGCGTCTCGGGCTTCTGCGGAGCCTTGAGCTGGTCCTCGATCTCACCCGCACGAGCCGTTCCGGCGCTCAGGGCGATGAGAGTGACGACCGCGGGCATTGACAGCGCGGACACGGCAGCGGCGATTCCTCGCCGCCAGTTGCCGAACATGTGGATCGTCCCCCCTTTCGGCCACGGCGCCTTGGCGCCGCCCCTCGAACCCTGTCAGTGCGCGCGGTGAGAGGGGGGAACGTTAGCAAGTCAAGGGTTAGCGTGTCAAGGAAGGCGGACCCCCTCGAAGAAATGCCGGCAACGCAACGAGTTGCAGGTGCGGCCGCGTTCGAAAGCCGGCGTCGAGTTCGACGTAACCTCTGTTATGATCGCGCACTCCGTCGGCGCGTTCACCATCTCAGGAGCCCAAGGAAACCAATGCTCGACCAGAACTTCGTGAGCGAGAACCGCGGCCTCGTCGAGGAGGGGCTGCGTCTCCGGGGCGTCAAGGACCTCGAGATCGTCGCGAAGGTGTGCGGCCTCAACGATGAGAGGAAGAAGCTCACCTTCGAGTTCGACACGCTCCGCAACGAGTCGAAGACTCTCGGCGAGAAGATCGGCGCCGCGAAGCGCGAGAAGAAGCCCGTCGATCCTCAGCACGAGACCCGCAGCCGGGAGGTGAAGGACCGCACGAAGGAGGTCGAGAAGCGGCTCGCCGAGTGTCAGACCGAGCTCGACGCGCTCCTCCTCCAGATCCCGAACCTCCCGCACAAGGACGCCGTCAAGGGCGGCCCCGAGGCGAACACGGTCCGCCGCACGTGGGGCACGAGGAAGACGTTCGACTTCGAGCCGAAGACCCACGAGCAGCTCTGCGAGAAGCTCGGGATCGTGGACCTCCAGGGTCGCGGCGTGAAGGTCTCGGGGAGCGGCTTCGTCCTCTGGCGCGGCCAGGGCGCCAAGCTCGAGCGAGCCCTCATCAACTTCATGCTCGACCTCCACGTGAAGGAGCACGGTTACCTCGAGGTGAGCCCGCCCTTCGTCGTCACGACGAAGAGCATGACGGGCACGGGCCAGCTCCCGAAGTTCGACGAGGAGCTCTACAAGATCGAGCGCGATGGCCTCTGGTTGATCCCGACGGCCGAGGTGCCGGTCACGAACCTCCACGCCGACGAGGTCGTCGCCGCGGCGGACCTCCCGATCACGTACACGGCCTACACGCCTTGCTTCAGGCGCGAGGCGGGCGCCGCCGGGAAGATGACGCGCGGCCTCCGCCGCGTGCACCAGTTCGACAAGGTCGAGCTCGTCCGCTTCTGCACGCCCGAGACGAGCGACGCCGAGCACGAGAAGCTCCTCGGCCACTGCAGCAAGGTGCTCGAGCTCCTCGGTCTCGAGTACCGCGTCCTCGAGCTCGCCTCGGGCGACACGGGCTTCGCGTCGGCGCGCACCTACGACCTCGAGGTCTGGGCCCCCGCCGCCAAGGAGTGGCTCGAGGCGAGCTCGGTCTCGACCTTCACGGACTTCCAGGCCCGGCGCGCGAACATCCGCTTCAAGGAGGGGACGAACAAGCCGCGCTTCGTCCACACCCTGAACGGCTCGGGCGTCGCCTGCCCGCGCGTGGTCCTCGCGATCCTCGAGACGTACCAGCGGAAGGACGGGAGCGTCGAGGTGCCCGCCGTCCTCCGCCCGTACTTCGGCAAGGACGCGATCGGCTAGATACAGTGCTCGGCGTGAAGCTCGCCGCGCGACTCGCGCTCGTCGTCCTCGCGCTCGTCGTCCTCGGGGGGTGCACGACGCCGCCGCCGCCGCCGCCCTTCGCGGCGCGGCTCCTGCGCCCCGAGGACGACGGCACGTCCCGTCCGGTCGAGATGGCCGTGTCCGCCTTCCGCGCGCTCGCCGTGAGCCCGGAGGGCGATCGCGTCGCCGCGTTCTCGGAGGGCCAGGTCACGGTCCGCGACCTCGGCTCCGGGGCGGCGCTCGTCGCGCGGGTCCCCGGCGTCCAGTCGGTCGCGTTCGGTCCCACGAGCTCGCGGGTCTTCGCGGGCTGCGCGGACGGGACCGTCCACGAGCTCCACGCGATCGTGCTGAACGAGCAGCACGTCGGTCACGGCCTGCGCGTCCTCCAGGGCACGAAGGGCTCGACCGACCACCTCCGCCTCGCGAAGGACGGGGGCTCGCTCCTCGCGTGGGGGCAGGACGCGACCTCGTGGGACCTCGTCAAGAGCTCCGTGCGGACGCGGATCGAGGGGCCGTGCGTCGCCGTCGCGCCGGACGCCTCCGCGGTGCTCGTCCGGCGGGCGGGCGTCGCGCTCGTGGACGCGCGGAGCGGTCTCGCGCGCTGGGTCTCGCTCGAGCCCGCGAGCGCGGCCGAGTTCTCGGAGGACGGCGCGGTCGTCGCGATCGGGACGGCCGCGGGCGTCGTCGAGCTGCGCGACGCCGCGAGCGGCGCCGTCCTCGCCCGCGCGAAGGGCTTCACGGGCGGGGTGCGCTCGCTGGTCTTCTCGCCCGACGGCCGCTACCTCGTGGCCGGCGGGCGCGATGAAGAGCTCGACCGTCTCCTCCACGTCCCGTCCCTCGAGGAGGTGCGCGTCCTCCGCTGGCACTGCGGGATCCACGCCTTCTCGCCCGACTCGACGAAGCTCGCCTCGATCGTCGGGGAGCAGTGGGCGGTCCTCACGGACGTGAAGACGGGCCGCGAGCTCGCCGAGGTCTACGCCGGCCCGCGCCACCCGTCGTTCGCCCGGACGTTCGAGCCGGGGCGGCCGCGGCCGTGGCGGCTCGTCTTCTCGCCCGACGGCCGGTTCCTCGCGATCCAGAACGGGGCCGACGGCGAGCCCGTGACCCGCTCCGAGATCCGGTTCCTCGACGTGAGAGGTCTCAAGAAGCTCGCGCTCGTCGCGGGCTCCGACCTCGCCTTCACGCGCGACTCGAGGGTCGCGGTCTGGCTCCGCGCCTCGGACGCGATCTTCTGCGTCGCGGAGTCGCCGCGAGCGGCCTCGACGCCGTAGAGGCGCGCTCCCGAGCCTGAAGGTCGCGCGGCAACCGCGCTCGATGCAGTCCCAGGCGCCGCCCCGGTGCGGGCGGCGCAGGTCGGGCCCGGACGCCGGGGCCGCTTCGCGATCCCGAGGTCCGCGCCGCGCGGCGCGCCCGCGTTGCCGAAGATGATGGTCTCGGGCTTCGAGTCGCGACCGCGACCTCGCCCCCGTCGGGCGCCCGCGCGCGGTGGACGACGCCCGCCGCTCCGCGGCCGAGCACACCGAGGACCTCGTACGCGCCGAGCTTCACGGCCTCTCAGCGCGCGAAGCCGTCGACGAGC
>CAZYLP010000372.1:0-8427 GCA_964648345.1 uncultured Planctomycetota bacterium
TCGGCGCCGCGACCGAGAGCGAGATGAAGGAGAAGAAGGCCCGCGTCGAGGACGCCCTCCACGCGACCCGCGCGGCCGTCGAGGAGGGCGTCCTCCCGGGCGGCGGCGTCGGCCTCCTCCGCGCCTCGCGCGCGATCGGGGCGGCCTCCGAGAAGCTCGGCCACGACGAGAAGGTGGGCGCGGAGATCATCCAGCGCGCCCTCGAGGCCCCGGTCCGCCAGATCGCGCAGAACGCGGGCACGAACCCCTCGATCGTCGTCGACAAGATCCTGGCGTCCTCGGACACGAGCTACGGCTACAACGCGCAGTCGCTCGAGTTCGGCGACCTCGTCAAGCAGGGCGTCCTCGACCCGACGAAGGTGACGCGCACGGCGCTCGAGCACGCGGCCTCGATCGCGACGCTCCTCCTCACGACCGACGCCCTCGTCGGCGAGGCCCCGAAGCCGAAGAAGAAGAAGGGGCCCGCCGCGGGCGAACACGACGAGGACTACGACGACTTCGATTGAGCCGCCCTGGTCTCGCCGCGTTCACTACCGGACCGAGACCCGCGGCTCGCGTCGCGTCTGGCGCGGCGCTCCCGATGTCGCAAATCGGAAACGACTTCCGACGACCGCCTCGCGATCGCCTTTCGGGATACCCCCTGAAACGGTCTGCCAGAGGACGGTCGATCGTCTCGCTTTCGTTCCGAACAGGTGAGAAGAAACAAGGAGCTGGCGCGAGAAAAAACGGTGGAACAGGGACTTGGGGGTGCGGCTGCGACTGGCGAGGGCCTTGCAAACGGACGCTGCAGAGTTCAGCGGAGTCGATCAGGAGCTTTTGAGGGGGTTCGTGGGTACTCGTCAGGACGAAGCTTTCATCTCCGTCGCCATAGCGAAGCGATGCTTCGACGCCGCTCTCGGGGCGCGAGTCCTCGCGTTCTCGAAGGCGAAGCGCCGGCCGGTGGCCCGGGTCGTCTCCGACCTCGGCCTCGTCGCGCCGTGCGATGCGACGCGCATGGCGCGCCTCGCCCGGTACCGGGTCGCGCGCGCCGAGGACAAGATCTACGCCGAGGTGGCCGCGCGCGCCGGGTTCATCGACCGCCACGAGGCGGCCGAGGCGCTCGTGAAGCAGCGCGACCTCTACGCCGAGGGCCGCGGCTTCATCCGGCTCTCCGCGCTCTTCCGCACCGAGAAGCGCATCACGCCCGACCAGGACCGGATCCTCCGGGACCGCATGTACGCCTTCGAGGCGGCGGCGAAGAAGGAGTGCCCGAACGACTCCTGCCGCGCGCTCCTTCTCCTGGAAGACGATCGCTGCCCGACCTGCGGCCGCGCCGCGCCGCTGCCGCGCGAGGTCGCGAACCCCTCGGGCTCGACGGTCGGCATGGACTGCTCGGGCAGCCGAGCGGGCTAGCTCAGGCGCGCCGCTTCGGGGCGAGCTCCTTCACGCGGTCGGAGAGGTCCTCCGAGCGCTCGTCGTCCGAGACCTGCGGGTCGAGCACGCGGTTCAGGTCCGCGATGAGCTCGGCCATGTTCGGGTGCCGCTCCTCGCGGTCCTTCTTCATCATGCGAAGCATGACCGGCATGATCCGCTGCGTGAGCGCGTGGTTGAACTCGCGCGGGTCGGGCACCGGGTCGGAGAGGTGCTTCAGGCACACGTCCTCGGGCGTCCGCCCGACGAAGGGCGAACGGCCCGTGACGATGTGGAAGAGCGTCGCGCCGAGCGAGTACATGTCGGCGCGCGAGTCGAGGTCGGGCCGCCCCTCGATCTGCTCGGGCGAGATGTAGTACGGCGAGCCGAGGATGACGCCGTCGTCCTTCACGCCCTCGCGCACGTCGGTCCGCTGGGCGAGGCCGAGGTCGCAGAGCTTGACGACGCCGTTCCGCGAGATCATGACGTTGCCGGGCTTTATGTCGCGGTGGACGAGCCGGTGCATCTCGGCGTGCTGGAGGGCGCGCCCGACCTCGCGGACGATGTAGATCGCCATCTGCTCGTCCACGCGGCCGAGGTTGCCGCCCTGCTCGATGAGCTCGCGGAGCGTGACCCCCTCGACGTACTCCATGGCGAAGTAGTGGTAGCCCTTCGAGGAGCCGACGTCGTAGGCCTGGACGATGTTGGGGTGGTTGAGCCGCGCGGCCGCGCGGGCCTCGGTCACGAAGCGGTCGATGAACTCCGTCTCGAAGAGGAGCTTCGGGTCGAGGACCTTGAGCGCGACGATGCGGTCGAGGTTGAGCTGCTTCGCGGCGTAGACGAGCGCCATGGCGCCGCGGCCGAGCGGCGCGACGATCTGGTAGCCCTCGATGTGGTCGTTCGCGATCTCGTCCTCGAGGGTCTTGCAGATGATCGAGACCTCGTCGCCGCCGAGGTAGCCCTTCCGCTGGAGGAGCGCTCCGAGGAACCAGCGCTCGCCGCGCTCCTCGAGGCCGCGCTGCTCCCGCACGCACTCGTCGAGCTGCGCCTCGGTGATGAAGCCGTGCTTGAGCGCGATCGAGCCGAAGAGAGGCCGCACCTTCCGCGTGTCCGAGACCTTCTGGACGACCTCGCGCGGCTTGGCCGCGGCCTTGAGCTGCTTCTTCTCGCGCATGAGCTCGCCCTGGTGCACCTGGAGGAGCTGCTTCACGATCTTCAAGTGGCCCGCGCGGTCGAGGTGGCCCGAGCGCGTCAGGATGTGCCCGAGCGAGTGCATGAAGCTGCGCCGGCTCTGGACGAGCATGGCGCGCTTCACGCGCTGGAAGGGGACGACGCCGTGCTCGCTCGCGAGCTTCCCGTAGAGGAGCTCCTCGTGGATCACCTCGGCCGCGGCGCGGACGCGGTGCGCGCGGACGAGGCGCTCCACGTCCACCATGTCCTTGTTCCTGAGCACCTCCTCGAGCGAGACCCCGAGCGCGAGGTCGATCGCCTGGGCGCGGAGGCGCACCGCCTCCTCGAGCTCGTGCTCGCCGACCGCTCCGAGCTCGAGGAGCACGCGGCCGAAGAAGAGCTCCGAGTGCGGCGAGCCGAGCGCCTCGCGCCCCGCGAAGGAGCGGAGGTAGAGCTTGTAGGCGAGGGCCACGTCCTCCTCGAGGTCGGGCGGCACCTCGACGCGCGGCGGAGGCGCGTTGTTCCGCCGCGCCTCGATCGCGTCCTTCTCGCGCGCGAGCGTGAGCGCGGCGGCCATCTTGACGGCCTGGACGACGCCCTCGCCGGTCCGGGTCGAGGCCTTGACGATGCGCTTCTCGCTGATCCACTCGCGGACCGCGGCGTACGTGCGCGTCCCGTCGCTGCTCGCGACGAGGTCCTGCTTCCCGAGCTGGATGAGGACCGCCGCGCTGTCGAGGTCGCGCCCGACCGAGCGGAGCGCCTCGTCGAGGCGGCGGAGGCCGGCCATGGTCTCCTCGACCTTCTCGTCCCGGCCGTCCGCGCAGTAGATGATCCCGTCCACCCCGGAGAGCTGCATGCGCCGCGCGAGCTCGTGGCGCTGGGCCCCGGGGAGGGCGATGAGCTCGATCTCGAGCGCGGCGTTCGCCTTCTCGAGGAGGCCCATGTCGAAGGGGAGGTAGTCGTAGAGGAGCGTCGAGCCGTCCGGCGCGTTGAACGAGAGCACCGGCTGGCGGGTCCCGGTCGCCGAGGCGAACCGCTCGATGGACGCCGTCTTGCCCGTTCCGGGCGGGCCCCAGTAAGCGAGACGGATCTGGATCTGCGCGGGGGCGTCCGCCACGCGGTGAAGGTACCCGGACGACCCGTTGCGTGCCACGCCGTGTCCGGCCTAACTACATCGCATGGCCGACCCGACGGCGACGATCCTGCTCGTCGAGGACGAAGCGAACGTCCTCAAGATGCTCGAGCGCTTCCTCGCGCCCAGCTACAAGTGCCTCGCCGCCACGAACGGCAAGGACGCGCTCGACATGATCAAGACCGAGCGCGACGTGGACGTGGTCGTCACCGACGTGCGCATGCCCGGCATGGACGGGATCCAGCTCATCCGCGCGATCCGCCGCATGAGGCCGCACCTCCCCGCGATCGCGATGACCGCGCACGGGAGCGAGGAGACGGCCGTCGAGGCGCTCCGCGCCGGCGCGACGAACTACCTGAAGAAGCCCTTCAAGACGCAGGAGTTCCTCGGCGTCGTGAGGAAGTGCATCGAGCTCGCCCAGGCGCGCCGCGGGAAGACGGTCTCGCTCGGCTACCTCAAGGAGTCCACGAAGACCTTCGAGATCCCGGCGCGGCTCGAGCTCGCGCGCGCGATCCTGCCGCACCTGACGGACGGCCTCTCCGACCTCGGGATCGTGGAGGCGCAGGACCTCCTCAACCTCGACGTCGCCCTCGAGGAGGCGCTCTCGAACGCCGTCATCCACGGCTCGCTCCAGCTGACGGAGGAGTACGTCAAGAACCGCCAGGACCGCGAGGCGTTCGAGGAGGCGTACGGCGCGCGCCGCGCCGACCCGAGGTTCACGAACAAGACGGTCTCGGTCTCCGTGCGGATCACGCCGACCGAGGCGACGTTCACGGTCGAGGACAAGGGCCAGGGCTTCGACCCGGCGTCGCTCGCCTCCGTGCAGACGAGCATCCAGGGCGTGCAGGGCCGCGGGCTCATGCTCATCCGGCTCTTCATGGACGAGGTCGTGCACGACAACGGGGGGCGCCGGCTCCGGATGGTCAAGCGCGCCCCCAGGGGCGGCGCTTGACGGAGCCGTCCCTCTCGATCGCCGAGTTCCAGCGGCGCACGACGGCGCTCCTCGCGCTCGTCGCCCACCCGCGCGTCCTCGCGGCGGTCGCGCTCATGGAGGAGACGGGCGAGCTGGCGAAGCTCGTCCTCGAGCACGAAGGCTACGGCCAGGCGCTCGACAAGAAGAAGCTCGCGGGCGAGCTCGCCGACATCTCCGTCGCGCTCGCCGAGCTCGCATCGCGCTACGAGGTGGACCTCGAAGCGGCCTGCGTGGAGAAGCTCGCGGATCTGCAAACGCGGGTTCCGAAGTGGGTCGAGAAGCTCGGTCCGGCGCTGGAGAAAGCCAGAAAGCGCCTGGATTAGGTGCCGCCTTCGTCGGGGTGAATAAAGGGGTCGCCGACCGCGCCTGTCTTGCACATTTCTCACAAACACCTGTCTCGTGGTCACGTACCTCTTTTCGCTACACTCTGCCCCGATTGATGGAGGTTCACGTGCTGTCAAAGAAGTGGTGGCTCACGGCGCTCGTCGCCTTCTCCCTGGTCGCGCCCGCGACCGCCTTCGCCCAGGACATGGGCGGCGGCGGCGGCGGTGACGAGCCGAAGAAGGACGAGCCCAAGCCCGAGGAGCCCAAGAAGGACGAGCCCAAGCCCGAGGAGCCCAAGAAGGAAGAGCCGAAGCCCGAGGGCAAGAAGACGCTCGCGTTCGAGAAGCCCGCGTCGTTCGGCGACGACAAGGCGCGCGGCTCGGGTGCGCAGAAGCACCACTTCAAGCTCGAGCCCGTCGAGGGCGAGCAGGAGACCGCGGTCGTCGTCCTCTTCGTCGGCCAGACCGACTACGAGAAGGAGAAGGACCGCTGGGTCAAGGCGTTCGAGGACAAGGACGGCAAGAAGCTCGAGAAGAGCGCCCTCAAGGAGGAGTCCTTCGAGTCGAACGGCGTCAAGGGCAAGGTCGCCGAGCTGACCGGCAACTTCGCGGCGCGCCCGCGCGGCAAGAACAAGGACGAGAAGCCCGAGAAGAAGTGGACGAAGGTCGTCAACGTCTTCATCGAGGGGCCGGACGGCGGCTGGATCCTCCGCCTCTCGGGCGGCGAGAAGACGGTCGACAAGTTCAAGGAGGACTTCCTCAAGTACGCGAAGTCCGTCAAGATCGTCGAGAAGACCGGCAGCGACGAGCCGCCGCCGCGCAAGAAGAAGAAGGAGACCTGATTCTGTCGGGGTAAGAACGGCCGCGCTCCGCGTCTATCGCGGACGCGGCCGTTTTGCTTTCATCTCGCTCCCTTGAAGGAGCGGTTCCGTGTTCCTCGACAAGCTCGTGAGCTTCCTCCTCCCGACCGAGAACAAGTTCTTCACGTACCTCCAGTCGATCGGGAAGAACGTCCAGGAGGGCGCCGACGTCTTCGCGGAGCTCCGCAACGCGAAGTCGATGGACGACCACCTCAAGGTCGCGGAGAAGATGCGCCGCATCGAGCACGAGGGCGACGAGCTCGCCCACCTCCTCTACGAGGAGCTCGACAAGACCTTCGTGACGCCGCTCGACCGCGAGGACCTGCACGCGCTCTGCTCCGAGCTCGACTCGATCCTCGACTCGGCCGAGAGCTGCGCGAACCGGATCGTCATCTACCGGCTCGCCGCGCTCTCCGAGCCCATGCGCGAGCAGATCCGGATCTACCAGGAGTGCGCGCGCGCCGTGTACCGCTGCGTGTGCCTCCTCTCCGACCTCTCGAAGTCGGACGAGATCAACACTCACTTCGTGCACGTGAACACGCTCGAGAACGAGGCCGACAAGATCTACCGCGCCGAGCTCGCCCGCCTGTTCGCGGACCCGCCCAAGGACACGGTCGAGTTCATCCGCCAGAAGGAGATCCTCGACGCCCTCGAGCGGGCGATCGACGCCTGCGAGGACGTGATGGACCTCATGCGCTCCGTCGTCGTGAAGAACGGCTGACCGGAGACAACCGACAATGGGAGAGGGCCTGCTCCTCCTCGTGCTCGTCGTGGGCCTCGCGCTCGCGTTCGACTACATAAACGGATTCCACGACACGGCGAACGCGATCGCGACCGTCGTCTCGACGAACGTGCTCCCGCCGCGGACCGCCGTCCTCATGGCGGGCCTGTTCAACTTCATCGGCGCCTTCATGGGCACGGGCGTCGCGAAGACGATCGGCGGCGACATCGTGGACCCCGCGACGATCACGCAGACGGTCATCGCCGCCGCGCTCGTCGGCGCGATCGTCTGGAACCTCATCACGTGGTACTTCGGGATCCCGTCCTCGAGCTCTCACGCGCTCGTGGGCGGACTCTGCGGCGCGGTCATCATGCACCGCGTCTTCGCGGTCGGCTTCTCCGGTCCGCTCATGGAGGTCTTCGTCCACCGGCCCGACAAGCCGAACGGCGTCGTGACGACGGTCAAGTTCCTCGTGCTCTCGCCGCTCTTCGGCCTGCTCTCGGGCTTCTTCATCATGGTCCTCCTCACCTGGATCGTGAAGCCGTTCGCGCCGACCCGGGTCAACAAGAGCTTCAAGGCGCTCCAGCTCATCTCGAGCGGGAGCATGGCCCTCTCGCACGGCTCGAACGACGCGCAGAAGGCCATGGGCATCGTGACCATGGCGTGCGTGAGCTACTACAAGCTCCAGCAACACGGCGCCTTCCCGGACTGGCTCGTCTTCGACAAGAAGGGCCAGGCCGAGGTCCCGCTCTGGGTGAAGGCCGCGTGCGCGTCGGCGATCGGTCTCGGGACCGCGGCGGGCGGCTGGCGCATCATGAAGACCATGGGCCACAAGATCATCAAGCTGAAGCCGATCCACGGCTTCGCCGCCGAGACCGCCGGCGCGGCGGTGATCCAGGCCGCGACGCACCTGTTCCACGCGCCCGTCTCGACGACGCACGTGATCTCGAGCTCGATCATGGGCGTCGGGGCGTCGAAGCGGATCTCGGCCGTCCGCTGGGGCATCGCGGGGAACATCTTCGTCGCGTGGGTCCTCACGATCCCCGTCTCGTGCCTCGTCGCCATGATCTGCTACGTCGGCCTGAGGCCGCTGCTCGGCCCGTGAGAGCGCCCCGAACATGAGAGCTGTCGTCCTGGATCAGAAGGACGCCCCGTTCCGCCTCGAGGACCGACCGCTCCCGGTCCCCGAGCCGGACACGGTGCTCCTCAAGGTCGCGGCGTGCGGCGTCTGCTACCGCGACCTCATCGACCGTCGCGGGCTCTACCCCTTCTCGAGCTTCCCGCGCGTCCTCGGCCACGAGATCGCCGGCGAGATCCTCGCCGTCGCGCCGGGCGTCCAGGACTTCGCGCCCGGCGACCGCGTCGTGACGACGCACCGTCCGCCGTGCGGCGCGTGCCCCCAGTGCCGCGAGGGCGAGGAGACGCGCTGCGAGCGGAGCCCCTGGTCCTACGCCATGACGGTGGACGGCGGCTACCAGGAGGCGTGCCTCGCTCACGTGGGCACGCTCGTGAAGGTGCCCGCGGGCCTCGACCTCGCGAAGGCGAGCTTCCTCCACTGCACGGCCGCGGTCGCGAAGCGCGCGCTCTTCCGCCGCGGCCGCCTCGCGTTCGGGGAGACCGTCCTCGTGACGGGCGCCTCGGGCGGCGTCGGGATCCACGCGCTCCAGCTCATCCGCCGCGCGGGCTGCCGGTCGATCGCGGCGACGACGAGCGAGGCCAAGGCCGAGTCGCTCGTGTTCCACGGCGCGCACGATGTCGTCGTCATGAAGGAGGGCGACAGGGCGACCGGAGGGAGCACCGCGGTGCCCAGGCTCCAGGACGAGGTCCGCCGCTTGACCGACGGCCGCGGCTGCGACGTC